>JALRFH010000141.1 GCA_023253715.1 Halieaceae bacterium
CTGCCCCGTGCCCGTCATCGCTCGGATACAAGGGGACTGTTACGCCGGCGGCGTGGGCTTGGCTGCTGCCTGCGATATCCGAGTTGCGGTTGAAGGCGCGCATTTTTGCCTCAGTGAGGTCAAGCTTGGGCTGATCCCCGCTACGATCTCGCCGTACGTGATCCGTGCGATGAATCCCAACATCGCTATGCGCTACTTCATAACGGCGGAGCGCTTCAACGCCAGTGAGGCACAGACGATGGGTCTCGTACAAACGGTGTGTGCCGCAGATGATTTAGATGCCCACATTGCGCACTACCTCAGCGCTATTTTGGGTAATGCACCCCAAGCGGTACGCGCGTGTAAAGCACTCGTTCATGAGGTGGGTGGGCAACCCATCACGGCCGACCTGCGGGCTCACACTGCGCGCCAGATCGCCGATATCCGCTCCAGTGAGGAGGGCAAGATCGGGGTGCAGGCCTTCTTGAGCAAAGCCACGCCACCCTGGCAAACCACTCGCACCTGATAAAACGTACAAGAGCCCGGTATGTTTAAAAAGATACTTATTGCCAATCGCGGCGAAATCGCCTGTCGTGTTGCAGCGACTGCCCGTCGCATGGGCATCCAAACGGTCGCTGTTTACTCAGATGCCGATGCACAAGCCCCGCACGTGCGCGCTTGCGATGAGGCCGTACACATCGGCCCCGCCGACCCCAAAGACAGCTACCTGCAGTGGGAGCGCATCTTGGCTGCAGCGGAAAAAACGGGTGCACAAGCCATTCATCCCGGGTACGGTTTTTTAAGCGAAAACGCCGCATTTGCGAAAGCTTGCGAGGCGGTTGGCGTGGCGTTCATCGGCCCGTCGCCTGCCGCCATTGAGGCCATGGGCCTCAAGGCCCAAAGCAAACGACTGATGGCCGCTGCCGGCGTGCCCTTAGTGCCCGGCTACCATGGTGACCAGGCCCACCACAATCAAAGCGAGAATCCAGGGCGCTTCGTTGGTCACTGGCCACGAAATGGTCACCGTGTGGGGTGCGGGCAAGACACCGTCACTCATGATGAGAACGGACACGTCGTCGGGGGCAGCAATGGAAATGGACACGGAGTCGGATTCGGAGTATTCGGCGAACCACAAATCAGAACCCGCGCTGCACGCAGGCTGCGATCGTCGAACACTTAGGCCGCACAAAGCAGCAGATCAATGAGGCTGTCGGTCGCTTGTTGGAACTAGGTCTGTTTAAAACGGCAAGTGGTGGGAGATTATTCGTTAATAACTCTGCATAAGATAGCCTCTTTACCTTCTTGACCAACCTTTATTGCAGTCAATAGGGTCAAGAGCATGTGTGCTGATACAATGATATGTCTAACGTCAGATATAATGTATCTTGATCTTTCATCAGGAAATACATCATGCGGAGCAATGTCGTTTAAACCAACTTTCTAAGCTCAACAGATCCTGATCGTGAGATATACTTGTCTATCAGCTTCGGCACAGGTGTTGTAGTCTTCAATTACTACAGACTATGACGCAACATCTATGGCAGCAAACGGCTTTGCGGCAATTGTTATCAAACCAAAAGTAATCACTTAATTAAAACCTCAGGGGTTCTACAAACGTTCTATCAAGAGCATGTAGAGCCTCTGCCTACTAATAATATTTCAGACGCCCCACGGTGTCTCTGAGCAACTTTGAGAAAGGAATAATGAATGATATTAGCGAATTACGAGCACACATTAAATTTTGTATAGGCTTTGACGGGCAAGGGCATTGGATGTCTAAACAGCCAATCTCACCTGATGTATACTTTGGATTTACATCTTGTATACTGATGAGAACGACAGGGTCTCTGTATATCGGCAGTAAGCAATTCTACACTGAACGCACAAAGACTCTTTCAGGGAAGAAAAAGAAAGTTAAAGAGCAGTCTGATTGGGATGCCGCAGCGTGGCATCCGAAGTGCAGTCATTCGCTGCACTCTCTGGGTCGTCAAGATTTTTGGGTCTGCAACTTTTTGTCAAAGACTGAGAATATTTTGGGGCGAGCTGAAATGTTGGAACGACCTGCCGATCCAATATTGCCCATTGCCCAAAAAAGGTGTTTACTTTTTGGAACGGAGGAAACCGATGGACTCTCCCATTCTGCAGCATGCGCTGGTGATGGATACAGCAGGCCAGCCGATTGATCACAGCCACCCCATTCACTCTAGTGACTGGGACGAGGTGCAGGAATTCTGCCGCTCGGTTTATATGCCTTACCGCGTGCAACCGCTGGAGCGGCTTTCGATCCCCGACGCCACTATGATATCGGCCAAGGCGGGTCGCGTAACCATGACACGCTTTTCCTACGGCACCGGAGTTTATCTGGATCAGTTTGACCCCGACGCCGGGAATATTCTGGTGCTAAACACGCTGAACGGGTCGCTCAATCATCATTGTGATGCGCGTCCGGCGACAACCGGCGTGGGTGAAAGCTTTGTCGTCGATTGCTCGCGCACGGAATACTGGCTGGAGGGCGATGCGCATCACATGCAGCTGAACCTCACCATTCCGCATCAGGTGATGGCCGCCACGGCGGAAAAGTGGTTCGGCTTTGTGCCGGACGACGCATTGTGGACAAGGAGGGCGAAATTCGGCGGCCCGGGGTCACGCTGGCTGAGCCTTCTGGATTACGCCACCCGCACTATCAGCGCCGACCTGCCGCTGGCCGCCGACGGCCCTCTGGGGCGGCACCTGGAGGAGGTGCTGTGTCTGGAGCTTTTGATGCAATGGGCCGATTGTGCCGGAGTCAATCTGCAGGACGGGGCGCGAAGTGCAGCCCCGCATTACGTGCGATGCGCCGAAGAGATCATGGAGGCCGAAGCCCACGAAGCCCCGCAGATCGGAGATGTCGCAGCCCGTGTAGGGGTATCGGCGCGCACCCTGTCCGAAGGCTTCCGGCGCTTTCGCGGCATCACCCCCCGAGATTTTCTTGCCGCCCGTCGGCTGGAAGGGCTGCGGGCTGACCTGCTGTCGGCCGACCCCTCGCGCACGGTCACGCAGATCGCCGGGGATTGGGGCTATGTCAACCTTGGTGCAATGGCCGGGGCATATCGGGCCCGGTTCAACGAGCTCCCCTCGCAAACGCGGCACAGGGCGCGCCACATCCATTAGGTCCATTTTACTTCTGGTATCGGACAGGTCCTGCCAAAGCCGGACAGACCGCCCGTCGGCGCGGTGTTACGCTTCCAGCGGTTAACTAGTTGGGAGGACACAATGACCAATCTCAAATCAAGCTGCGACGCCATTCTGTCAGGGGTCTGCGCGGGGGATCCGCGCGTGCCAGGGGTGGTGGCGCAAGTCACGGACCGCAAGGAAACCATCTACTCCGGTGCGTTCGGTGAGCGCCGACTGGGCGATCGCCCCATGACGGACGATACAGTAATGGCAATTTTCTCGACCACAAAGGCCATTGCGGGCACAACCGCCCTGCAATGCGTGGAAGAGGGACTTTTGGATCTGGATGCCCCGGCCAAAGAATATGCTCCGGCCATTGGCGAACTGAAGGTAATCGACGGGTTTGACGCCTCGGGCGCTCCTAAGCTGCGCGCGCCCGCCACGGATGTAACCACACGGCAACTGATGCTGCACACCGCCGGATTTGGCTATGACTTCTTCAACGAAACCTACAGCAAGCTGGCGGCCGATCACGGGCAGCCCTCGGTGGTGACGGCGTCACATGCGTCCATCAACACGCCGCTTCTGTTTGACCCCGGCACGCGGTGGGAATACGGCACCAATATCGACTGGGTCGGTCAGGTGGTCGAAGGCGTGCGCGGCAAGCGGCTGGGCGAAGTGATGGCAGAGCGGGTCTTTGCCCCTCTGGGGATCACCGACATGGCCTTTACCCGCACCGACGACATGAAGGACCGCACTGCGACGATCCACGCCCGGGGCGCTGACGGCAGCCTGACTCCGATGGACGACTTTGCCCTGCCCGACGATCCCGAGGTGCATATGGGCGGGCATGGATTGTACGGCACGGTCACCGAATACATGAAGTTCATCCGTATGTGGCTGAACGACGGCGACGGCCCCAATGGCCGGGTGCTGAAGCCCGAAACCGTGGACTGGGCATGCAAGGGGGCGCTGGTCCCGCCGCAGAAGGTGACGATGCTGCCAGGTGTCATCCCCAGCCTGTCCAATGATGCCGAGTTTTTCCCGGGCCTCGCGAAGGACTGGAGCTATACCTTTATGGTCAACTCCGAAGAGGCACCCACGGGCCGCCCTGCCGGAGCCATAGGATGGGCCGGACTGGCGAATTGCTTTTACTGGATCGACCGCCAGGCCGGGTTGGGCGGCTATTGGGCCACGCAAATCCTGCCCTTCGCGGATGCGGTATCTTTTACCGGATATATGGCGTTTGAATCCGCAGTCTATCAGTCGATGAGCACCGCCAACGCCGCCTGATTGCAGGTATAAAACGTAAACAGCCGCCCCTCCAATTTCGGGCGGCTGATGATCAAGTCGCGCACGCACGCGCGAGGCAGGCCAGAGCATAGTAAAGCACAGTCTTTGAGTTTCTCTCTCCGATGCTGATCAGACAGTACATATACTGCCGTCCATTATTAATTGGGCGCAGTGCTGAGTGATGGTTGGGTAAGTTATGACTTAACCACACTTCTTTCCAATCGAGACGATTTTTGAAATCTGGTCAGCATATTTTCGAAAGAGCTGTATTGTCGCTTTTTCACCCACTTCTGGTGAAAGATAGTCTAAGAAGGTCAATTCAAAGTCACGGTTATATTTGAAATCTCCTCCATAGCTTATGCTGCATGAAGTGGACACCAAAACCGGGAACTCCTCTCCTTTGAGCCTTATATTGCAGAAAACTTTACCCATTCTTTGGCCATAAATAGTTTCAACAATATTTTTAGCTTTTGCTCGGCAGGTTTGAAATTTGCTATACATATCATCGGATGGAGTGATTTGACTTTTGCAAGTATCATAACGAACGTCGAACTCTCTTGTGATTGAGGCGTCATATTTTAAAGTTTTAAAGCCTTCAGCCTCTACTACCGCTTTCTCAAATTCTTTAAAGAGAGGAAGTCCTACATTTTTTGATATGTCTACTGCTAGTCCAAGATTTTCTGCAGACTTCCCAAAACTTTCATCCCATGTACTTATTGACAAATGAGGCGTAACTAGTGTTTCAAGTTTTCCCCACTTAAAGTAGCTATAATCCTCTCCTGGCTCGCATAAAAATTTCTTCAAATTGTCTCCGTCAGGTTCGTAAAAACTTTCACGCGCACTAGCGAAACCAGAAAAAGCAAGGAGCATCAGGAAAAAAGTAATCTGTCGCATATGATACCTTAGAATAGAATATACTCAGCTTGGAGTGTGCTGCCTAATCACATCATTTGCAATCATAGTTTTGGCAGACTTCAGTGCTCTTTAATTGCAGCTCGGTCACGTATGAAAGCTACGTGGATTAACGGCAATATAGTCGGTTAGGGTTTGGCGACTAGCTACACAACAATCTAGTCCCACCAATGTTACCAACCCTGCCTGTCCTTATAATTAAGCAGTAAAGCTAGTTAAGTAATTGTAATTTGATCATCAGTCTTTTGCATGTTTGATCGCTTAAATTGGTATGACTTCTCCACTGTGATACCAACCCATCTCTAACAAGTCATCAATGGTAATCTCCTCCGCCATAGGAATGCCCTCCAATACGTCTAACAAATCGTCCCCATCATACTCTTCCCACTCATATACTCTACCGTAACACTTCTGCTGAAAGACCCATCTGTTATTAGGTTTCCGCTTAAGCCATAGCTTTTCCAACGACTGACATAATGGCGGCCCAGCATAATACTGACCGATGTAAAATACCCTCTGCCTGGGTAGCTTTCGTTTCGATTGTTTAGGGAACTTTACGTATATCACATTATTCATGTGTGCCTCCGCTTTAGTGCTTTAGGCGAATGCCAAGGCGCACAAGTTGGTGTTTAAATGCCTATTTAAATTATGCTACATGTTCTCAATCAAATCAAGTGATCCAGAACTTCCCTGATGAATATACTGGCTTCGTCTCGCCACCCAAGTCCTTGATGATCTCAGGTAATCCTACTAGCTTGATAAAGTCGTCGTCTGCAACCTCCGTGAAACCGTTACGGATTAATTCATCGTGAAGCGAAGTGGTTTCGCCATATGTCATACGGTCAAAAACATAGCCAGTTTGATCAACAAAGCGGATGAGGTTGGGTGTATCTTCGGATATGACGGCAAAGTTAATCACCAGCATATCAATCGGTTTGTAATACCAAATTACTATTTCAGAGCGATCACTCGGCATCTGCAAATGCCTCATCCAATATTACATTCATTTTTCGAATAAGGGCTTTTGTCGTTATCGCACCTAGTATTACTCCTACCACCTTTTTATCGCGGCGCTGAACGTATACTGCGCTACTGAACCTTGCAGCTCGCGAATAACCAGATTTTGCACCCGTTATGCCTTCGACATTTTCCAGCATCAGCAGAGAGCTATTTTTTACTTCTCGCAAA
>JALRFH010000215.1 GCA_023253715.1 Halieaceae bacterium
GGCGGCGGTTGATCCTGCTCTGCAGCAAGGGTTGCCGCCGGCTATTACGGCCGCAACGGGGATGGATGCGTTAACTCACGCGATCGAAGCGTACATTTGCACCTGGGATCGCGGCACCCGCAAAGAGCAAGCACGTGTTGCCATTAAAACGATCTTTACCGCCCTGCCCAAAATTTACGCCGATGCCAGTGATCACGACGCGCGCGCTGCTATGGCCATGGCGGCTTACCATGCAGGTTTGGCGATTAACCAAGTGAACGTGGGTAACGTTCATGCCATCGCCCATCAGTTTGGGGCCTATTATGGTGTGCCGCATGGGTTGGCAAACGCCGTGGTATTGCCTTACGTACTCGAGTTTAGCAAAGGGCCTGCCGAGGCTGCGCTGGCTGAGTTGGCAGAGTTGGTTGGGGTGGGGAGTGATGCGTCGTCTCAGGGTGCTAAAGCTCAAGCCTTTATTGATGCTGTTAAGGCTTTGAATACCACCTTGGATATCGGGACCACTCTTGATGCCATCAAGCGCGAAGACCACGCCGCGATTGCTCAAGCTGCTGTGCTGGAGGCTGTATCGTATCCGGTACCCCGTTTAATGATGCCAGCCGATGTGTTGGGCATGCTTGATGCCATGACGGTATAATCTAAATCGTTATTTAATAGTACAGAAAAGGGGCCATTTGAATTGGCCCCTTTTTTAATGTGTCTGCTGAGGCGTAGAGCGCCTACAGAGTTTCTATCCACTCGTTGATCAAGTCAATTTGTCGCACGGCCTCGGGGTCCGCGCCTGGTGCTGTGGCGAAGCCATGCTCTGAATTAGCAAAGTGCTGGTATGTTGTTGTAATGCCGGCGCGGATTAAAGCCTCTTTAAAGGCGATGCCTTCGTCGCGTAAAGGATCATTCTCGGCGGTAGACAGAAAGGTCTTGGGCATGGTGCTGAGATCTTCATACGTGCCAGGCAAAGCTGTCTTGGCCTTGGACTCGGCCGTGGCTAAGTCTGAAAATTTTTCCCCTAAATAGGTATTCCAAAAATAGTGCATCAGCGTTTTGCTGAGCGCATAGCCTTTACCTTTGTCGATGTAGCTTTGATAGCCTGACAAATAGTACTCGGTGACCGGGTAAATGAGCACTTGGCCCGCGAGACTAGCGCGAGCGATCTCGGGCAGATTGAGTGAGACCGCGGCCGCGAGGTTGCCCCCGGCGCTGTCGCCCGCAACGATCAACCGTGTGCTTGCATCGGTAAGAACGTCGAGCTGCGCTGCGGCCCACATTGTCGCATCTATTGCATCTTCAAATGCAGCAGGGAAACGGTGCTCTGGCGCTAAGCGGTAGTCGATCGCTAGGACTGCACACCCTGTCACTTGATTGAGCTTGGCGCACAAAGCATCGTGGGTTTCTAGGTCGCCGATAACCCAGCCACCACCATGAAAGTAAACGATCAGCGGTTTGCCCTCATCGCAGGCCGAATAGTGTCTGGCGGGAATTTTACGAGTGTCGTCGCGACTGGGGATGTTAACAGGGTGGGTGCGTTGTGTGTGGGCGTCGGGGTTGGCTTTGCGGTTTACATTTACGTAGTACCGCCTAAGTATCCAAGCAAGTAGTTTTTGTATCATTATTGTCGCTTTTTGTTGTCAACAGGGTCTAACTATCGGACAGTTTTACGACAGTCGCAAGTGTGTCGGCGCAATTAGTAAGTTTTGTGCTTAGACTGAGCCTTCACTTGAAACAAAGGAATTTGACTATGTTCTCTGATAGATCAACTCAAGAGCTTGAGGATGAGCTCGACTTTTCTATTGCCAAGGGGGTTACGGTTGCCTTCGTCTACAAGGAGCACCAAGTCATCTTGAACCTTGCGACATTTTCATCGCGAGAGCAAATCTGGGTGGATGATGAAAAGGTTGTCGACGCGAAGGTGTTTGCACTCAGAAGCGAGCACGTTCTGAGTGTGGGCGATGAGCAAATGACCTTGTCTATTTCCCTGGAAAGGTTCATGACAAAAATGATGATTCGCGCAATGGTGGATGGAGAGGTGGTTTACGAGGCGAACGCGACGAAGGCGATTGCTTCGTCTAATCCCAAGTCTTTGAGCTGGATCATGGTGCTGGGCTTTGCCGCTGCGGGTGCGGCGGTGGGCTATTTGACCGCCTCATGGTTGGTGTAGGGGGGCGGTATGTTAATTAAAAAAGGCATTGTTAAAAACGCCCGCCAGCAACGGGGTTGGACCCAGCAACAGTTTGCCGATATTTGTGACTTAAATATCAGAACGATCCAGCGTCTAGAAAAAACAGGCGTGGCGTCTATGGAGACGAGTAAAGCGCTCGCGAGCGTTTTAGAGGTGTCTGTTGCTGATCTTTTGGTTGACGATCGCAGCGTGGCACCGCCGCCCCCTGAGTCTGACAGCGGCAAGGTGTTACCCTATGTGGTCGTGACCTTTTTGGTGGCTTTCTCGTTGGGATATTGGCTGGGATGAAACAAGAGATAACATTTATTTTGGACTACAGCAGATGAATCAGAAAACCTTAAACGTTCTTGTTATCACGATATCCTGCATCATGCTCGGCGTCTTTGCGCTCGGTGAGTTGCGTTGGAGTGATCATTGGTGGGTACTAGCCGCCTGGTTCTTGCCGCTTTTGGGTGGCTGGCCAACAATGGCTAAGCGCAGGCAGTCGCAAAATGCGGAGTGAGATAGGTGGCGCGTATTAGTTGGCGCCCCGCTTGGAAAACTCCACGTACTGCGGTTGATCGATAAGGACCTGAGCTTCAACCGTCGCGCGTAAGTGCGCCTGCAGGGCGAGGTTGTTTAGGTCGATAAGCCCTTCACGGATATGCTCGCAAAGTTTAGCGTTGAGGTCTTCTTGCGGTTCACAGTCACCCAAAAGAGCCTGCAGGCGGTTATTGGCTTGGTTCGCCGCGGTGGCATTAAAACGGGCACTGCGGGCTAATATGC
Source organism: Halieaceae bacterium (assembly GCA_023253715.1). Classification (GTDB taxonomy): domain Bacteria; phylum Pseudomonadota; class Gammaproteobacteria; order Pseudomonadales; family Halieaceae; genus Aequoribacter. The sequence goes on from JALRFH010000215.1 coordinate 2,939, forward strand.
CCGCGGCGTTGGCCGCGACTTGTGCGAGAAACTTGTCTTTGCCACTCAACAGTGGTGCGACGTTGTCTTTGAGGTGAGCCCGCAAGGCTTCAGCGAGCTCGGCATCGGTGGGTAGCAGAGCTTGATTCTGCTCGTCAGGGATGATTTCGAAACCCTGTGGCAGCAACAAGTTCACGCAATCGAGCTGACCTTCGGAGGCACGTCGGCCAATAATAGGGCGCTCGAGTGAGGTATTGACACCGGTCTTGTAGGTGTTGCCCATGCTTAAGCAGCACACTGACCACCAAAATGATCCGAAGACCATCCAGTAGTGAATGTCTTCGGCGCTAATTTTGCGGCCGCTGTTGGCATTGTAGGCTGTCAGTAAATCGTCTAAGTCGCCAAAGCCGCCAACGACGAACTCGTTACAGCCAAAGCGCCACGAATTGACGCACAGCCAAGCAAGGTCTTTAGCGGGGTCGGCGATAGAGGCGAGCTCCCAATCCAATACGGCACTGATGCCTATCGTTGGGTCGACCATGAGGTTCCCGCTGCGAAAATCACCGTGGTTCAGCACGTAATCGTGTTGCTTGGGCGCGTTTTCTAGCAGGTAACGCGCCGTGTAATCCAGCATAGGTTGCTGCACATCTAAGGATAAATACTGGTCGTAGGTTTGTTGGATAAAGTCCGCGGCGGCCATTTTGTGTAAGCTGCCTGCCTGCAAAAAAGGTTGGGTATCCATTGAATGGATCAGCGCGAGCTGTTCGCCGCACTGACGTGCGAGTTTAGGGCGAATGCTCGCGAACTCTGGCGCTCTGGCGATTTTATGTCCGAGCGTCTCGCCCTCTAACCATTGCATCAAAAAGCCAATGCCGAGATCGTCTTCATCGCAAATAAGAGCCACGATCTGTGGGGTCTTAACGCCAGCCCGATGGGCCGCTTGAATCAGTTCAGCTTCGACCATCAGGCCAACGCCGCCCAGATCAAGCGCTTGTTCGGACTCACTGTTTTTGGCGCGTCGCAAACAATATGGAGTCAGGCTGCCATTGTGCTCCGCATCGATGCGCCACGTTTCCTGGCTAGCGCCACCGGTCAGTAACTTGGCGCTTTCGACCTTGGCACTTGCGCCAAGGTGTTTTTCGATGAAGGACTGCAGCCGAGTAATCACGCTTACTTCACTCCTTTGGGCGCTTTTTGATTCATAAAGCCAAATAGGTAGCCCGCAACGCGGCGCATCTGAATTTCCTCAGCACCCTCGGTAATACGGTAGCGGCGGTGGTGGCGGTAGATGTGTTCGAAAGGCTTGTGGCGCGAGTAGCCCAAACCGCCGTGAACCTGCATAGCGCGATCGGCTGCCTCACAGCACAAGCGGTTAGACCAGAAGTTGCACATCGATACCTTGTCCGAGGCGGCAAACGCACCCTCGGTATCCATGATCCAAGCGGTTTTGTGTATCAGCGCTCGCAACATCTCGATTTGCGTTTGCAGCTCAACCAGCGGGAACTGTATGCCCTGGTTGGTTGCTAGCGGTTTGCCAAAAGGTTTACGCTCTTTCGCGTACTGCACCGCTTCGGCAACGCAATACTGAGCAGCGCCGAGGCTTGATGCCGCCTGGCGGATACGGTTTTCGTTGAAGAAGTGTTGAATGACCTGTAAGCCTCGACCTTCACCACCAAAGATGGCGCTCTCGTCTACCACTACGTCGGTAAAGCTTACCGTCCC
>JALRFH010000222.1 GCA_023253715.1 Halieaceae bacterium
GGCCTATCCTACGCCATCACTGCTGCCGAACGCGGTCACAAAGTCAGCGTCTACGAAGCGCGTAGCGAAATTGGCGGTCAATTCAACCTAGCCAAGCGTATCCCTGGTAAAGAAGAATTCGAAGAAACATTGCGTTATTACAGCGTCATGATGAAGAAGTTAGGTGTTGAACTGCACCTAAATACCTATTTAGATGCAGCAGATATTCGAGCACTTAATGCGAACCATGTGGTGATTGCCGCAGGGATTAAACCCCGCACCCCAGCGATCGAAGGTATTGATCACCCCAAAGTCGTCGGTTACATGGATGCGATCCTCGGCAACAAACCCATTGGCAACACGGTGGTCATTATCGGAGCCGGCGGTATTGGCTTTGATACCGCAGAGCTGATCACCCACGCCGGTGTATCGGCCGCACTTGATGTGACTGTTTTTGCCAAAGAATGGGGCGTCGATTTCGAAAATCACCCCCGCGGAGGCGTCACGGGTGTCGAACCCCAAGTGCAGACGTCTGGCCGAGATGTTACGCTGCTGCAACGTAAAACCAGTGCGATCGGCAAAGGCTTGGGCAAAACCACGGGCTGGACCCACCGCATTGCGCTAGATCGCCGCGGCGTCAAAATGATCAATGGTATCGATTATCAACGCATTGATGACGAAGGGGTGCATGTACTCCGCGATGGTCAGCCCATGTGCTTGCCGGCGGACACAGTCATCATTTGCGCAGGTCAGGAATCTGAGCGAGGTTTGTACGACGAACTCAAAGACAGTGGGATATCCATCAGCTTGGTAGGCGGTGCCTTTGAAGCGATGGAGATCGACGCCAAGCGTGCCATCAAACAGGCGACCGAAGAGGCGCTGATCATTTAAGTCCTCACTATCCGGTAAACTATCCGCGTTGCCCACCCAGCCCTGGGTAACGCGCCTAATAAGGTACCACCAAAGCGAGAGACTCCTTGACCTGCTCCATGACGACGTAACTTGTAGATTCTTGTACGCCCGGCAAGGCCAACAAGGTATCCCCCAGCAAGGCTCGATAAGCGGCCATATCCGCAACGCGGGCTTTAATCAGGTAATCGAAATTACCCGAGACCAAATAGCATTCTTGCACCTCAGGCAAATCCAAAGCCGCTTTTTTAAAGTCTTCAAACACGTCCTGCGCGGTTCGATTCAAGCGAATTTGTACAAACACCACCAAACCTGCCCCCAGAGAATCGGGATTGAGTATGGCTTGATAGCCCCGAATAACCCCATCGCGCTCTAACTTTTTGACCCTTTGTTTGCAAGGCGTAGTCGACAAACCCACACGCCTTGCCAATTCCGCAAAGGTCATACGTGCATCGCGCTGCAGTACCCGCAGGATATTGCGATCTATTTTGTTGATCTCGTGCAATCGACGCATATCGCCTCCGACTAAAAGGTAAGCCCATAAAAACCAATACGGCTTTTATTTCATTTATTTATAGCTGATTCGACTACAGCATGCACCCAAATAAACCAAAAAAATAAAAAAAATTCTCTAAACTATGCAGTACTTAATGGAGGACTCAGCATGATTATTGGTATACCAAAAGAAATTAAAGCCAACGAACACCGCATAGGTATGACACCTGCGGGAGTTAAAGAGCTGGTCTTGAACGGCCATCGCGTACTGGTACAAAAAGAGGGCGGCGCCTCGATTGGCTTTTTCGATCCGGATTACATCAGCGCGGGTGCCGAAATCGTGGATACCCCCCAAGAGATTTTTGCCACAGCAGACATGATTATCAAAGTGAAAGAACCTCAGCTTCAGGAATGCGCGCTACTGCGCCCGGGCCAGATTCTATTTACCTACTTACACTTGGCACCGGATCCGGCTCAAGCCGAGGCATTAATAGCCTCTGGGGCCACGTGTATTGCCTACGAAACCGTAACCCAAGCTTCTGGAGGTCTACCTCTGCTTGCCCCGATGAGCGAAGTCGCTGGAAGACTGTCCATTACGGCGGGTGCCCATCACATGCAAATGCTGTACGGCGGTTCGGGCATGCTTTTGGGCGGTGTCCCTGGCGTTGAGCCGGCCAAAGTACTGATCATTGGCGGTGGCGTAGTGGGTATCAATGCGGCCAAAATGGCACTGGGTTTAGGTGCACAGGTGACTTTGGTAGACCGTTCGATTGATCGCCTGCGCCAACTCGACGACATTTTCAATGGCCGGGTGCGCACCTTGTTCTCTACGGCGGATACCATTGAGCGCGAGGCACTGCAGAGCCAATTAATTATCGGCGCCGTGTTAATTCCTGGCGCTTCGGCACCGAAACTCATCACCCGCGAATTAGTCGGCCGACTCACCCCCGGTACTGTGATGGTGGACGTGGCCATTGATCAAGGCGGATGTTTCGAGACGAGCCGCGCGACCACGCACCAAGATCCTACCTACGCCATCGATGGAGTCATCCATTATTGTGTAGCCAACATGCCCGGCGCCGTGGCGCGCACATCGACTCTGGCACTGACAAACGCCACGCTACCTTTTGCCGTGGATCTAGCCAATAAGGGCGCCTATCAGGCCCTAAGTCAGAATGCTCACCTAGCTAATGGCCTGAACGTCCACGCCGGCCACATCACTCATGCCAGCGTCGCTGAAGCACTGGGCAAAACGTACACACCCTGGCAAAACAGCTTCTCTGCAGGCGCTGCAGCAGCGTAGACCCGTACCTCCGGCTGCATCTGCAGCCCGGAGACACATAGCACCCACGAAACCCACAAAGAAAAAGCGTGCAAATATTCTTATGTGCCATATTCACGCGGGCCGACTCAGTCACGACAAAACTCGGTAATATTCATTGGGCAAACCCACGCACGTATTTTGTCATATTCCCACATTGAAGCTTTGCGCATAAGCTCGTAGCGGCGTATTCTGCCGACTGGCAAAATCTGCAAGGACTCAAGCATGAAATATTCTTTACTGGCGGCTTCGCTGCTCAGCACCGCGCTATTGGCAGGCTGCACGACCGACACGAACAACGAGGCACAAACACCCACTATGGCATCAGACAACCCTTTCTTAACGCCTAGTACGCTATACATGCAGTACCCACCGTTCGACAAAATCAACAACGAACACTACAAGCCCGCCATGGAAATTGGCATGAAGGAGCACATCGCCGAGATTGAGGCTATCGCATCAAACCCCGACGCCCCGACCTTCGAAAACACCATCGTAGCACTGGAAGATGCAGGCGATACCTTGGCCAGAGTGTCACGCGTCTTTTACTCGCTCGCCTCAGCGCACACCAACGATGATATCGAAGCAATCAGAGCCGAAATGGCGCCGGTTATGTCCGCCCACAGCGACGCTATTCTGTTAAACGGTGAATTGTTTGCACGCATCAAAACCGTTTACGAACAGCGTAACGACCTGGGTTTAGATGCAGAAGCAATTCGCTTGATCGAAGAAAACTACAAAGAGTTCGTGTTGTCAGGCGCAACACTTGATGATGAAGCGAAAGAAAAACTCAAGGCCATTAATGCGCGTCTAGCCAAGCTTGGCACAGACTTCAGCCAAAATGTTCGCAATGAAGTTAACGCCAAGGCCATTGTTGTTGACTCTGCAGAAGAGCTCGATGGGCTGAGCGCCAACCAAATCGCCGCGGCTAAAAAAGCAGCCGAAGCGCGAGACATGCCCGAAAAATGGGTACTTCCCTTGCTCAACACCAGCGGTCAGCCTGCACTTTCAAGCCTAACCAACCGCGGATTACGCCAGCGTATTCATGAGACGTCGCTAGGCCGCGGTTCTGACGGAGGCGAGTTCGACAACACGGCCATCATTGCCGAAGTCATGAAGTTGCGTGCTGAAGCCGCTCAGCTGCTAGGTTTTGAGAACCATGCGGACTACCGACTGCAAACCCAAACGGCGGGCTCGGTGCAAGCCGTTAACGAGCGACTGGCGAGCTTAGCGCCCCCTGCAGTTGCGAATGCCAAACGCGAGGCAGCGGATATACAAGCGATGATCGACGCGGAAGGCGGCGATTTCGAGGTCGCCTCTTGGGATTGGGATTACTACACTGAGAAAGTCCGTGCCGCGAAGTACAGTTTTGATGAATCGCAGCTAAAACCCTACTTTGAAATGAATAATGTGCTCACCAAGGGGGTTTTCTACGCAGCTGAACAAGTCTTCGGCATTACCTTCAAAGAACGCACTGACTTACCCGTTTATCAAGAAGATGTTCACGTCTGGGAAGTCTTTAACGCTGACGGCTCAACCCTTGCGCTATTTATTCAAGACTTTTACGCCCGCGAATCTAAACGCGGCGGCGCTTGGATGAACGCCTACGTATCGCAATCTCTTCATGATGGCACCAAACCCGTGGTAGCCAACCACCTAAACATCCCCAAACCCGCTGACGGCGAACCCACTTTGCTGACCTGGGATGAAGTAACCACCATGTTCCACGAGTTTGGTCACGCCCTACACGGCATGTTTTCAAACGTACAGTACCGTTCGCTGTCAGGTACGTCTGTACCGCGCGATTTCGTCGAGTATCCCTCGATGGTGAACGAAATGTGGGCGGTATGGCCTGAAGTATTAAAGAACTACGCCGTGCATTATGAGACTGGCGAGCGCATGGACACAGCCTTGCTTGATAAGCTATTGAGCACCGGTCAATTCAACCAAGGTTTCGCGACCACTGAGTACTTAGCAGCATCTTTACTCGATCAGGCTTGGCACCAATTAACACCCGAGCAAGTCCCTGCAGCAGAAGATGTCATGACCTTTGAAGCAAAAGCACTAGCGAATGCAGGTGTCGACTTCGCACCCGTGCCACCGCGTTACCGCACGCCCTACTTTTCGCATATCTTGGGCGGCTATTCGGCTGGCTATTACTCGTACATTTGGAGTGAAGTATTAGATGCTGACACTGTCGAGTGGTTTAAAGAAAACGGCGGTATGCTGCGCGAAAACGGTGATCACTTCCGCAACACGCTGCTCTCACGGGGCGGGTCGGCTGAGGCAATGTCGTTGTTTCAAAACTTCCGCGGTCGCACACCCGACATTACACCGCTATTGGAACGTCGTGGGTTGCTGACCGAAGAGAACTAACCCCGCACGAAACGTGTGGATAAAACAAAGGGGGTTCAGTCAGACTGAACCCCCCTTTTTTAACGCCTAATTATCGAAACCCCCGGCGGGCGGGGACACAGACTTATTTCGCCGCGAAAAATCGGCCCTGCAGATAAGCACCAACAAACATGCCACCCAAGGCGTACAGGACTGGCCAGTTGCCTGCGCCGACGCTCGCAATAGCGGGCCCAGGGCAAACACCCGACAAACCCCAACCAATACCAAACACCAAAGCGCCTATGAGTGTGCGCGAGCGAGCATTCGCAGGACGCGCGCTAAACTTTGCCGCGAACAGCGGCGCTTTGCGAATTTTTGGGATTAACTGGTAAACGACAAAGGTTAAGCCTGTGGCGCTACCCAGCACCAGCAACAATCCGAAGTCATTGAAATTCAAAAAGCTCAGCACAACTTCTGGCTGCACCATGGTTGCATAGGTCAAGCCCAAACCAAATAAGCCACCAGCAATAAAGACCTGAAGTAAGGCTATGGGTCTCATGCGACACCTCCTAACAAAGTCACTAAATGTGCCACCACAATCGCAGTGGACAAAAAGACCAAAACTGCCAAAATCGAATCAAGATCCAGCAAGGCCATGCCGCAGATACCGTGCCCCGACGTGCAACCACTGCTTAAACGTACACCAAACCCTGTAATCAACCCGCCGATCGCCAATTGCCAAGGCGATACCTCTGTCACGTTCATTGGAAGTCCAAACACCTGTACGCCAATAAATGCACCCGCGATCAAACCCAGCGAGTACACGTTTCGCCACGTGCGCGAACTCAGGTTACTTTCGGTGTTAAAGCGCTGATCCTTGGTTAGAAAGGTCCACACAGTCGTCAGGAAGGTACTTGCGCCCCCCATCAGCCCCGTACTAATGAATAACCAACTCACACCCGCGCCGATTAATAAGCCCCCAATGGCGTAATGTGCTGCGCCCATAGGGAAAAATGCTGCCCAATCCATACAGTCCTCCTCACAAAAAGAACGCAAGTTTACACAAAAGCGCAACGCTTCGCAGATTATTCACTTTGTGTCAGGTTCCGAACTCGGGCTACACTGGACGCTTGGGGCCAAAACGCGAGCACACTATGCAAAAAGTTATTGAAACACGATCCTTCATCTCGGCGCTTATTGCGGTAAGTATCGCCTTCATGTACCTCATGCTGCCCTTTTTCAGCGTCATTCTATGGGCCTGTATTATCGCGCTTTTATTTCACCCACTTAACGCTGCACTGCTGAGTCGATACCCCCACCACGTCAATACGGCTGCACTCATCACCCTGCTAATTTGCACCCTTATCGCGGTAACGCCCGCCATATTTTTGACCAGCGCCTTTATTAAGCAGGGAACATCAATTTATCAACAACTCGAGTCTGGACAACTCAGACCTGGATTATGGATCGATCAAATACGCGCAGCGTTTCCCATGATCGATGAAGTTTTAGCCACACTCGGATTTGATATCGCCAAAGTGAAGCAGCAATTACGCGCCGTGTCGGTGGATGCAGGCCAAATAATGGCGAGTAACGCGCTGCTTATTGGACAAAATACCGTGTCGTGGTTTGTCAGTCTGGGACTTATGCTCTATCTGGCTTTCTTCATGTTGCGCGATGGCGCCAAACTGATCCCCATTCTGATACGCGCCTTACCTCTGGGTGACGAGCGCGAGCGACTACTAATGCAGAAATTCGCAGAAGTCACTCGAGCAACCATCAAAGGCAGTCTTGTCGTCGCCATGGTACAAGGCGCATTGGGTGGCTTAATATTTTGGATCCTAGAGATTCCTGGACCGGTCCTGTGGGGTGTCGTCATGACGGTGTTATCGCTCATCCCAGTGGTTGGCGCCAGTCTGATTTGGTTACCGGTGGGCTTATATTTACTGGCCATTGGCAATACGTCCGACGGTATTATTCTGATTAGCTTTGGTGCGATTATCATCGGCTTGGTCGACAATATTTTGCGGCCAATTCTGGTTGGCAGAGACACAAAACTCCCGGATTATCTCGTGTTACTCTCCACTTTGGGTGGCTTCTCAATGTTCGGCATGACAGGTTTTGTGCTTGGCCCCTTGATTGCGGTACTGTTCATTACCTTTTGGGAGATTTTCAGCCGAGAGTTCAACGTCATGATTGAGGATAATCCCGTCGAAATCGAAGTCGAGGGCCTCGACTAAGATAAAACCCACAAACCAGAAAGTGCGGGCCAAACGCCATAAAAAAACGGACCTTTGGCCCGTTTTTCGTTTTCACGGTGACGTCAAGAGATCAAAAGAAACCTAAAGGGTTTATATCGTAACTGATCAATAAGTTCTTGGTTTGCTGATAGTGGCCAATCGCTGCTTTGTGAGTCTCGCGCCCCACACCCGATTTCTTGTAACCACCAAATGCAGCGTGCGCGGGATAGGCGTGATAGCAGTTCATCCAAACCCGACC
>JALRFH010000228.1 GCA_023253715.1 Halieaceae bacterium
AACTTGAATTTATGACTTACTGTTTAGCCATTGCCCTCAAAGAAGGCCTCGTATTTTGTTCTGATTCGCGCACCAATGCGGGTGCAGATCGCGTTAGTACGTACAGCAAAATGCATCGCTTTGAGCACGCTGCTGATCGTCAGCTTGTGTTACTGACGGCGGGTAATTTGGCAACCAGTCAGGCGGTAGTGTCGCAAATGCAGCGCGATGCCGAGAACGGCGTTGAAGGTAACTACACTCAAGCCGCTTATGTGTCGGAAGTGGCTGATTACGTGGGTAAGCTGTGCCTTGCTGAACAGAGCAAATACGCCAACGGTGGTCCCAATGCGGGTTTTAATGCCGAGGCGACTTTCATTTTGGGTGGTCAAATAGGCAACCATGCTCCCGAGTTATATCTGATTTATCCAGAAGGTAACCACATTACCGTTTCGGGTGAGCATCCATTCTTGCAGATTGGCGAAACCAAATACGGCAAGCCGATTTTAGATCGTATTATCCGAAGCGACACGGAACCGCACACCGCCATGCGCTGCGCTTTGGTGTCGATTGACTCTACCATGCGTTCCAACGCAACGGTTGGTCCACCGATTGAATGTGGGTTTTACCGCAAGGATTCGCTCGAACCCCTGTCATCCTACGTCAAGCTTGAAGAGAACCACCCTTACTTGGTGAGGCTGCGCAAATCTTGGGATGAGAGTTTGATTAACGCCTTCAGCGGTCTGCCCTCGCTTGCTGAGGTGTTCGAGTAAGGCGCAATTTTTCTGAGGGAGCTTCTGCAATACTCCCAAGGTAAATTCGACGCTGTTGGCTGTGGCTGGCCGATAATTGCGGGCTATTCAGCGGCGGCTATTGTGTCGTGCACAAACTCAAGTTTCTTCGCAATAGGTTCCGCTATAACAAACGGGTAGGCATCGTTGTGGCCCACTGCGCGGTTAAGTTCGTTTAATGCCACCGATAGGCTACGCCACTGTCTGAGCTTGGTGTCGAAGTCGGCTTCAAATGGGTCTGATCGTATAAAGCCCTGTCGGTGCGCAGTGTCTAGCGCATCCATCATGTGCAAGTAATGCGCCCAACTTTCGGCCCAGTCCTCTACGGGGTGTGCCGAGGCATATCGACTGATGTACTTTTGATACCATTTTGGGTCGCCACCCGTCGCATAATATGTTTCCAGCGCTTGACCATAATCGCTGCGCTCGTCGTTAAAGCACACTCTAAAGGTGTCTAGCCAGTCCTGGTTTTCTGCAAAGCGTCCCCAAAAGTAGTGGCCAACTTCATGGCGAAAATGACCCAGCAACGTACGATAGCGTTCCTGCATGTCTTCTTGCGCTTGCTTACGTGCTACGTCGTTGGCTTCCAAGATATTCAGGGTAATAATACCCCCGGCAAAGCCTGTGGTGACAAAGGTCTCGGCGAAGTCCCAGTTAGAGCGTCCGTCTTCAATAAAATCGAACAGCAAGCCATCGTCGCAGGCCCAACCCAGTTTTGGCCAAAGACCGAGTTGGTATAAGCCAAACAGCATGCGCTTTTTAGCGTGCTCCATGCGCGACCAAAGAATCCAGTTCTCGGGTTTGGATTGGTTTGGGACCGTGCGATTAAAGCGACAGGCTGGGCAGTAGTCGTTGGAGTCGTACTCAGGGATGAGCCAATTACAGACTTTAAACTCAGTGGTGTTGCGGCAAAGTTTGTAGCGCTTGTCTTCACTAGAGCGCCAATGTTCGCCGTCAGGTTTGAGGCTCTCCAGACCGGCGACCAGGTCAAAGCCTACACGCGCCCCGCAAAGACTACAGGTCTCGCTGTCGAAGAATAGGGTTGCGCCACAGCGGCAGGATGATTGAATCATTCCGAGCCTGTGTTAAACCAAGTTTGACGGATGATGGTATCAATCTCGATGAGCCGAAGCTGCAGAGTGTCGATAAAATCGTGTAACTCACCGGCCTCGGCCTTTGCTACTTTAAAACGGTCGAGTTCTTTATTCACTGCTCGAACGGTTCTTAACGCGGGTTGTGCCTTGGGTAGCGGGGCTAATAGCTCGATCATATCGTTAAGCCCAAAGGCCACTGAGTTTGGAAACTTCAACGACTGTAGCAAAAATGTGGCGGTTGTGTTGCGGTCAATTACTGGCCCAAAACTGCGCCTGTAGGCGCTTAAGGCCAGTTGTGACTCGAGTACATTACCCCATAACAAGGATTCTACCGATTTGGCATTTTGACCTAATCGGTGAATCGCTTTAGCGCCAGTATCAAGAATTCGGGTTGCCATATCGGCTCGTTCAATGACCCGCCCCATAGTGATAAAGCGATGCACGTGATCACGGTTGAGCGAGTGCTGAAACGCACTGAAAATCAGTTGGGTGCGTGCGATGATTTCCTCTAAGAATTCGTATCGATTGCGTCTGGCGACCGACTGACTTGCATTTTCTTGAACGTATAAGTGCAGTTCGTTCACGTGCTCCCAAACGTCATCGCTGAGGACGCCTCGAGTGGTTCGGACGTTCTCGCGGGCACATGAAATTGAAAAAGGTATGCTGTTGGTCGAGTCATTCAGTGCTAATAAGTAGCGCATCACATTCGTTTCAGAGTTAGCGTTAAACCGCTGGCTGAAGGCTTCTTGGGCGTCGAAGGTCTCGATTAACACGTCCCATTCGGGCGACTGACCGATGGGTAAATCCATGATTAAGTGGGTAAAGGACTTGGTGAGTCGGGCAGTGGCTTGAGCGCGTTCTAAATAGCGCGCTAGCCAGTACAGGCGCTCAGCGACGCGGGACAGTAAGATCATGGGGTATCCTCCACAATCCAGGTGTCTTTACTTCCGCCGCCTTGCGAGCTGTTGACCACAAGCGAGCCTTTACGCATCGCGACTCGCGTGAGACCTCCTGGGGTGACCCATGTATCCGCCCCTTGAAGGATAAACGGCCGCAAATCGAGGTGCCTTGGCTCAATCGTATGATCGACGAAGGTTGGGGCGGTAGACAGTGAAAGCGTGGGCTGGGCGATATAATTCCGCGGATTGTCCTCGATTAACTTCGCGAACTTTCGGTGGGTTTTGGTATCGGCGTGAGGCCCCACCATAAGACCGTAACCGCCTGACTCATTCGCCGGTTTCACCACCAGTTTTTCCAGGTTATTCAGCACGTATTCGCGATCTTGTTCATGCATACAAAGGTAAGTCGGAACGCTGGCGAGTAACGGCTCCTCTTTTAAGTAATAACGAATCATCTCGGGCACAAATGCGTAGACCACTTTGTCGTCCGCTACGCCGCTTCCCGGTGCGTTAGCGATAGCGACTTTGCCGGCCCGCCAGGCACGTGTTAGACCCGCTACACCAAGTGCGGAATCCTCGCGGAACGCCTCAGGATCCATGAAGTCATCGTCAATGCGTCGGTAAATGACGTCAACCCTAACGGGTCCTTCGACGGTATGCATATAGACAAAATCATCGTCATCGACAGATAGGTCAGCGCCTTCTACTAACTCTGCGCCCATGCCCTGTGCTAGGTAGGCGTGTTCGAAGTAGGCGGAGTTGAATATCCCCGGGGTCAGTACAACGACGCAGGGCTTTGCTCTTGATCGAGGGGAGAGCGATGCCAGCATTCGGAAGAGTTTGGCTGGGTAATCATCTACCGGGCGGATGCTGTAGTGTTCGAATAGCTCAGGTAACACGCGTTTGGTGACTTCGCGGTTCTCGAGCATGTAAGAGACGCCAGAGGGCACGCGTAGGTTGTCTTCTAGCACATAGAATTGGCCGTCGCGGTCTCGAATTAGATCGGACCCACATATATTCGCCCACACTCCGTGCTTAGGTGAAAACCCTACGCAGGGCTTTTTGAAGTTGGGCGATTCGAGCACAGTCTCGGCGGGTACCACGCCGTCCTTCAATATTTTTTGCCGGTTATAGACGTCGTCGATAAAACGATTGAGAGCTTTGTTGCGCTGAACCAAGCCTTTTGATACGTGCTGCCAAGTCGAGGTTGGGATAATTCTTGGTATCAGATCAAAAGGCCAGGCGCGGTCGATATTCTCACCGTCGCTGTAGACGGTAAAGCTAACGCCCATTTCTTTGATGGTGAGATCTGCCGCGGCTCGGCGTTGCAGTAGAGCCTCGGGGGATGTATTGCGTAAGAACTTTACTGCTCGTTTGGCAGCAGGCCGCGAGCGTCCTTTCTTGGTTAACAATTCATCGTAGTGCTCATCTTGTTGGTAGGGTTGCCAAGACGATGTCGCCATTATTTGAACTCTGTGGTCGATTTTTTTCGAGAATACTCCAAAGTTTTTTAATCTGCTATAAGTCGCTGATATACATTGATTATTTTGATGTATTTGCTTTCGATTGGTGCGTCATGCACCGTGGTCTGCACTTGTTTGGTGCGATTCTGGAGTTTTAGCATAGTCTTTCCCACGGTGTAAATCGCCCGCGTATTTATCGACGGTCAAAGGCCAAGCGTCGTATTAATTAGGGCTTGGCACACAGGTTTGTAGCTGGGGTGCGTGAAGATCGCAAACTCCCCGGCCTCGATACCCCGAAACACAATTTCCGCACAACGCCTAGGCGAGATCGCCTCCATTAGGTCGGGTTCAGTCGTCACACCGGCATCGTCGATGGGGCCATTCTCGAGGTTGTCGGCCACGAGCCCTGAGCCCGCCAAAATAGGCGTATCTACGGGGCCCGGGCATAAAAT
>JALRFH010000128.1 GCA_023253715.1 Halieaceae bacterium
AAGGGCTTGTGATTGTCGTAATTGCGGCATCGTAATTAACTACATCAAATTCATCAGCACCGATATCAACAGTGCTCGAAATAGGCGTCGGACGAGTATCACCATCAAAATCAACGGTAATGCCCACCGAGTTATCTCCAGCGTCATTGGCAAGGGTACCAACAACATGAAAATCATTAACGCTCACAAATATTGGATCTCCCTCCTTAGAGTTAACATTCATTGTAGAATCTAAAGATTGCCATTCTCCTAATGAGTCGATTGTCGTCGTCGTGTATCCCATGTACGTACCTGTCGAGTAGTAGACGTTGTAATCAAAATGATTATCCGTTCCATATCGCTCGTAGACAGCATAGGTTGTTCCAACAAATATGTTATTGCGAACATCACTATTAGAAGAATAGTAGCTGTAAATACCATATGAACCTGTTGAGGTATTGTGGTAGATGTTGATACTGTCATTAAAGTAGTTGTAGATACCACTAACGCCAGCGTCAAGCATGTTATTTACAAGCTCATTATGCGTTCCACCTAAACGGTAGGTGTACATACCATAGTTTCCTCCTGATACATGATTCTCGTGTGCACTAACGTTGTTGTCGTAGTAGAAACGAGCACCGTAAGCGCTTGATGATCTAAATGAACTCAATACGTTATTATCAAATTCAAGATCATCCTTGTCCCATTCAATAACGGTGCGCCCCGGCATCGCCGCTGGGCTGATCGGACACAGATGATCTAGCCGCCCGCGGGTGATCACAAAACCGCCAACATGTTGCGATAAATGGCGCGGAAACCGGCATAATTCATCAACAAGACGCACCACAAGACGCAACCGCCGATCGGTGGCATCAAGCCCAGCCGCCACCAGCGCCTGTGTATCAAAACCGGTTTTTTCACGACCCCAGACCTCGCCAGCCAGCGCCGATTGCACATCACGGCTCAGGCCAAACACCTTGGCCACTTCGCGTAGCGCGCTTTTGCGCCGGTAGGTGATCTCGGACATCGTGGCGGGCGCCCCAGCAATTGTTGATAGCTGAACCTTCCGAGCTGGGCACCCGGGCGGTCTTGCCAGAAAGCGACGCCTAGCCGCTGGGCGTGTCGCGTGTAGCTTTGTGGTCCTAACGCATTTTCGTCAGCCTGAGGTGAAACAGGGAGTGTCAGATGCAAGGGCATGCTAGGGCGGTGGTCATCGGCGGTGGGTGTGTTGGAGTAGGCACACTTCTAGGTCTAACTCGGCGCGGTTGGAGCGACAGTGTGTTGCTCGAGCGCACGCGGCTGACCGCCGGGTCAACTTGGCATGCAGCCGGTCTCATACCTTCCTATTCAAGGTCGAGGCCCATCGGACTGATGATTCAGAAGTCAATTGAGATTTACGAGGGGCTAGAGGCTATCTCGGGCCTTAAGATAGGCTGGCACAAATGTGGTCAGTTACGCATCGCAAAGTCGCAGGATCGGTTGGATGAATTTCAGTCTTATCTTGATGCATATCAGTCCCAGGGTATCCGAGCCGAATGGCTGAATAAGGATCGAGTTCACGAGCTGTGGCCGCTCCTGCGCGCCGATGAGGAAATGCTCGGTGCTCTCTACAATCCCGATGACGGCCATATCGCCCCGGCCGACGTGACTATGGCAATGGCAAAGGCGGCGCGCGATCTGGGGGCCAACATCCACCAGGACACAGAAGTTCTGTCAGTCAAACGCAGCGCAAGCGGTGAATGGCAGATCACTACAACCAAGGGCGTTATCACCGCTGAGCATGTGGTTTGCGCTACTGGGAATTACGCCCGCCAAACCGGAGCGCTGCTAGGCCTCGATCTACCCTGCATCCCGATCCTGCACCAATACTGGATCACAGAAGCCGTCCCAGCGATCCGCGCCAGAAAGGCAGCGGGGATGCCTGAAATGCCGATCCTGCGCGACGAGGCTTTTGAAGGTTATCTGCGTGAGGAGGGTGATGGGCTTATGTTCGGCCCCTATGAGCGGCCCGACAAGCTAAGTCTCTTTGCCGAAAACGGCGTTCCGGCTTGGTTCGGCGCTGATTTAGTCGAAGAAAATTTTGACGCCGTCGCCCGGAATTGGGAATCGGCATTAGAGAGTGTGCCGACGCTGGGCGAAGTTGGCATTAAGGCCAATGTGCGCGGCCCTTTCCAGATGACGCCCGACGAGCTGCCGCTGATGGGAAAGGCTTGGGGCCTACCCAACGTTTGGCTTGCTGAGGGAGTGCCGGGTGGCATCCTCTGGGGTGCCGCCATTGGCTATTATCTTAGCGAAAAGATCGTAGAGGGCGGTAACGACCTAGATACTTCCGCTTTGGACCCACGTCGATTTGGCGAATATGCCAACAAGAACTGGCTGAAGCCAAAGATCATCGAAAGCTGGGGCACACATGGGATGCAGCACTATCCAGATGAGGAGCGCGAGGCTTCGCGGCCGGCTAAGACCGCCCCCTCCTACGATTTTCTAGACCGCAAGGGTGCGGTCTGGGGGGTGCTAAACGGCTGGGAGCATCCTAATTGGTATGCGCTCGAAGGCACCCCTAAGGTCAATGAAGCCGGATGGCGCTGGGGTTCCAAGGGAAATCGGATCGGCCACGAGGTGAATGCTGTCCGTCATGCGGCAGGCCTTGTAGAAATGACTTTCATGGCGAAATACGAAGTGACCGGGCCCGGAGCAGCAGACTGGCTGGATGGTATCTTGGCTAACCGCCTGCCGAAAGTGGGCCGGATCAACCTTTCGCACTTTCTGTCTGAACAAGGTGGGGTGGTGGCCGAATTTACCGTCTCGCGTATCACCGAAGACTGCTTTTATCTCATTGGCACTCCAAGAGCCGAGTGGTTGTTTTACGACGAGCTGGCGCGCATGCTGCCCGCCGCTGGAGTGACCCTGCGCAATGTCTCTAACGAACGCGCCGGTATGACAGTGGTAGGACCAAGGGCGCGCGATATTTTGCAGGGTCTGACAGAAACCAGCCTTGCCAATACCGATTTCCCCTGGTTCGGGGTGCAGACAGTGAACTTGGGTCTGGCATCTGACGTGCGAATGCTGCGGATTAATTATTCGGGCGAGCTTGGCTGGGAAATTTATTGCCCAATCCAGTTTCAGCGCGGTCTGATCGCTCAGATATTTTCAGCCGGAGAAAAGCATGGCCTGCAACCGGTGGGCACTATGGCTTTGGAGAGCCTTCGGTTGGAGAAGAGCTACCGTGCAATTTATCGCGACATGAATAGCGAAATAACCGCACTGGAAAGCAGCCTAGAGCGCTTTCTGGACATGGGTAAGGAGTTTCGCGGCAAGTCGGCCCTTTTGGCCCGACCTCTCCGCCACCGCAGCGTCACTATTAAGGTCATGACCAACGGCGCCAGTCTGATTGGCGGAGAAAGTTTGTTGAAGGACGGATGCCTTGTGGGCCGCGTCTTGTCGGGAAGCTATTCCTATACCTACGGCCACGATTTGGGCATCGCACTTTTACCGGTCGGCACGCCCGAGGGCGCGGTTTTCGACCTCACGATCTTGGGTAAGCCACATCAGGCCACTGTGATCGCGGAAAGTCCCTATGATCCCTTATCCCTTCGTCCGCGCAGCTAGAC
>JALRFH010000172.1 GCA_023253715.1 Halieaceae bacterium
ACCGTTGTAGATCTTCTTGCCAAGCTCGACAAGCGCTGGATCGGCTTTTGCTCCGGTCGTTGCTTGCGATGCGTAATAGGCCGCCATGTCAGCGAGATCTTGGTCCGATTTACCGTTTAGCATACCGGTCATTTGCAGAATGTTGCGGTTACCATCACGAACATCGACCAACTGTTTGTATAAATACTTAGCGCCTTGACCCGCCAGTTTTGGGAAGCTTGGGGCCGCGCTGTTTCCATCCTGACCGTGACAAGCCGAGCACATCATAAGCTGCGCTTTGCCGTTCGCAGCGTCGCCAACAGGCATTACCGTGGCAGCGTTGGAAACTGCACTAAAGCCGATTAAGGCGACCAAAAATAACTTTTTCATAATAAACTCTTTAACCCGCTTACTCAGCTGCTGACATGTAGGCAATCAAAGCCTCAAAATCGCCATTGGTACAATCAAAACACATGCCTTTCGGTGGCATCGCGCCTTTACCTTTCACTGCGGATGCAACTAAAGCCTCCATAGAGCCGGCAGTCGCTAAACGCTGCTCCCAGGCGGCGACATCATGAGATTTGGGTGCACCGGGCACATTGCCATTGTGGCACATTGCACATTTTTGGTTGTACTTGTCGATGGTCGCTGACGTGACTTCGGCAGCGTTGGCGCCGCCAGCGGCCAAAAACGTTAATAGAATGAGTAGCTTTTTCATAGCCTAGCCTCCGCATTGTGGGCTCTGTGGACACAAACAAAATTCGTTTGCTTTGCATCCCCCGAGCAAAGCTGTGGCATTATATACAAAATCGCGAATACAACAAAGCAATGAGCCCCTATGGACGTAAATACTGACTTGGTTAGACCCGATAAACCCCGCTACGATAAAGCTGAGTTTCTGGCAAGCGCTGCCAAGTTTCATCAATGCCCAGCGGACTTGGGCTGGGAAGTCGCTTTTGCCGGCCGATCAAACGCGGGCAAGTCGAGCGCCATCAACAGTTTAACGAAGAACAAAAAGCTAGCACGAACCTCAAAGACGCCCGGTCGAACCCAATTATTGAACTTTTTCAGTTTGAGCGAGCAGCAACGACTGGTCGATCTTCCGGGTTATGGCTTCGCGAAAGTGCCCGTGGCCATGAAAAAAGCTTGGACCGAGCAGTTAGAAACCTACCTACAAGAACGAGCGTCGCTCAAGGGCTTGGTTTTGTTGATGGATATTCGCCATCCTTTGCAACCCTTCGACGAGCAGCTCATTAACTGGGCCCTTTCAGCCGACATGCCTTGTCATATTCTGCTGACTAAAGCAGACAAGTTAAAGCGAGGACCCCAGCAAGCGACCAAACTTCAAGTGGAAAAGGCCCTAAAGCCTCGCGGAGGCAAAATCACGGTGCAAACGTTTTCGTCATTAAAGCATGAGGGCCACGAAGCCTTGATTGCAAAGCTCGACGAATGGCTCACTCAAGACTTGGTTTAATGCGCCTCTTCCCAGTTATCACCGACACCGACTTCGACGAGTAGGGGCACCGCCAATTCCGCCGCTGACTCCATCGCGGTAATGATGCCTGCTTGGAGTATTTCAAGCTCGCGCTTAGGCACTTCAAAAACCAGCTCATCGTGAACCTGCATGATCATCTTTGACTCGATGTTCGACTCCCGTAAAAACCGGTCAACCGCCAACATAGCCTTTTTGATGATGTCAGCGGCGCTACCCTGCATGGGCGCGTTAATGGCGGTTCGTTCAGCGGCTTGTACGCGCATTTTATTGCGTGCATTGATTTCAGGTAGGTAAAGCCTGCGCCCAAAGAGGGTCTCGACGTATCCGGTTTCGTGTGCGCCTTTTCGCGTGCGATCCATGTAATCCAAGACACCTGGGTAACGCTGAAAATAGGTGTCGATATACGCCTGTGACTCGGCGCGCCCAATGTGCAATTGTTTAGCCAAACCAAAGGCCGACATCCCATAGATCAAACCAAAGTTAATGGCTTTTGCGCTGCGTCGCTGATCGCTGGTGACCTCGTCAAGCGCCACGCCAAATACCTCAGCAGCGGTGGCAGAGTGCACATCCAGACCTTCGTTAAACGCATTCAGCAAGCCGGCATCACCTGATAAGTGCGCCATAATTCTAAGCTCGATCTGCGAATAGTCCGCCGCCACAATGACATGATGTTCTGGCGCGATAAAGGCCTTGCGTATGGCCCGTCCCTCGACGCTTCGAATGGGAATGTTTTGCAGATTTGGATCTGAAGAGGACAGTCTTCCTGTGGCGGTCACAGCTTGATGGTAGGAGGTGTGGATTCGCCCTGTGCGTGCGTTTATCAAGGTGGGGAGCTTGTCGGTATAGGTCGACTTTAGCTTCGCCAGGCCCCGATATTCGATTAAGACTTTGGGCAGGGGGTAATCCAATGCAAGCTCGACGAGCACCTCTTCAGCCGTCGACGGCGCACCTTTCGGCGTTTTTTTAATGATCGGGAGCTTAAGCTCATCAAAGAGGATTTCACCTAATTGTTTGGTAGACCCTAAATTAAATGGGCGACCGGCCAATTCATGGGCCTTAGCTTCGAGCTCGATGAGTCTAGCGCCTATTACTGAGCTCTGCTGCTGCAAAATGTCTCGCGATACTAAGGCGCCGTTGCGCTCAATGTTTTGCAGTACGGGCGCCAAAGGTAATTCGATGTCAGCGTAAACGGTTTGCAGAGACTCAGTGGTCACAAGTTGCTCGGAGAGATGCCGATAAAGTTGCCACGTAATATCCGCATCCTCACAGGCATAGGGCACAGCTTGCTCTAGACTCACTTGGTTAAATGTCAGTTGTTTTGCGCCTTTACCCGCAACCTCTTCAAACGAAATCGTTTTACGGCCCAAGTAGCGTTCAGCTAAGCTGTCCATATCGTGACGTCCGCCGACCGAGTCGAGAACATAAGACTCCAGCATCGTGTCACCAGCGAAACCGCGCAAGGTAAGACCATGGTTAGCCAATACGTGCATGTCGTATTTAAGATGCTGCCCAACTTTGTGGTAATGCGAGTCCTCAAGCAACTCTCTAAGTTGGGCTAAGACGTAATCGCGCGACAATTGATCGGGCGCTCCGGGATAATCGTGCGCAACCGGAATGTAACAAGCGACACCAGGCTCGGCACAAAAACTCAGTCCTACAAGCTCTGCTTCCATATAATCTAGGCTATTGGTTTCGGTATCAAACGCGAAGGTACCCGCCGCCTTGAGCACCGAGATCCATTGTGCTAACGCTTGCTCGTTTGTCACGCAATCGTATTGAGTGTGTGCGGGCGCTATCGGCGCGGGCTCTGCCCTTGTCACCGCTGCAGAAGCGTCGATTTCAGCGAGCCATGACCGAAACTCGAGCTCTTGATACCAATGAGACAGCGCCGCCGTGTCGGGCTGATCGTTGCGTAAATCTGTGGGCGAAAAGGCCAACTCGACGTCAAGCTTTATGGTGGCTAAGGTATACGACATATAAGCAGCGTCGCGCTCGGCCTCGAGTTTGGCCGCTAATGATTTTGCGCCACGGATAGGCAAATCGGCAACACGATCCAGATGGGCGTAAATATCATCCAATCCCCCCAACCCCTGTATTAACCCGAGCGCCGTTTTCTCACCAACACCCGCAACACCCGGGATGTTGTCGACTTTGTCGCCCATAAGCGCCAAGTAGTCGATCATCTTGTCGGGACCAAAACCGTATTTCTCCATCACTCCGGCAGGGTCTAGACGCGTATCGCTCATGGTGTTTACAAGCGTGACATGCTGATCCACGAGCTGCGCCATATCCTTATCGCCAGTAGAGACAATGACGTCCATGCCCTGTGCTGAGGCCTGCTTTGCTAACGTTCCTATGACATCATCGGCTTCAACGCCTGGCTCGCAAATGAGCGGATAACCCAAAGCTTTTACGATAGCGTGTAAGGGCTCGATCTGAGTGCGCAATTCGTCTGGCATAGGAGGTCGCTGCGCCTTGTAGTCAGGAAACATCTCATCGCGGAAAGTGGGCCCTTTCGCATCAAATACCACCACAATGGGGCTCGAGGCATAGTCTTGGTGCAAGCGTTTTAACATGCTCACGACGCCTTTGATCGCGCCCGTTGGCTGACCCTTAGTGGTCGTCAAAGGCGGTAACGCGTGAAACGCTCGGTACAGATACGAGGAGCCGTCCACTAAGACCAACGGCGCTAAATTTTGCAAGGTCGCTTCCTTTTCATCTAAT
>JALRFH010000185.1 GCA_023253715.1 Halieaceae bacterium
GAACGCTCTGTCAGATAAGGGTTTAAGAAAATATTAGGATGTTTATCAGTATGGGGGCCGAAGCCCCCACATATAAACCTTACTCCATCACTCGATCGGCTAAGGAACGAAGCAGGCTAGCTGCCCATGCACCAGCGGCCGCTGCGGCGACACCATCGATAATGGTATTGACGTAGGCACCCACCACAGGGATGACATCCAAGCTGTTCGCTACGGTTGGACCCGCGAATGCAAACATTAAGTAGGCCAGTCTCTCGCTGGAATCAAGTGGACTTGCACCACCCATCACAAGACCCAACACCAGCAAAGCGAGCGCACCCATCGGTACTGCAACGAAGGCACTCACCACAGACAAGACGACAATTAAGATCATTAAGATTTTATTAAGGTTCATAGGTTTTCCTATTTAGATTAATTATGGTTATGTTTGCCCGAACCTCTTTGGGCTTCACGAACATAACACAAATGTAAAAAATTACCAATTTGCAAGTCGCGTCATCGTATTTTCAAACTGACTTAATAAAAAGAGCTAGGCGTGGTATGTTGCAAGGCTCCTAAAAACGATTCTATTGAACGTCCTTATGAGCAAACTGTATTTCCGTTACGGCGCTATGAACAGCGGCAAAAGCACCGCGCTCTTGCAAGTCGCCCACAACTTCGAAGAACGCGACCAAGCCGTTCTGCTGGTTAAACCGGCAATCGATACCAAAGGCAATCGCCAAGTGGTGTCTCGTTTAGGTGTTAGCCGTGAAGTAGATGTCCTGCTGAACAAAACCGATAGCTTACGACAGGCTGTGACGGATGCACTCTCGACACGAGACCGTGGCCTAGCTCCGGTGACGGCGGTACTGATTGATGAGGCGCAATTCTTAACGCCCCATCAAGTTGATGAAGCGCTCGAAGTCGCGATTTTTGAGGAAATCCCGGTCCTTGCTTACGGCATTAGAACCGACTTTCAGACGCGTTCGTTTGCCGGGAGTCAGCGCTTAATGGAAATAGCGCATACGCTCGAAGAAATGAAAACCATTTGCCGCTGTGGCCGCAAAGCTATTTTTAATGCTCGGGTCGGCGATTCGGGTCGAATCAAGGAAGGCGCACAAGTAATGATTGACGGCGAACATGCCCGCTACGAAGCGCTGTGCGCCAAGTGCTTCTTAAGTGACTAGCGACCAAGCTAAAAAGCTTATTGAGTAAAGCTTGCGACTCTACAAGCCCAACAAGCCCGAATTATATTGCGGCTTTTAACATCTCCATGTAGATTGGTTGCACACTGTAATTAGCGAGTTACCTATGCTTGCACGCATTTGCTCTGTGTTACTGATACTCACCCTGAGTGCATGTGGCGGAGGAGGTGGCAGCTCAAATCCCCCTCCCGCAAGTGGTCAAGTCCAGCCTGCCCCAACACCGGCATTAAGCTTGCAAGAGGCTGCGCGAGTTGCCGACCTTACAACCTTTGGCCCTACTTTCGCCGAGATTAACGCAATCAGTGATATGGGAACGGAAGCTTGGCTTGACGAACAATTTACAAAACCTTTGGGCTTTCACGAACCCATCGCGGCGCGCTACATCAATGAATATGGCTATGATTTAGACGGCACCCCCAATCCCGTCTTCTTTCGACGTTTCGCGTTCTTCGAACAGGCCTTTACTGCACCCGACCCTTTTCGACAGCTTACCGCCTATGCGTTGACTCAGTTATTTGTCGTGGGCGAGCCCACACAAATTGCGATCAATCCATTGGCGCTAACAAATTACTACGACACCTTATTAACCCACAGTTTCGGAAATTTTAAGGATCTATTGCTGGCGGTGACGCTACACCCCGTCATGGGCTTCTACCTTAGCCATGTAAACAATGGCAAAACCGACCCCATCGCTAACACCTTCCCGGATGAAAACTATGCCCGCGAGGTCATGCAGTTATTCACGATCGGTTTGTACGAGCTAAACGATGACGGCTCTCGAAAAACTGATAGCTCAGCTCAGCCCATACCGACCTACGACAATACCACCATTCGCGAATTTTCGAGGGTATTCACGGGCTTAAGTTACGGCAGTACGAACTACTCGCCCAATACCTTTTTCGGCAAGGAAAATCCCGCATTTAACACCCCAATGATTATGTTTGAGGCTTATCATGAACCGGGCGCAAAAACACTGCTGAACGATTTCGTGATTCCTGACGGCCAAACCGGCATGCAAGACATCGAGGCTGCGGTCGATAATTTGTTTCATCACCCAAACGTCGGTCCCTTTGTTGGAAAGCAGCTGATCCAGCGTCTAGTGACATCGAACCCATCACCAGAGTACGTGTCCAGAGTGAGCGCTGCATTCAATGGGGATAGCACGGGTATTAGGGGTGATATGAAAGCCGTTCTCAAAGCCATCATCACCGACCCTGAGGCAGCGAATGCCGTGAGAGTCAGAGAACCCTTTCGACGCTATCTGGCAATCAATCGAAGTTTAGATGTGACCTCGTCAGATGGATCAACCTATCCCGGCATTGGCTTTGTGGCACAGAATCTGACTGGACAATTCGTCTTGGCCGCACCCAGCGTATTCAACTTTTATTCTCCGTTTTATCGACCTGGAGGCGAGGCACCCGGTCTTATTGCCCCAGAACTTCAAATTACAACGGAAGATACCATTGTCGGCATCACAAATCTGATGGCGCTGACGCTTTACACTGAGCGATCCATCAACACCCCCGAAGGACTTGCGACCATTAGCGTGGATTTGTCCGCACTGGCCTCAATCGCTAATGATAGCGAGGCCTTACTCGACCGAATCGAATTGTTGTTTTTTGCCGGTAACATGGGTACTTATACTCGGCAGACGATACACCAAGCCTTGTCCGATGCAGGAGCAATCGCCGCGCTTGATCGCACTCGGCTGGCCCTTTATTTAGCCGTGATATCGCCAGACCAAGCAGTCACAGGAGCAGAATAATGAGCCACTATTCGCGCCGACATTTTTTGCGACACGGTCTGAAATTGGCTGGTCTAGGCATGGTGGGGCAAAGCCTACCGCTAAGCGTCATGTACAGCTCCAGTGTGGATGCGGCACAAGATTACAAAGCCATCGTCTGCGTGCTACTGGCTGGCGG
>JALRFH010000017.1 GCA_023253715.1 Halieaceae bacterium
ATTTTGGTGGATACCTACGTACACATTATTTGCAGCGATACTGGTGCGTGCGCCGCCAATGCGAATCAGGTAAACGATCAGATGAACGTGCTGGTCGCGGCTTTTGCCAACACACCGTATGCCTTCCAATTGGCAGGTGTGACATACACGAATAACTCGTCGTGGCTGGCTGCCGGGCCAGACACCACCGCTGAACGTCAAATGAAATCAGCGTTGCGCCAAGGCGATAAAGGCGACTTGAATCTTTATATCAGTAACCCCGGTGGTGGTTTGTTGGGTTGGGCGACTTTTCCGAGCTGGGTTAACGATTTAGCTGACGATGGCGTTGTGCTACTCGGTGCTTCATTACCGGGTGGCAGTGCAACTCCTTATAACTTGGGTGATACCGCAACTCACGAGGTCGGCCATTGGCTAGGTTTGTACCATACCTTCCAAGGCGGGTGCCGTGGTTCTGGTGATATGGTCAGTGATACTCCAGCGGTAAGCCGAGCAAATTACGGTTGTCCTGTGGGAATCGATAGTTGCAGAAAAGACCCGGGTGACGACGATGTGTTCAATTATATGGATTACACCGACGATGCCTGTATGTATCGTTTTTCTGATGGCCAAATCATCCGTGCTTTTGAACAATCAGGCCTCTACCGCGATTTGACGGGTTTGTAGAGGGCTTCCGTAACACAGCGCAGTTTCAAAAGGACCCACTCGGGTCCTTTTTTATGTGGTTGAGCGTGGCATCACACTAATACTGGGTTTATCTCCTAGGTGAGCGTATCATAAGGGTTCTTAAAACGACCGAACATCTATGGCTAAAACACCTCGCAACAAGGGCGCTAAGTCCGGCACAGAACAAGCCACTTCCCGCAGGCCCTACAAGCGCAAGGCGAAGTCTATATCGGATAAAGAGACGCCCCGAACATATGATGCGGTAGAAGTTGGCATTGACCCCAATGCTGCCCGCGAAGCCCAAAAATACGACAACCCCATTCACTCTCGTGAAGCGTTAATTGCGCTTTTGACAGAGGTTGCCGAGCCTTTAAACGCGAATCAAATCGCGCGTTTAATTGACATTGATTCGCACGAACAAATGGATGCCTTGCACCGCCGCCTGCGTGCCATGGAGCGCGATGGCCAGCTCATGGTAAACCGTAAAGGTGCCTACGGTATTGTCGAGCGCATGCATTTGCTGAAGTGCCGCGTGATTGGGCATCGCGATGGTTATGGCTTTGCTAAACCTTTAGACGACCCCGACCACGACGACTTGTTCTTATCGGCCCGCCAAATGGATAAAGTGTTTGATGGCGACGAAGTGCTGGCCATGATTACAGGTATTGATCGCCGCGGTCGGGCCGAGGGCAAGATCGTCGAGATTCTAGAACGCAAACGTCAGCGCATTGTGGGCCGCTACGAGTCCGACTCTGGCTTTGGCTTGGTCGTGCCAGAACATGCGCGCATTACGCACCAAATTATTATTCCCGCAGGCTGTCAGGGCAATGCCAAACACGGGCAGGTGGTGACGGCAGAGATTACCGACTTCCCCGAGCGCGGCAAGCCCACTAAAGGGCGTATCGTTGAGGTCTTAGGTGACCATTTAGATCCGGGTCTTGAGATCGAAATTGCAATTCGCTCGCACGATATTCCGCATGAGTGGCCCGAAGAGGTCATTAATGAAGCAGGGCACCTAGAGTTTGAGCCGCTGGATGAAGACAAGTTACACCGTGTGGATTTGCGCGCTCTGCCTTTTGTGACTATTGACGGCGAGGACGCTCGCGACTTTGATGATGCCGTGTATTGTATGTCGCGCCCAGGGGGTGGCTTTACCCTGTGGGTGGCTATTGCCGATGTATCGCACTACGTTAAGCCCGGTTCGCCCTTAGATGAAGAGGCGGTGGTGCGTGGTAACTCGGTGTATTTCCCCGAGCGCGTCGTACCCATGCTACCCGAAGCCCTATCCAACGGCCTGTGTTCTTTAAAGCCGCATGTCGATCGTTTGGCCATGGTCTGTGAAATGGCGATAACGCGCTCGGGTAATATTAAATCTTATGAGTTTTATGAAGCGGTTATTCACTCGCATGCGCGCTTAACCTACACCGCGGTGGGCGAGGTGTTAGAGAACGGCGAGTCAGAGAACGTACCCAAAGAGCGCTACAAAGATATCGCTCGTCTGCATCGATTGTACAAAGTACTGCGCACAGCTCGAGAAGCGCGCAAAGCTATCGACTTTGAGACGATAGAGACCCGTATTCTGTTTGATGAGCAGCGTAAAATTGCCGCCATTGTGCCGGTGTTTCGTAACGATGCGCACAAGATTATTGAAGAGTGCATGCTGGCGGCGAACGTGGCTACTGCCAATTTGTTCGAGGCCCACAAGCTACCCATACTGTTCCGCGTGCACGAGGGACCCAGTGGCGAGCGTTTGGCAAACTTGCGCCAATTTTTAGACGAAATGTTTTTGCAGCTGGGCGGCGGAGAAAAACCTACGCCCGAGCATTATCATGACCTGCTCGAACGCGTTAAAGACCGCGACGATGCGAGTGTGATACAAACCATGATGTTGCGCTCGCTGAGCCAGGCGGTGTACAAACCGGATAATAACGGCCATTTTGGTTTGAATTACCCGGCCTATTTGCATTTTACATCGCCGATTCGACGCTACCCCGACTTGTTGGTGCATCGTGGCATTCGGCACTTGTTGCGTAATGGCCAAAGCGCTCAGCATTTGCGTCGCGTTGATCAGGCACCGCCCATACCCAAAGAACAGATTTTCCCGTATGACTTAAAAGCCATGCTGGGTTTGGGTGAACATTGTTCGATGACCGAGCGACGCGCCGATGACGCCACGCGCGACGTGCAGTTGTGGTTAAAGTGCGAGTACTTGCGCGAGCGGGTTGGCGATGTGTACAGCGGTGTCATTGCCTCTGTGACCGGGTTTGGTCTGTTTGTCGAATTGCGTGACTTGTACATTGAAGGCTTGGTACATATCAGCTCTCTGCCGGGTGATTACTACCGTTACGAGGCGGCGCACCAACAGCTTGTTGGCGAGCGCAGCGGCAAAACCTTCCGCTTGGGCGGCAAGGTCACCGTGCAAATCGCGCGTGTCGATTTAGACGACAAACGTATCGATTTGGAATTATTAAAAGCCAACATACCCGAGGCGCCCTCAGGGGCTCGGCTAGCGTTGAAAAAAGCCGCACGCTTTGAGCCTCCTGCTAAACGTAAAGCACGGGGCAGTAAAGGACCTAAAAGGCCCGGTGGTAGCAAAGTAGCAAAAGGACGGCGCAGTAAGCGATGAGTCAAAAACAGCCAGTAATATTTGGTATTCATGCGGTTGAAAGCGCTTTAAAGCAGCGGCCCAAAGACATTCGAATGCTGCAGCTAATCGAGGGGCGTGATGACCGGCGTCTTAATAATTTGGCGGATTTGGCGCGTAATCAGGGTGTCGCCGTTGAGCGTGTTAGTAAAGTCGTTTTTAAAGAGTTGAACGTAGGGCGTCATCAGGGTGCCGTGGCATGGTTGTCGGGTAACGCCGCTAAAACAGCGACCAGTTTGGTTGAGGCTGATTTGCCCTCACTGATCGCTGGACAAGATGGCCCAGGTCTCTGGCTGGTACTTGATGGCGTGACCGATCCACACAATCTAGGCGCATGCCTGCGCAGTGCCGATGCCGCGGGTGTGACAGCGGTGATTATCCCCAAAGATAAATCTGCCGATATTACCCCGGTGGTGTCTAAAGTGGCCTGTGGTGCGGCCGAGACCGTAACTTTGGTTAAAGCGACTAATCTAGCGCGTGCGCTAGAGACTCTGAAAGCAGCGGGTGTTTGGGTGTACGGTATGGCGGGTGAGGCCGAGCAAACGCTTTACGATGTTGATCTTACCGGTTCGGTCGCAATTGTGATGGGAGCAGAGGGTGACGGACTTCGCCGTCTGACCCGCGAAACCTGCGATGGCTTGGTTAAACTACCCATGCTGGGTAGCGTAACCAGTTTGAATGTGTCGGTAGCGACCGGTGTCTCGTTGTACGAGGTGGTGCGCCAGCGCCAGCGTTAGCGCTGGGCTGGGACAGCCAGTAAGTAACGATACAACACTGGCAGCACAATCAGCGTTAACACTAAAGTACTGAGAACGCCGCCCACCATGGGTGCGGCAATGCGACTCATAACTTCTACACCCGTACCCTCGCCCAACAGTATCGGTAGCATGCCGATAAACACACTGCTTGCGGTCATCAGGATGGGGCGTACTCGGCGACTCGCGCCTTCGATAATGGCGTCGTTAACCCTCTTAGTGTCTGACTCCGAGTTCGACGCGCTGACAGCCTGCTGCAGATACACCAGCATCAGTATGCCAATTTCGATCGAAAGTCCCGCCAAAGCGATAAAGCCCACGCCAACCGCAACCGAAAGATTAAACCCTAAGCCGTACAACAGCCAGGCGCTACCCACCAGCGACAGTGGCAGGGTTAGCAAAAGTAGCAGTACTTTACGCATGGATTTAAATTGCATAAGCAATAGCGCTACGATAATCGCAAGGGTGATGGGGACAATAATTTTGAGTCGCTCGAGTGCACGCTGCATGTACTGATATTGCCCAGCCCAACTAAGCGTGTAGCCAGGGGGCAGAGTAAGCTCTTGATCCAATAGCGCTTGGGCTTTGCTTACATAAGATCCTAAGTCGGTGTCTTTAACATCGATGTAGACCCATGCGTTAAGACGTGCGTTCTCGCTTTTCAGCATCGCCGCACCTCGCTCATGCATTACCTCAGCGACATCTTTTAGTTCGATCATCCCTTGGTTCGGCGTGGCAATTAACAGGGTTTTAAGATCGGCAAGGCTGTCTCTGTCACCTTGCGGGTAACGGACGTTTACCGGGTAGCGCTCGCGTCCTTCTAGACTGTACGCAATGGTTTTACCGCCGACGGCAACACTGATTTGCTGTTGTACATCGGCCGTGCTTAAACCGTACTGCCCGGCTTTGATCGCATCGACCCGAATATTCAAATAGCGTCCAGTGCTTGGACGCTCGGCGTAGACCGATTCGCTGTGTTCCAAGGTATTCAAAAGACCTTCCACATCCGCAGCAACCGCTTGTAGTTGTTCTAAATCCGGCCCCGCAATTTTGACGCCCACCGGAGTTTTTATGCCCGTCGCCAGCATATCGATACGCGTTTTAATGGGCATAACAAAAGCGTTGCTAAACCCGGGCAAATTTACTGCGGCTCGCAACTCTTGAATAATGTCATCTTTACTGATGCCATCGCGCCACTGCGATTTGGGTTTTAGTCGAATTACGCTTTCGATCATGCTCAAAGGGGCAGGATCGGTGGCTGTTTCGGCGCGGCCGGCTTTGCCAAACACGCTCTCAACTTCGGGTACGGTTTTGATCAAACGATGCGCTTGTTGCAGGCGTAGGCGTGCTTCGCCGATCGAAATGCCCGGGTCAAACGTGGGCATATACATGACGTCGCCTTCGTCTAGATCGGGCATAAATTCGCTGCCCAGTTGTGACAAAGGCCACAGCGCGCTCAGCAGTATCAGCGCGGCAGAGGCGAGCGTGGTTTTCGGGTGCTGTAAGGCCGCGGTTAACATCGGTCGATAAGCTCTCTGCAACCAGCTATTGACCGGGTTCTGTGCTTCGCTGGGGATTTTGCCAACCATCAAGTAGCCAATCAGAACCGGGACCAGGGTAATCGCCAAAAAGGCAGAAGCAGCCATAGCGTAGCTTTTAGTAAAAGCCAAAGGGCCGAAGAGGCGGCCTTCTTGTGCCTGTAGGGCAAACACTGGAAAGAAACTGACGGTAATGATGGCCAAGCCGAAGAATATGGCAGGTGCAACTTCGCTGACCGCGGCGTAGACATGTTGCCATCGGGTCTCGCGTTCTAGGCGCTGACCGGCTAGCTGTTTGTGCAGATTCTCGATCATGACGATGCTGGCATCTACCATGGCGCCAATCGCAATGGCGATACCCCCCAAAGACATAATGTTGGCGCTAATGCCTTGGGCGTACATCAACATAAAAGCCAGTAGCAGCGCGACGGGCAGGCTGATGATGGCGACCAAGGACGACCGCAGATGAAACAAAAATACGGCGCACACCAAGGCAATGACGATAAACTCTTGCAGCAGTTTTGTGGAGAGATCATTCACTGCGCGCTCTATGAGCTGAGACCGGTCGTAGACGCTGGTTATCGTGACGCCGGGGGGTATGCTGGATTCAATAGTGGTGAGCTTGGCTTTAACCGCGTCAATTGTTCGTTGCGCGTCCCCACCAGAGCGCATAACGATAATGCCACCCACCACATCGCCTTGGCCGTTTAAGTCTGCAACACCCCGTCGCGATAGCGGGCCGAGTGTGACCGATGCGATGTCTTTAACAAGTACAGGCAAACCGTTTGCACTTAAGCCCAGGGGCGTGTTTTTGATATCGTCGATACTATCGATGTAACCCAACACTTGAACCATGTGCTCGGCACCGGCTTGCTCGATGACCGAGGCGCCGCTGGATTGGTTGTTGCGCTGAACGGCCGTTACAATGTGGGTAATAGGAATTTGCAAGCGCCGCAGTGCCTCTGGATCAACGACGATCTGGTATTGTTTGACCATGCCGCCCACTTTGGCGACTTCAGCAACGCCCTCGACCGACTGCAGTTCTTGCTTAATAAACCAATCTTGCAGGCGCGTGAGTTCAGCCACATCGTGTTGGTTTGTGCTGTCGGTAATGGCGTACTGATAGATCCAGCCAACCCCCGTGGCGTCGGGGCCGATTTGAGGCTGCACGCCCGGCGGCAAAATACTGGAGGCTTGCGATAGGTATTCGCTGATGCGACTGCGTGCCCAATACAAATCGGTTGTGTCGTCGAAAATGACGTATACATAAGAGTCACCCATAAAAGAATATGCCCGCACAGTTTGTGCTCCGGGAATTCCCAGTAACAAATTACTTAATGGGTAAGTGATTTGGTCTTCTACGACTTGGGGTGCTTGCCCGGGGTAGGGTGTTTTTACAATCACCTGTACATCAGACAGATCAGGAATGGCGTCGACGGGTGTTCGCTGTAGCGTAACTAATCCGCCCAACACCACAACGAGGGTGGCTAATAGCACCAGCGCTCGCTGCTGAATGGACCACGCAATAATTTTATTGATCATGGTGGTCTCCATGCTTGCCGGTAGCGGTATTGTGTTGGTTGTGTTGGTTATGATCGTGGCCCATCGATGGGGGTGTCATATCCATCGAGCTCTCAGGCATAGTGTGCCCCTGGTGTTCGCTTGTGGTGTTGCCGTGCATCATGACCTCGACGATACCGTAGCCGAATTCGGTCGCTGTGATGCGCATGTGCACCGATTGCCCTTGCTTTAAGTGGGGCCACAGAGTGGGGTCCAATACTTCAAATGACATCGTCATAGCGGGCCATGACCATTCTGGTATTGGGTCATGATGCGCCTCTACGATGCCAAAGTCTGGCTCGGCACTGATAATCTCAGCCATGACCCAGACGCTGTCGGGCTCCGCATCAAGCCGACTGCGCTCAGCTTCCGCGGAAATCAAAGACTCAGAATCCAGCAAAAACTGCCCGTGAGTAATAACACTGTCGCCTTCTTCTAGGCCCGAGACCACCTCGATTTGATTCTGGTATGTCTCGCCAAGCCCAACTTCCACAAA
>JALRFH010000033.1 GCA_023253715.1 Halieaceae bacterium
GTCGAGACTTTGTCACAGGAGATGATTGCCAAGAAGTTACGCGAGGGTGCGCTCGACACCGCGCTGGTATTTGATACGCCCGCCGCGCCAGAGCTTGAGTCCCATCGTCTTGGCGATTTGCGTTTGCGACTCTTTGCGCACAAGAACATTAAAACCTTGGCTGATGCCGTTAGCACGCGTTATATCTATCTGCAGTGGGGTACCACGTTTTCTCGGTTTCACGTTCGGCAAGTAGCCAAAGACCCGATCCCCTATTTACAAACCAATATGGTCGATGCAGCGATTACGCAAGTGAAACGTCAGCAAGGCGCTTGTTTCTTTCCCGAATCTTTACAGCCTATGTTGCTGGAGCAAGGCATTTGCCGGGTGCCAGACGCACCAGAGTTCGATACGCCGCTCACCTTGTTGGTGCATCCCTATATGCGCACCAGCCCACTGGTGCGTCGGCTTAAGCATCAGCTGAGTCATTTGAGTCTGTAGTGGTTACCGCGCATTGCCAGCGTTCCGGATTGTGGCGTCGGTCTTGTTTGGTGCAAGGGGTTCCGCTTGAGAACCCCAGCCGATGCTTTTGCAGGTGGTGATAGACATCTAACTCGTGGTCAGTTGCCCTAAGCGTGGTAGGCAGCGTGTGCCGCCCCTTTCAAGTTTGCCTTACAGATCGTCGAAGCTTAAATCGTAGTAGCCAATCTCTTCGCGCAAACGACGCTCTTCCATACGCAGTTCAGCACGGCGTCGCTTTTCTGCAAGCTGTTGTTTTTCAGATAGATTATTCAATGGCAGGTCAATGTCATCGTCCATGCCCATACCTTCATCATCAAAATCATCTAGATCATCGGTATCGGTGTTGTCGTCATGCTTTGCCATCTGTCACACTCCAACATTTGGTGGGCTATTTTCGCGCAATATCACTCACGCCTAGGGTCCTGTAAAACAAAAAATCATTCGTTTTACGATTAAAAATTTTTATCGATAGCAGCGACTTGCGTGGCTCCCAGCCCAGTATTCGCCGTAAAATACTCATCGTCCTTGATGGTACGCAAGCCGCTGCTTACTTATACGCTTTGCAGATGTCGTGCCAACGGTTGAGCGATTTGGGGGAAAACCGATAAGTCATTGTATTAATTCGTAGTTTTTAAAACCAGGGCTTGCGTGGGATGGAAAGAAACGGGCGACAACACGTTTGAGGGAAGTGCTGAATAGAGAGCGGACATGTCCGCGGACGTATCCGCCTAATCGCGTAAGGCCCGTACAATAACGTCTGCTATAGCCTCGGGTTTGGCTGAATCGCTGCAATCGATCGTGATATCGGCCCACTGTTGATAGAACGGATACCGTTGCTGATACAGCTCTTCGTAGCTTGTTTCCTGATTTTTCGCCATCCCGCGGGGCGCGTCTTGGGCAACCCGCTCTTGTAAGGTCATAAGGGGGACATCAAGAAAAACAAGCGGCCCCAGTGTTTTCAGTTTCGTCATCAGTGGCTGGCTGTAAATAACGCTGCCTCCGGTTGCGATGACCTCGGACTGGAAGTCGATACCGAGCAATAGCGACTCCTCCAGCGCTCTAAAGTAGTCTAAGCCTCTGGTGTCCATAATGGTTTGGAGCGTGGCGTTTTCGTGGCATTCAAGATCATCATCGGTATCGTGAAATGCGAGCTTGAGGGCTTTTGCCAAATAGCGGCCGACACTCGATTTTCCGGCACCCGGCATGCCGATCAGAATGACACAGTTAGCTTGTGTGGTTGTGACGTTGCTCATTGACTTAAATGCCCTACAATAAGCCGCGTATTGTACGGCGGATGATGCCGACCGATAAACCCTTTACCTTGCCCTTTGGCCGATGGCTGAGTCGTTTGCCTAGGCCACAACTTTAGGAATTGACCATGAGCTTAAAAAGCGTCCCCTTAGAATCACTACACCAGTCATTGGGTGCCAAACTCGTACCCTTTGCGGGCTACAACATGCCTGTTCAGTACCCAACCGGGATTATTAAGGAACATGTTCATACCCGCGCGGCGGCGGGTTTATTCGACGTATCGCATATGGGGCAAGTCGTCGTCAGCGGTGATAGGGTTGTGTCTGCGCTTGAAGCCTTAATGCCGGCCGATCTGGAGGGATTGGCACTGAACGCCCAAACCTATTCGCTGCTGACCAATGAAATGGGCGGAGTCATTGACGATTTGATCGTTACGCGTTGGGCAGACGATGAATTTATGCTGGTCATCAATGCTGGCTGTAAAGACAAAGACTTAGAGCATTTACGCGCGCATTTGACGGATGTGCATTTACAGGTACTGAGCCAGCATTCGTTATTGGCCTTACAAGGTCCCAAAGCGCGTGCGGTGATGAATGACCTGCTGCCAGAGACCCTGAATTTGGTCTTTATGACAGGCACTTGGGCTGACTTTGAAGGCGAACGAGTGTACGTCACGTGCTCGGGTTACACGGGAGAAGACGGTTTTGAAATATCGGTCCCGAATGCGCGGGTTGAGGCCCTGGCGAAAAAGCTGCTGGCGCACCCAGACGTGTTGCCGATTGGTCTTGGCGCGCGGGATTCGCTGCGGTTAGAGGCTGGCTTGTGTCTTTATGGGCATGAACTTGAAGAAAATGTCTCGCCTATTCAAGCCGGCTTAAAATGGGCCGTTGCTAAGGCTCGCCGACCTGAGGGTGCGCGTGCTGGCGGTTACCTCGGGAGTGATGTTATCGAGTCGCAATGGGTCGAGGGTACCGCGACCGTCCGAGTCGGGCTAAAAGTATTGGGTAAGCGTCCTGTTCGCGAGGGTGCGGCTCTGTTTAATGCGCAACAACAGCAGGTTGGCACAGTGTGCTCCGGCGGCTTCGGAGCGACTCTGGAGCAACCCGTGGCTATGGCCTACGTGAATACCGATGCCGCGGCGCTTGGCAGCACTTTGTTCGCAGACGTTCGCGGTAAACTGGTGGATGTTGAAGTCGCTAAAACACCTTTTGTCGCACAGCGTTATTTCCGTGGTTAAACGCGCATAAAGCAATAAGGAAACACCATGACTCAGATTCTTTACCGCAGCGCTTTTGAAATCGCCAAAGATATTAAGGCGCGCACGCTATCGTCAGAGCAAGTGCTCGATTTTTATCTGGATAGAATTCAGCGCTTGAACCCGGCGCTAAACGCCGTGGTGGCAATGGATGTCGAGGCGGCTCGAGCGCGCGCTCAAGCGGCGGATCTTGCCGCCGAGCGCGGTGAAGATTGGGGGCCACTACATGGTGTGTCCATTACTGTAAAAGATGCTCTAGCGACACAGGGCTTAGTCACCGTAGGCGGAATACCGGCACGTGCAGGCCAAGTGCCTGAGACGGATGCGGTCAGCGTTGCAAGATATCGCGCGGCAGGTGCGGTCATCGTGGGTAAAACCAATGTGCCGTTTATGAGCGCTGACTTGCAAAGCTACAACGACGTGTATGGCGTGACCAACAATCCTTGGAATATCGAGCGCACTTGTGGCGGGTCGTCGGGTGGCGCGGCGGCGGCCTTGGCGGCGGGGCTTTCTGCCCTAGAGGTTGGCAGTGATATTGGTGGTTCTATTCGAACCCCCGCGCACTTTAATGGTGTGTTTGGCCACAAGCCGTCCTATGGCATTGTGTCACAGCAGGGTCACATTCCTCCGGGCCAGACGGTCTTAAGCGAATCGGATCTGTCGGTGGTGGGGCCATTAGGCGTCTGCGCGGCCGACCTTGAGCAGGCACTTGATATCTTGCTGGGCCCTGGCCCAATGGATGATAAAGCCTGGCGTGTGGATCTGCCACCAGCGCGCTTTGACGCGATTCAAAATTTGCGCGTTGCGGTGTGGGCAGACGACGAATTTTGTCCCGTGGATGTGGATATTCGAGATGCGATTACCGCTGCGGGTCGTTCTTTAGCAGCCGCCGGTGCAAAAGTAGATTTTGAAGCGCGCCCAAACTTTGATCTGGCTGAGAATCACCGCACTTACCT
Organism: Halieaceae bacterium; assembly: GCA_023253715.1. Lineage (GTDB taxonomy): Bacteria > Pseudomonadota > Gammaproteobacteria > Pseudomonadales > Halieaceae > Aequoribacter. The sequence goes on from JALRFH010000033.1 coordinate 3,964, forward strand.
ACATTTGCTCATGTCGGTGATGGGCGCTGGTATGCCGCAGTCGGTTTTCGATATGGCTGAAAAAGTAGCGGCCGCGGCTGATCCTAATGATCACACAGACAGCCTAGAGCAGATGCGCGGTATTGCAATGAGCCATCGCGATTGGGCGAAGGCGTCGGAGCGGCGCCTGAAAAATCGAGCCGACTGGGAGCGGTTTTTTGAGCACTACGATGTGATTTTGTGCCCCTGCGCACCTGCAACAGCCTTTGTGCACGACCACACGCCCGACATGTCCGCTCGTCGCCTTACCATTAATGGCGAGCAGCGGCCCTATACCGATATGATGCGTTGGGCGGGTGTAACCTTGAACGCGGGTTTACCCGCTTCGGTCGCACCGGTTGGTATCAGCCGCGAGGGTATGCCCATTGGTGTGCAAATTGCGGGTGCCTATTTAGAAGATAAAACCACCTTGGCAGTCGCGGCATTGCTGGAGCAGCACCACCAAGGTTTTGTTCCGCCCCCGGGTTACGCCGACTAAACTGCGACCCACGTCTGGCTAACGAGTACTTGGTCGCCGTTGTAAACGGTGGCTTTGTATTCGCTGCCTGCTTCTACGGGACCAACGCCTGCGGGCGTGCCCGTCATGATCACGTCTTGATCGCATAAGGTCATAAAGTGGGCGAGTTCGTTTAATATGACCGCTGGCGGATACAGCATCATGCTGACGTGCCCTTG
>JALRFH010000181.1 GCA_023253715.1 Halieaceae bacterium
GTAGGCGCCGCAACTTCACTCCGAGGCGGTAGCTTAGTAATGACTCGCTTACGCGGGATCGACGGCGAGACCTACGCGATTGCACAAGGCGCGCTTACGGTCACAGGCATTACCGCAGAAGCGGCCGGCAGCAGCGTTCAAACGGGCGTACCGACGGCGGGACGCATTCCCGATGGCGCCATTGTTGAGCGCATGGTTGAAACACCCTTCGATAAAACCGAGCACATTGTGCTTAATATTCACGAACGCGATTTTTCAACCACCAATGCCATTACGGAAAAGATCAATGACACCTTCGGCGCAGGCACAGCCATGGCCTTAGATGGTGTATCGGTGGCCGTTCGCGCGCCCATTGATACCTCGCAGCGGGTAAACTTTTTAAGCATGATCGAAAACCTAGACGTTGAGCCCGGCGCCCCAGCCGCCCGCGTGGTCGTGAATTCACGTACCGGTACAGTGGTGATCAACCGCGCCGTGCGTGTTGAGGCAGCGGCCGTAACCCATGGCACCATCAGCGTTCGAGTTACAGCAACCAACGAGGCTAGCCAGCCCAACCCCTTTGGTGGCGGCGAAACCGAGCAGGTGCAAAACGCCGAAATTTCGGTGCAGGACGATGCCAAGCAAATGGTCTTATTCCAACCCGGTATCGATTTGCGCGACTTAGTGGATGCAGTAAACCAAGTGGGTGCATCGCCCTCCTCCTTAATCGCAATTCTGGAAGCGCTCAAACGTTCTGGTAGCCTCAAAGCCGAACTGGTGGTGATCTAATGTCCGCGCCGATTAATCCTGCTGCTACTTATGACTTTAACGCCTTGGCCGAATTACGGTCGAAAGCGCGTGGCAATGAAGAAGCGGTGGCACGCAAAGTCGGCGAGCAATTTGAAGCCATGTTTATCGACATGATGATGTCGTCTGTGCGCGAAGCCAACAAGCCGCTAAAGAGTGACTTATTCGCTTCTTCTAGCACCGACACCTATGAAGAGATGTACCACAAAGAGCTATCTTTGCATTTGGCGGCTCAAGGTTCATTGGGAATTGCCGATTGGGTAGTAGAACAAGTGCAAACACGCAAAGCGCAGAGTAAAGCCCTTGCCGATTATCAAGCTCAAGCTCCAGCCACCGCGACCCGCAAGCAAGGTCTAGGAGAGCGCTATGAGTGATTTATTGCAATTAGGAGCGAACGGCATTCGTTTATATCAATCGGCCTTAAAAACAGTATCGAACAATATTGCCAATGCGTCGACGCCTGGCTACTCACGTCAGACCACGGTTATCAGTGAAGCCACCCCCGTTCCCCTAGACCGGTTTTATGTTGGCACCGGGGCGTTGGTTGACCGTATCGCGCGGGCTTACGATGGCGCTGTCGAAGCATCGCTGCGTGATAGCAGCAGTGATTTAAGCGCCCAAGGTCCGATGATTGCTTATACCAATCGTGTACTGGATATTTTCGGGTCACAGGCAGTCGGCCTGACCGACGCCTTGGACAAGTTTTTTACCGCAGCGGAAAATTTAAGTGTGGACCCCGCATCGAATACTTTACGCACCCTATTTTTGAACGAAGCCGAGGGTTTAGCAGCGCGCTTTAATGAATTATCGGGTCAGGTAACGCGCGCCGCAGACGACAGCCAATCGGCTATTGAACAAGATGTCGCCGACCTCAACAGTCTGGGCGAACAGCTAGTGCGAGTAAATCAACAATTAGGACGCAAACTCAGCGAGGATGCACAGCCAGCTGCCCTGCTAGATCAACGTGACAGTATCCTGCGCGACATGGCGGCCATTGCCAAACTGAACATCGAGACCAATGATGCTGGGCAAGTGACGGTAAAGCTGGGCGGCGCAGCCAACAACAACCTATTTGTTTCGCCCTCGAAGGCTTATGTCCTGAGTGCAACCTTTAGCACAACCAATGCGGGCAATGTCGCATTTACCTTAGATGCAAGCGGCGATAACCGCCTGATTGCCGGACCTTCGAGTGGCACCTTAGCGGGCGCGGTCACCTTTCGAGCGCAAGTGTTGCAGCCTGCCATGTCAGCATTGGATACACTGGCGCAAACCTTTGCCGATGAAGTGAACACCATTCATCAGCAAGGACTCGATGCCAGCGGCAACCAAGGCGGCGAGCTATTCAGCATAGACCCCGCTGCGACTCACGCTGCTAACGCAATCAGTGTTGCACTGACTAACCCCGCCAAAGTGGCGACCGCCGAATCCATTCGAGTAGCCAACGCGAGCACGAATTTAAGTAATGCCTACGGCGCGATAAGCTACACGGTGCAACCGTCAACAGCCAATTACCAAATTCGTTTTGATACCGATACAAACTACTCGATTCTGGATACCACGGGAGCCTTAGTCAGCAACAACAACCCTTATAATGCCGCCGCTGGCGTGACTTTTGGCGGTGTGACGGTGACGTTCAGCGAAGCACCCCGTGCCGGCGATGAATTTACGGTAGAACCCAATACCAATGCGGCCGGCGACAACAGTAATCTGCAGGCGCTGATCGAGTTGCGCGACGCGCCGATCATGAACGGCAGCGAGTCGTTCGCAGACAACTACTTAAACATCGTCAATAACGTGGGTAGCAAAGCGCGCTTTGCCCAGATTTCACAAGAAGCCCTGCAGGTGGTTTACAACCAAGCGGTGGACACCAAAGACGACATCAGCGGCGTCAACCTTGACCAAGAGGCTGCCGACTTAATTCGCTTTCAGCAGGCCTACCAAGCGTCTGCTCAGGTTATACAAACCGCAAACCGAATTTTCGATTCGATTCTAAGCGCCTCGTGAGGTAAGACATGAGAATCTCGACCAACGAATTTTACCAACGTGCCATCGACCAGCTGACCAATAAACAAAGCTCGGTCGCCGACTTACAAGCACGCTTAGCCTCGGGCAAACAAGTATTGAATGCCAGTGATGCACCCGATAGAGCCTCCTTAATTCTGCGCTTAAAATCGGCCATGACCCAGCAAAGTAATTTTGAGCGCAACCTTAATGCCATCGAAGACCGCATGACCGCGGAAGAAAGCGTGATTAGCTCGGCCAGTGACTTAATGCAGCGTGTCCGTGAGCTTGCTGTTCAGGGCTCGAGCGACACCCTAGGCGCCGATGGTCGCGCCATTATTGCGCAAGAAATTGCCAACTTGCGCGACGAACTATTTAACCTAGCCAACCAAAAAGACGCTAACGGCAACTATGTGTTTGCGGGCTCAAAAACCTCGACGCAGCCCTTTGTTGATGACGGCACCGGCCAAATTGTCTACGCCGGCGACAGCGATCGCATTACGGTCAATGTGTCTGAATTTCGTCAGCTCACCATTAACAAACCGGGCGACGAAGTATTTACAGCGGTCATTCGCGATGAGAATGGCGTGGAGACGCGCCAAAGTTTTTTTGCGGTGCTTGATGACTTTGAAACAGCACTTCGCAACAACGACAGCACGGCAATCAGCGCCAGCTTTACCGAAATTGATCAGGTCAATAAAGGCCTTGGTTTGGCGCTGGCTGATACCGGCTCACGCATGGCTGCGGTCGAGTCACAGCGCGGCATCTTAGAAGAAACCAAACTGCGCTATCAGACGCTACTGTCAAACGAAGAGGACTTAGATTACGCCACGGCGGTGACTGAGTTATCGCGGGAAATGTTGGCATTGGAAGCGGCACAGGCGAGCTTCTCGAAAGTATCGCAGCTATCGCTATTCAACTATTTGAGATAACTGCCGATACATAATTTATAGCGGCAAGAAATTGCCGCTTCAGAGTGTTAGATTAAAGAAAAGCCTGTAGGCTTGCCTTTGTTCAATGCAGAACAGGTAAATACGGCAAACAAGGCCGCAAGAGAAGTGACAAGGTATGACGGAAGTTAACAGCGTTGCATCAAAGATACTCACCGGGCTCGGCAACGGGTCGGGTATTGATATCTATCAGCTTGCAACGGATTTAACTGACGTCGAGCGTCTACCCAAACAAGATGCGTTAAACAGCGCGAAAGCCGCCAGTGAAGCGGCTATCTCAGCCTATTCTGTGCTGTCATTTCAGATCGGCCAATTGCGCAATGCCTTTGCTAACTTAAACGATGCGGCAGAACTAACATCTGCCAGCGGTTCAAGTTCACAAAGTAGCAATGTATCGGTTACGACGGCAACGGGCGCTGCTCTGTCAGGAACGCACGAGATTAGCGTATCGCAGTTAGCCTATTCGCAGCGCAACGTATCGAATGTCTTTGCGTCGAGTACGACTTCTTTAAACGGCGGTGCCGCGTTTGACATTTTTCTGACGGTTGGCAATGCGTCCACCACGAATGAAACCATCAGTATCGCTGCGGGCGATGATACCCCTGTGGGTATAGTGAATACGATCAACCGTGCGGGGCTTGGCTTTACCGCCACTTTAGTGGACACCAGCGGCGATGGTTCCAGCTACAAAATTATTCTGGAGGGGCCATCAGGCGCAGAAGGCCAGTTCTCGGTGAGCTCGGCCAGCTCTACAGCGCTTGGCTTTGGCGATGAAACGACTGCGCTGCGCACAGCACAGGACGCTATTTTTGAAGTCGACGGTGTCGAGGTCAATCGCGCTAGTAACACAATTGATGATGTCCTCACAGGCGTAACCTTCGAACTCAAAAACACCATCGACGCGTTGTCACCTGCCACGATCAGCATTAGTAAGGATACGGACACGCTCAAAACCTCATTGCAGACGTTGGTAGCTGCCTACAACGACTTGAACTATTCCATTAACGAGTTGGGAAACCCTGATTCTTTAGAGGATGAGGTCGGTGGTGCTCTGAGTAACGACCGGATGTTTTTGCGTCAGCTTAAAGATCAGCTAAGAACAGCTATCCAAAGCGACTCATCAACGCCCTCTGGTGATTTTACGAGTTTGCGCGATATCGGTATCGAAATTGACCGTAATGGCGATCTTACATTCGATGAAACCGCTTATGACGCGCTCGCTCAAGCAAGTTTTGACGACATCTCGACGATGTTCTCTGCGGGCACCACCAATCAGAGTTTTTACGACGGGCAGGACCAAGGTTTAGCGCGCGATGTCATGGCGACACTCGATGAGCTGACCGCATCGTCGGGCTTAATTGCCACCAAGAAAAATAACGCAACTGAAAATGTTGCCGAGGTCGAAGACGACCTAGCAGACTTAGAGCGCCGTATGGAAATGGTTTATCAGCGCTATATCAACCAGTTCAGCGTCATGGAAACCTTGGTTGCGCAACTTAACAGCACCAGAGAAGCTTTAACCGGCCAGCTCGATGCGCTGACAGCAAGTTGGTCAAACAAATAAGCTTGGCAAACACCCAGTAAACTCT
>JALRFH010000198.1 GCA_023253715.1 Halieaceae bacterium
GCGCCACAGGAATACGACGATACCCACCGGTTAGCTGGTCAAGATCTTTGCGAGGCAGCATAGGTGAGGTTTCTACCGAGTCGTAAGGACACTCACAATACGCCAGCATTCGACGGATCTTCTCTGCGTAAGGCGATAAGGGGTAGTGATGCAAAATTGGTTTCGTCATAAAACACCCAAGTTTTGTTGTTGTTTTGGATTAACGCTCACGCGAATACAAGGATCGGGCCAGCAGAGCAAGCATTGGAACTGTCTTGCCACTCAGCGGCAATAAATAACTTAGTCACTATACGCTATCAGCATACTGATCAGACCACGATTGACAAGCAAAAAATACTGTATAAATATACAGCTTTAAAGCTTTGTAAATCAACTCTCATGCCTTACTGCGAACTGGTTTGCACCAGTAATTACAGTTTTTTGCGCGGTGCGTCTCACCCTGACGAGCTGGTCGCTCGCGCCGCTGAATTAGGTTATGGCGCTATCGCTATTACCGACGAATGTTCGCTCGCAGGCGTAGTAAAGGCTCACGTACAAGCCGAGATCTCTGACATTAAACTCATTGTTGGCAGTGAATTTCTCACTGTAGAAGGAGTCCGCTTAGTTGCCCTAGCGCCCAATCGAAACGCTTATAGCGAACTCTCAGGCTTGATTAGTCGAGCACGCCGAAGAGCCACTAAAGGTCAATACGAGGTGCACTTACCCGATCTTATTTTTCATTTAAAGCACTGCTTAATCATTTGGTTACCCGAGCAGCTAAATCGCTCACACGTTGCCTTTGGTCACACCCTAAGCAAGCGCTTTAAAACGCGCCTGTGGTTGGGGTTTAAACATTTGTTAGCGGGCGAGACCAGGCAACAGTTTCAAACCTTTGAAGCCCTAAGCCAAGAACTGAATATCCCCATGGTTGCCTGTGGCGATGTACGCATGCATTCACCCAAACGCAAAGCCTTGCACGACGCGCTAACGGCCTTGTATCACCGCACTCAGATTGATCGTTTAGGGACCTTGCGTTTAGGCAACAGCCAGCAACATTTGCGCCCGTTAGAACTCATTAAAGCCTTATACCCAGACGAACTCATCCAGCAAAGCCAGACGATTGCTGATCAGTGCCAGTTTTCGTTACGGGAACTGCGCTATGAGTATCCGCAAGAAATTGTACCCACCAACCAAACCGCCAGTGAGTATTTGCGCCAAGAAGTCGAACAGGGCTGCGCGCAGCGGTGGCCTAAGGGCACCCCCAACACCATTCAAGCGCGCATCGAGAAAGAGCTCGAGCTGATCGCACAACTGCGCTACGAACACTATTTTTTAACCGTGTACGATATTGTCAATTTCGCAAAATCACGTCGCATTCTGTGCCAAGGACGCGGCTCTGCGGCCAACTCGGTGGTGTGCTACTGCTTGGGTATTACCGAGGTCTCACCCGAACATATCGACTTGCTGTTTGAGCGCTTCATTTCGCAAGAGCGTGACGAACCACCCGATATTGATGTCGATTTTGAGCACGAGCGGCGCGAAGAAGTCATTCAATACATCTATTCAAAATACTCGCGTCGCCGAGCCGCACTCGCCGCCACCGTCATCACTTACCGAACCCGAAGCGCTATTCGCGATATCGGCCGGGCCATGGGCTTTGATGCCAGCTTTATTGAACAACTCAGCCAATCCATAGCTTGGTGGGATCGACGCGCCGAGCTGCAACAGCGCTTTAATGAGCAAGGCATTAAGCATAGCGAGCAACAGGCCGCACATTTTCAGCATTTGGTCAGTCAAATATTGGGGTTCCCGCGGCACTTATCACAGCACGTGGGCGGTTTTGTGATTAGCGCGGGTCCCATATCGCAGTTGGTGCCAGTCGAGAATGCCAGCATGCCCGACCGTACCGTCATTCAGTGGGATAAAGAAGACATCGAGGCCTTGGGCCTACTGAAAGTCGATGTCTTAGCGTTGGGCATGTTGTCGGCCATTCGCAAATCGTTGGATCTGATCGCCAATTACCAGCCGACTATCGCCCACTTACGTGAAATTCCTAAAGAAGATGCCAGCACCTATCGCATGCTTCAAACCGGAGATAGCCTCGGTGTATTCCAAATCGAATCACGCGCCCAAATGGCCATGCTGCCTCGCTTAAAGCCCGCCTGTTTCTATGACCTTGTCATTGAAATCGCTATTGTCCGCCCAGGCCCCATTCAAGGCGAGATGGTTCACCCTTACCTGCGCCGCCGTGAAGGTGTAGAGCCCGTCACCTTTCCTAACGACGCCATTAAAGGCGTTTTACAGCGCACCCTTGGAGTCCCGATTTTCCAAGAACAGGTTATTCGCCTAGCCATGGTTGCGGCGGGCTTTAGTGGTGGTGAGGCCGACCAGTTGCGCCGCGCCATTACCAATTGGGGCAAGAACAGCAAACTGCTCACCTTCGAGCACAAGTTAATTCAAGGCATGCTCGCCAATGGTTACGACGAGGCCTTTGCCAATCGCTTGTTTGATCAGATTAAAGGTTTTGGGGGCTACGGTTTTCCAGAATCGCACTCAGCTAGCTTTGCCTTATTGGCCTATGCCTCAGCCTGGCTTAAGCGGCATCACCCGGGTGCTTTTTACGTGGGGATACTCAATAGCCAACCCATGGGTTTTTATAGCCCATCGCAACTGATACAAGATGCCCAGCGTCACGGTATTCAGATTGAGCCTCTCGATATTAACCAAAGCCTTTGGGATCATCAGCTGGTTGCCACAGATTATCGCCAGCAACCCAACACAATCCGCTTGGGGCTGCGCTTAGTGAAGGGCTTAAGTGAGGCCACGGCAACACGCATTGTCGATACTAGACGCCAACATGGTCCTTTTAAGGCACTGAACGAACTGCGCCAACGCGCGGCCATACCCGCCAATGAACTGCAAGCACTCAGCGCCGCCGATGCTTTATCGACTATCAGTGGTCACCGCCATCAGACCCAGTGGCAGGTCTTAGGTTTGCCCGAACATCGCCCCTTACTGGCCGCCTTAGATAACACCGAAAATTACCAAAGCCCTACCATCGAGCCCCCAAGTGTGGCCGAAAACGTATTGGCTGATTATCAAAGCACAGGCTTAACACTGCGCGACCACCCTTTATCGTTATTGCGCAAAGAATGGCCCTTCAAGCGCTGCTCAACCCACCGCGAACTGCTGTCGGCCTCGTCGCAACGTTTTGTACGCATCGCGGGCTTAGTCACTTGTAAGCAGCGACCGGGCACGGCTTCGGGCGTTATTTTTTTAACCTTAGAAGACGAAACAGGCAACCACAATGTCGTGGTCTGGCCCAAGCTACAGGAACGTTGCCGCCAGGCTTTAATGAATGCACGCTTATTGGTGGTTAAAGGTACGCTCGAACGCAAAGACAATGTCAGCCATATTATCGCAGGCGACTTAGAAGACTACACCCATGTACTGGCATCGCTTCCGCTCAAAACCAGGGCCTATAGGTAAAATACCACGACACTTAACATCCTCTGCTATGATTGGTTAAACAGCTACCCTACGACCAACTAATGCACCCCATCATTAAAATCAGTCTTCGCCTAGTCGTACTTTTTATCGGCTTACTGCTACTGACGCGCTTGATGGGCTGGTTTGATTTAGGCGATATCAAGTACTGGTTCGAACTGCTACAACATCAGCCCGCAGAGTCTTTAATCGCCTTGGTTATTGCGTTGCTGTTAGCCGACTTGCTGTTTTCGATCCCCACCGTATGGGTCGCGCTATTCGCAGGTTATTTTCTGGGGTTTCATGTGGGTTTTACCGCGGTGTTTGCGGGCCTCAGCGTAGCGGCTATTCTGGCGTACGAACTCAGCCGCTACTGGGGCTTACAGCTACTCTCTAAACTGGGTTTATCCGGCGACGAGCAATCCAAAGTACAAGATGATTTTTTACACTATGGTTCTCTCATGCTGCTACTCAGCCGCTCTGCACCCATGTTACCCGAGATCACCTACTGCTTGGCCGGTGCAGCCAACATGCCCAGACTCAAGTTCTTATTGTTTTTTAGCCTTGGCCACATACCCTACGCCTTACTCACGACCTATGCAGGCTCTCGTAGTAATCTAGAGGCCCCCTACCCCGCACTCATTGCAATATTGGTTCTTTACACCCTGCTATGGGGCGCCGCCTATCGATTAAAACGCCACCACGTCACTGTACGATAAGCGACTTCTTTCCTTACCAAAGTGTTCCGCCTTAATCACATAAGGTTTATAGTCAGTTGCGCCACTACCCACAATCATCGGAGTCTGTTATGCACGCCACACGCACCTTCTGGGTCATCGCAATTCTGGCAAGCCTTTGGAACGCGATCGGTGTCATCAACTATCTTATGCAAGTGACCATGAGCGATTCGACCCTGCAAGCCTTGACGCCTGAAATGCAAGCGTATTTTGAGCAGGTACCGCACTGGGTCACCAGTGCCTATGCTCTGGCCGTATGGAGCGGATTTGGCGGTAGTCTCGCCCTATGTCTTCGGCGCGGCATCGCCTCCACATTGTTTTCCTTATCCTTAGCGGGCGTTATCGTTCAACTTTTCTACAACATTGTCATGCAAACTGCGTTGCCCTTAAGTCCAGCCCTACTGGCCGGACCAGCGATCATTTTGATCATTGCCATTGCACTCTTACTTGCAAGTCGCAAATGGGCCGCTACCGGGGTTCTACGTTGAACATGAATCGCGTCTACTCAACAGGAATTCGTCCTACACGAACGGGGGCCTTAATGGGCCGAACGGCGTTTTTAGCTCTAGTCTTTATCGCCTCGACAGCCTGTGCAGGGCCCATGCACAAGGCTGAACAAGTGCTCGGTGGTTACCCAGCCCAAAATTTATTGGATACCGGTTCAGATGTACTTGGCAACCCCATTGACTACCCCTCGGCACCCTGCAAGCCTCGTGTTCACTCTGACATTATTACCATGGCACCGGGGCAAACCGGCGCCGAACACATCCACATAACGCCACTGTATGCGCAAGTCTTATCGGGTACCATCAAAGTCGACTACAAAGGTTATGGCATTAACACCTACAGCGCGGGAGACACCTTTATGGAAGCCATGCACGTCGTACATCACGGCTACAATGACAGTGACGAACCCGCCTCGCTGCTGGCCGTTTATATGGACTGCGAAAAATAATATATAGGTTATGCTAATTAGATCATAGGACTGCTACACTCCGTCGAGACACGATTAGGAGCATCAACATGTCGACGATTGATTTAAGTGGCAAAGTGGCATTAATCACCGGTGGGGGAAGGGGCTTAGGCAAAGCCATGAGTCTGGGTCTTGCAGACGCAGGCGCCGATATCATTATCGCAAGCCGCAAACTCGAGAACTGTGAAGCAGTGGCCGAACAGGTTAGAGCCAAGGGTCGAAGAGCTCTGGCCATACAAGCGCATACTGGCGACCCCGAGGCCTTAGACCGGGTCATCGAACACAGTTACGCCGAGTTCGGGCATGTCGACATCTTGATCAATAACGCTGGCATGAACCCCATGCTAGGCGGTCTCAGTGACTTAAGCGTCGAGTTGTTTCAAAAGCTCTTCGACGTCAACACCAAAGGCCCGTGGTATCTAGCGTCTCGAATGGCGCCCAAAATGGCAGAGCATGGCGGTGGCTCGATCATCAACGTCATCTCTGTGGCGGGTTTAAAGCCCCCCGCATATCTCGGTTTTTACGCGGCGACCAAAGCAGCATTAGAGGCACTGACTAAAGTCATGGCCATTGAATGGGGCCCCATGAACATCCGCGTCAACGCCCTAGCCCCTGGCAGCTACCACTCGGACTTATTCGACAGTGCCGCTGCCAACCCAGGCTACGAAGAAGGCTCGATTAAGGCCACCGTCCAAAAACGTATTGCTGAGACTGAGGAAATCATCAATCCTATTCTCTACCTAGCCAGCGACATGTCGGCTTACACAACAGGGCATACCTTAGTGAGCGACGGCGGCTTTATGTTGCTTTAACGCATTTTCGCTAGCTGAGCTAGTCGAACCAGAGCAGCAAGCGAAAGATGGCGATTCACTCACTAAAAACGTATTTCTCTGCTGTGACGAATACGAACAATGACAACGCGCGTGCTTGTTTCCAAACGATAGCGAATGATGTATTCACCGCTACCAAACGGAAGGATAATATCTCTATAACCAATAAGGTTTTCAACAGGCATACCCGCCTCAGGCGAGATTTGCAGCAGTGACACTCCGTCTGTAATACGTTCAGCAGCTCGCTTGGCAGCAAGCGGGTTTTCTGATTTGATGAAGTCTCTGAGGCGCTGCAAATCTTGCACCGCTTCGGGCAACCAAATTATTGTTGCGGACATGGTTTCTCTTGATCACTCCCCCAAGAACTCAACCATTCGTTTACTTCATCACCGCTAATCGATGCACCGGTTGTTTGATACGCTTCCCAGCGAGCTAGGGTCAGTTCATTCTCGGAGTGCTTTTGCTCTTCTTCTTCAATAAAGCGCCTTAAGGCCTGCTTCGCCAGAAAACTTTTGGATCGCTGCTGCTTGACCGCCAAAGCATTAAGCCGGCTTTCGAGCTCATCATCTAATCGGACACCCAACATAAACGTACCGCCAGAAGTGTTTAAATTTGTTTAACAAAGATAACGCGTAATCCTGTAAATTTCTACGCCTAATCGTCAAGCGTTAAAACATTCTAATCCGCGCGCACCTCGTCATTTATTTTGCTAACGAATAATCACTTCAGTGTTATGCCTCGGGATAGTACATCCTGCGACACGCAAGCTTATCCAACTTCTCACTGTTGTTACGCGGCAAGGGCCCGTCGGTCAGCGTAATGTATTTAGGCACCTTAAACGCTGCCAGTCGCGACGCTAAGTGTTCACGCAGGGTGGCTTCATCTAAGACTGAACCATCGTGCGCATACAGCACCATCGCCAGCTCCTCGCCCATGCGTTGGTCCGGCACCCCAAACACCACGCACTCTTTGACTTTGGGGTTTTCGTAAGCGGCGTTTTCAATCTCGTTGGGACTGATGTTTTCGCCACCACGAATCACGATCTCTTTGCTGCGGCCAGTAATAAACACAAAGCCGTCTTCATCCAGATGCCCCAAGTCACCGGTGCGCATCCAACCGTCGGCAGTAAAAACACGTTCGGTGGCCTCAGGGTTATTCCAATATTCTTTCAAGCAGGTAATACCACGCAACTGAATCTCACCGTCCTCGCCTGTGGCCAAAGGCTGATCATTGGTATCGGCGATACGAAATTCCATGATGGGCGATGGCAGACCGGCTGACCCGATTTTTAGGTCGTAGACAATACCCGCCATTTGCGAACCTACGGCCACGGTTTCGGTCATACCAAAACCGGCCGAGCGGCTCGCGTGCGGCAATTCGGACGTAATTAAATCGGGCAGATCCACCGGCGTTGCAGCACCACCGGCGACGATGCGCAACAACGACTCGATGCTGTATTGATGACGCAGGGGGCTGGTAATCACATCGCGCAAAATGGCGGGTACCGAGCTCATCGTGGTGACTTTTTCACGGTCGATCAACTCAAGCGCTGTCTCGGTATTCCACTTGCGCATCATCACGACCTTCGAACCAATGAAGGCGGGCAACAATAACCCAGAGATCAGCCCGGTGCCGTGGAATAAGGGCACCGTTAACATTGCAGTCTCACCCGTCGCACCACCGCGATACTCACGCTCGCCCTCCAAGCTCATGACCAGATACCCCAGATACAGCATATTCATTACCGCCTGAGCAACAGCACGATGCGAAGTGACCACCCCTTTGGGCTTACCCGTGCTACCGGAGGTGTACATAATCATGGCCTCGTCATTGGGATCCACCGAAACAGGTGTTGGGCTTTTCGTACTACCCAGCTCAAGCGCCGACTCCAAAGCGATCCCATTCGTGGGCAAATCACAGGCATCCAGTTGCGCAGTAACGAGTAAAGGTAAATCATTGCGGTGATCTAGGGTCTTAAGCAGTGCACAGCGACGCGCATCAACAATGGCGCAGACGGGGTCAGCGTTACCCACCAAGTAATCTAACTCTTCGGCTTTACTCCAAGAGTTTAAGGGTACCGCGATAGCGCCAACGGACATGATTGCATAAAACGATACCGACCAATGTGGGCAATTCTGCATGGCAATTACAACTCGGTCACGGGGTTTAACACCCAGTTCGTTTTGTAGATACGCGGCTAAAGCATCCACTTCTTGATAGAAACGCCCATAGTCGTAGCGCAGATCCTCGAACACCATGAATGGCTTGTCCAAATGTTGCCGTCCGGCCCCTATCACGCCCATCATATCGGCGGGCGCGTGTTTAAAACCTGTGTAGTGGACAGCACCAACAGCGAAGGTATCGAGCTCAAAAAAAGCGCCTGGCGCGGTAATTTCTGACAGCTTATTGTGGACATCCTGCGGACTAATCATGATGTGTACTTGCCTCTATGTTCGCGATTATTCGTTCCACGCTATCGGTAAAGACGGTGCGTGCATTTTTACGGTTTAAATGTTTTATTAACTCTTCAACGACCTGCACATCGTCTCGAGCTAATGACTGCCAATCGTCATCGTTTAATTTAAAACCCGACTGCTGCCCAGCAATTTCTAAGTAAATTGACCCCATGATCGAATTACCGACCCATTGCACCAAATCTGCCAGTGCTTGATTCGCAAAACCCGCGCTTTTAAGAATTCTGGCCAAGGTTGCCAATTGGCCCCACCACGCGGTGGCAATGTGCTCGTTCCAACCCAGCAAACCAAACAGTCCGGGGTTGGCTAAAAAGTACTCTCGCACGGCCAATGACCACGTGCGCAATTGTTGTGACCAATGTGCGTCAGGAATTTCAGGCGCCAGATGACTGAGCATCTGATTAGCCACCGCTTGCAACAAATGATCTCGATCTTGCACGTAACGATACAAGGCCATGGGCGTCACCTCTAGGGCTTTAGCCAAAGCATTCATCGACAGCGCTTTATCCGGTTCGGCGGATAATTGTTCGATCGCCTTAGCCACAATATCGTCTAAGGAGATTTTGGCCGGACGACCCCGCTTCGAGACTCTTGTCGTCATAGCCTAAGCCCTACAGTTTTTTCCACTTAGGTGGCCGCCCTTCTTGAAACGAGGCCATCGCCTCTTCCATGCAGCCCGAAAAATAGCCCAAGACCTGCTGACGATTTTCCAGCTCCATGGCGTGTCGCAGGCTCGGTGCATCTTGATTGGTGCGTATGCCCTTACGCGTCATCCAAACCCCATACTCGCTATTCTGCGCAATGGCTCGCGCCGTGACTAGAGCCTCGTCAATTAGGACATCGGGCGCAACAACACGCGACACTAAGCCCAGCGCTTTAGCCTCTTCCGCGCCAATCACTTGGCCCGTCAGCATCATTTCCGTCGCTGCCGATAAGCCCACGATGCGGGGGAGTAAATAGCTCGAACCCACGTCGCAACCTGACAAGCCCGTTTTAATATAGACGGCGCCGTACTTACTTTTTTCACTGGCAATGCGAATATCACAGGCTAGAGCCATGGATAAACCACCCCCGGCAGCCGCACCATTCACCGCCGCAATGACGGGCTTGTCGCACTCGTGAATCGCTAAAATCATGTCGGCGATGTATTCCTGAAATTTATACACGTAACCCAAATCGCCCATCCCTTCTGTACCGGGAATCGAACCCGCGGATGAATTATCCGACTTTAGGTCAGCCCCCGAGCAAAATCCGCGCCCCTCACCGGTTAAAATGACCACCCGATTTTGTCGATCACGATTTAGTCCCTTGAATACCTCGGTCAGCTCGCCCACGAGCTCCTCACTCAAGGCATTGAAACGCTCGGGGCGATTCAGCCTCACTTCGAGAATTTCATCGTCGAGTTGTTGCGTTATTACCGTCGTCATAGTGTGTCCTTATCTCTTACAACATCGCACTCGTCGGCGATGAGGTGATGGCTTTACCCAGTTGTTCCAAAGCGAATTCATTGCCACCCATCATTATCTCGTAATGGCGCGACCACACGGCAAAGCGCCACATGGGGTAATCCTTATCGTGTCCCAAACCTCCGCACACGTGCTGACAACTGGCCAATACTCGGTGTCCAGCTTCGCAAGCCCACGAATGCGCTACGTAGACATCCAACGCCGTGTCAGTATCTACCGTGCGAGTTAAACGCGACGCCGCGGTTAACGCCATAGTACGAAGATTCATGGCATCAATCCAACAATCCGCTAAGCGATGCGACACCGCCTGAAAACTGCCAATTTTCACCCCGAACTGTTCGCGTTCACACACGTGCCCGCGCGCCAAGGCCATGGCTGCCTCCACTACCCCAAGCTGAGCCATCGCATTGGCCGCCAACTCACGCAGGTGTAAAACCTTGACCGCCTCCTCACTCCCGATCACGATCGCGGGAACATGGGTTAATATTCCGTAGCCCTGAGGTTCTAGGGCGGTACTGGTCTGGTTTTGCCACTCGATACCCGTATCGCGGGGATCAATCAACACTAAGGCCGGGATAGGCGCCAAGACGGGCACCACCAAACCTTGAGCACCTTGCACGTAAGGTACGTTTGACACCGTACCGGACACCAAACCATTTTCGAGTCGCAAGGTATTTTGCGCTCGACCAGTCGTCGCTGTTACCCAGGCACCCGTGGTCTGTAAACGCTCGAGCTGCGCCGCCTGATCGGATTCGGCCAAAGACAGCGTTGCCAGCGTATGAACAATCAATGGCACAGGCGCGGTATAACGACCAAGCTTTTCAATCACCAGACAGGCCTCCAAAAAGCTCAGGCCCGCTCCGCCCAAGTCTTCAGAGAGCGCAACGACATCTAACCCTGCCTCTTGCAGGGCGGCCCACAAACTCAAGTCTACGCGCTGGGGCTGGGACTCGACTTTAGCCAAAAGGTCGGGCGATGATAGATCTTTAAAAAGTGTATCCGCCAGCGCTTGGATATCGGTTTGAATCTCGTTGAATGCAAAATCCATATCACCCCCTAGCGTTTGGCTCTGGGTAAGCCCAGACCAAACTGAGAAATCAAATCACGCTGAATTTCGTTGGTACCACCAGCAAAGCCATACACCGGCACGGCTCGGTAAATGATTTCGAGCTGCCCCTCGACCAAAGCCCCAAACGAATTGCGCTTCATTAAACCCATCGGGCCCAATATTTCCAGCATTGAGCGATAGCAGTGCAAGAACGCCTCGTAGCCATAAACTTTAATGGCCGAGGCGTCGGCCACATCCAGGGTATTATTCGCGAGCGCCCACGCTTGCTTGCGGCACGCCAACTGCAAGGCGCGCAACTGCACGTAAATGGACGCCAAGGTGCGCTGTATACGTGGCTGATCGATTAGCGCTGTGCCATCGCTTGTTTTGGTCTGGGTCGCGTGTTGCAGCACCTGCTGATACATCAAATTGGCCGTACCCGGATTCATGAGCGTTAAGCGCTCACGGTTCAGCTGACTCACCACAACACCCCAGCCGCCGTTTTCAGGGCCAATTAAGTTGTCGACGGGGACACGAACGTTATCGTAATAGGTGGTATTGGTTTCGCCATCGGCCACCGTATGGATCGGTGTGTGACTAAAGCCTTCAGCATCCGTAGGCATTAATACAATCGAGATCCCTTTGTGCCTTGGCTGTGTCTCGGGGTCGCCGGTGCGCACCGCTAAAAAGATGTAGTCGGCAAAATGGGCCAACGAGGTATAGACTTTTTGGCCGTTAATCACATACTCATCGCCCTCGCGCACCGCGCGGGTTCTTAAGGCTGCCATATCCGTGCCCGCGTGCGGCTCGGAGTAGCCAATACCCACCACAATCTCGCCCGCCAAAATACCGGGCAACATCGTCTGCTTCAGTTTTTCGCTACCAAATTCGGCAATCGCCGGTCCTATGGACTCAGTCGTCAGGTAAGGAAAGGGCATACCGGCCCGCGTGACTTCCTCAATAAAAATATATTGCTCGATCGGCCCATAACCGCGCCCGCCCCACTCGACCGGCCAGCCCAGACCGATCCAGCCGTCGGCGCCCATTTGACGCATTGCAGCTCGCCACAAGGGGCCCCCACCTTCAGTGCTCAAACTCAACTCGCGCTTTAACGCTTCGGTCATCAGTGCCTGCATGTAGGCTCTAAATTCGTCGCGTAAGGCTTGCTGCTCACCGGAAAACTCAGTGTTCACGCTCATCTCCGTAATTAATATATAGATTATATATATTAATCGGGCGCACATGGGAATCCAAGTCTGGCGCCAAATTTAGGCTGGACTAAACAGACTAGGAATGTCATAAAGTGCTGATACACTGGTGCCAATAATTCAAACACGAGGCGAACCAACACGTGAGCCTGAACACATTTCAACGCTATCGTAGCCTCGCCATTTTGACTGCAGCAGCCGGCGCCATTTACCCGATGCTGTATTTGCGCCAAAACTTTGAAGTTCCCCTGCTGGAAGCACTGGGCATATCCTTAGCTGCACTGAATCAAGCCAGTTCTTGGTTGGGCACTGTGTTTCTGCTGAGTTACGTACCCAGTGGCTGGTTGGCCGACCGAGTCGATCCCAAAACACTGATCGTGAGTTCACTGACGGGTACAGCCCTCATCGGTTGGTACTTTGGCCAACTTCCCCAACCTGAGCACATTAAATGGCTATTTGCCGCCTGGGGCCTGACAACGGGCTTAACCTTTTGGTCTGCGCTTATCAAAGAGGTCAACGAATTGGCTGGGCATGATCAACAGGGGAAATTTTTCGGCATCTTAGAGGGTGGCCGAGGACTGGTCGAAGCCTTGCTTGCGACCTGTGCCGTTGCCATTTTTATCCACATCGCCAAGACCCAAACGCTCGGCTCGATCGAGGCCATGCGCTCGGTTATTGATTTTTACACGACGTTCGTCCTGCTTATGGCGGCACTGACCTGGGTGCTTGTGCCTGCAACTCCCAAGATTCAATCCCCAAACAACGACAAACTAACGCCGGCTCAGCTGCAGAGGGATTTACGTCTGATCGCTCTCAATCCGAAAATTTGGTGGGTCATCGTTTGCATCCTGACGGGGTATCAATTTCTGTGGGCGAGCTATTCGTTCTCGGGCTACTTACAGAGCCACTGGGGCGTTGGCGCTTCGATCGCCGCTTCGATCACCCTAGCAAAGCTCTGGACACGCCCGGTCGGAGCGATTTTGTCGGGCGTGTTGGGTGACCGATTCAAGGTCACGGTTGTACTTCATTGGAGCTTTGTGGGTGCCGCACTCACTCTGTTCACATTTGCCCTAGCACCCCTGACATCGAACGCCATCGCTCTCACTTTTATTGTCGCTGTGGGTTTTTGCACCTACAGTGTGCGTGGCCTGTACTGGGCAGTGTTGGAGGAGTGCTCAATTCCTAGGCACTTAAACGGACTGGCGATCGGCTTTATTTCCCTAGTCGCCTTTACACCTGAGATTTATCTGCCAAGGCTGAACACTGTATTATTGACTTGGTGGCCCGATGGTGGGGGCTATACCGCATATTTTATCTGGGTCGCGGCAGGCGGCTTACTAGGCGCTTACGCGGTGAAAAAATTATGAGGCCGACCTGCGCCTTGAGCTTCCTGGAGAGCAAATCATGACATCAAGGCTTGACCCCGCCTTTGAATTTTACGTGCGGGAAAACCCGGGACTATCCTACGAAGACCCTGCGTCGTCTTGGTTTGTACGAACACTGACGCGCCATTTAGAAACCTTAATGGGCCGCCCAAAATTAGAGGGGCTGTATCACACCCTAAAAGCCCAAACCCCTGATGCGCTGTGTTTTTTTAGAGAGGCCCTAAAGGCCAGTCAAATTCAAGTGACAGCAGACAAGACACCGCTTGAGCGAATCGACCCTTCAAAACCCTTACTGTTCATTGCCAACCATCCCTTCGGTGTACTGGATGGTTTGGTTATGTGCAATTTAGCACTGGAGTTAAGGGGTAATTTTCGCGTCGTGATTAACTCGCTCTTGTGCCAAGACCGAGAACTGGCTGAATATTTTTTGCCGATTGATTTCTCAGGCACGAAGGACGCCGCCGCGAGAAACATTCGCGCGAAACAACTCGCGATGGAGGCACTTCAAAATCACATCCCGTTGATTCTGTTTCCATCGGGCATGGTCTCCACGGCTAACCGCTATGGATTTGGCGAGGTACACGATGCCCCCTGGAGCACCTTTGTCGCCAAGTTGGTCACCAAGGCGCACCCCACGGTTGTACCCGTTTATTTTCAGGGACAGAATAGTCGCTCTTTCCACCTAGCCTCTCATGTCGCGGAACCCCTTCGTATGGCGATGCTCTTGCGCGAAGCCCTCATCCGCTTTGGCTCTGAAATTCACCTAACCATCGGCGACCCTATACCCCCAGAAGACTACTGCCACCAAAACAAACGGCACGAGCTCACCCAACGTTTATACGAAACCGTTCAGAGCCTAGCGCCACTCAAACGCTAAACGTTCAATCTTGCGAAAAAAAACCGAGCCAAAAGGCTCGGTAAATAGGAGCAGACCTATCAATAGTGCAAATGTGTGAACTGGGCGCGCAGCTCGCGCTTGAGGATTTTGCCATTGGGGTTACGCGGCAATTCCGTCACCGCAATCACATCGGCAATACGTTGCTGCTTACCCAGCCGTTCGTTGGCAAACGTTCGTATTGCCGCACGACAGTCATCGCAGAGAGTGACGCCCGGCGTTGGCACCACTAAAGCAATCGGTGTTTCACCCCAGCGCTCGCTCGGAGCACCAATCACAGCCACATCGTATACCGTCTCGTGCAGGGCCACGACGGCTTCAATATCTTGCGGGTAAATATTTTGGCCACCCGACAAAATCATGTCTTTTTTTCGATCAACGATGTACAAAAAACCTTCGTCATCCAACTGACCAATATCCCCAGAGCGCAACCACTGTTGCCCGTTCGCGTCGATATATTCGGACTCCTGGCTCGCGTCAGCACGATTCAAGTAGCCCGGCATAGTGATTCTTCCACGGGACACAATTTCACCCGAAGTGCCGACCGGAACCCCTCGCCCCTCGTCGTCAATAATCGCGATATCGGTGCCTATCAACGGGCGCCCCACGGACGACCAACGCCCTTCAGCATCCTCGGGATCGAGGGTCGTAATAATCCCCTCCGTTAAGCCATACAGCTCGATAATACCGCAGGGGAAGGCCTCGAAAATGCGTCGTTTCAAGGGCTCACGCAAAGGCGACCCGGCGCTCATCATAGCGGTCATGGAACTAACATTGCGCGGTTCTGCCAATTGCAGATCCGTCACCCGCTGGAACTGAATGGGCACCATGGCTGTGTGCGTGATGCGCTCACGCGCAACTGTATCGAGAAACACAGCTTCATCAAATTTGTCGTGTACGACCAAGGTACCACCCGCCAACAACGTAGCCAGCATCGACACCCAAGAGATATTCGAATACAAACCAATCGTGAACAAACTTTTCGCCGCGCCATGATACCGAAGCGCAATCGCCAAATCGTAAGCCCAGTCTCGACGGCCACGGTGTGTATGGACAATACCCTTTGGCACGCCCGTGGTCCCAGACGAGTAAATCACATTGAGTATGGCATCGTCTTCAATATTGATATTAGGTGCTGTGTCGGCGACGCCACTGATGAATTCATCCCAGACAGCCCAACCGGGTTCCGATTCCGTGCCTGTCGTGACGCACACCGAAAGAGTGGACGGCAGGCGCGTTTGTAAATTCACGATACGCTCAAACTGATCGCCAGTCACAAGCAAGGCGACGGTTTTAGCGTCGATGAGCATATTGACCAAGGCATCGTCACTGACCGAGAGATTGATAGGCACTGAAACAGCGCCCGCGCTCATACAGCCTAGGAACGCGTGCACCATGTGCGCGCCGTTACTCATCACAATCGCCACAGCATCACCCACTTGCACCCCAGACTGAATCAGTGCGTTAGCAACTCGATGCGACGAGCTCATCATTTCCGGCCATGTCTCTCTAACGCCACCTGCAATCAAGGCAGGCTTACGTACCTGCCACTTGCCGTGAAGGGCAAAGATCTCAGGCAACAAGGGGCTAGAAGATTCAAATCCCCGAAACATATAACACCTCTATGTTTGGAATGAGCCTGGGGAGCGCGCGCTCCCCGGGCCCTATGACTTAGGGTACCGTCGAACTAGAAACGGTAACCGAAGTTCAGATGCACAGTGCGTGGATCGCCGTAGTAGCTAATCAGCGTTTGGTCACCACCTAAGCCGGGTAAGTAGCTACCATCGGCAGCAACGCCGACGAAGTTATAACCACCCACCATGTACTCTTCGTCGGTCGCGTTCTTCACGTACAAACCACCGTAGACATCACCCTTGGGGCTTTCCCAGGTCAAACCTAGGTTCACCATGCCGTAACCGTCTTGTGCGAGCAGATCAGAATCTTCGAACAAGATGTAGTCATCGCGATAATAGTAATTAGCACGCGCGGTAAAGTTACCCATCGCAGTGTCAAAGTAGTATGTCGCTCCAACGTTTAAGGTGTAGTCCGGGGTATTCGACAAACCGACCAGTGGCGCTGCAATCGTTGGGTCGTTCTCGATCTTGCCATCCAGAATACCCAAGGCGACATCGATGCTTAACGCGTCGCTTGCAGCCCAAACGATTTCAGC
>JALRFH010000026.1 GCA_023253715.1 Halieaceae bacterium
TATCAAGGGTTCTTAGCCCTTGTTCTACCCGCCCCTCACTTATAGGATACCGCCCCAATAAAGAAACATGTTGTTAGGAGATTTCACACATGAGCGATGCAAAACACTGCGGTTTGTTGATTTTGGGATCGGGGCCTGCGGGCTATACCGCGGCGGTCTATGCGGCTCGTGCAAATCTTAATCCTGTGCTAGTCACTGGCATGGAGCAAGGCGGTCAATTGATGACCACCACCGATGTCGATAACTGGCCAGGCGACAACAATGGCGTTATGGGTCCAGACCTCATGACCCGCATGCAACAACACGCCGAGCGTTTTGAAACCGAAATCATCTTTGACTACATCTCGGAAGTTGACTTCAGCGTGCGCCCATTCAAACTTAAGGGTGACAGCGCGCACTACACCGCAGATGCGATCATCATCGCGACAGGTGCTTCTGCGATGTACCTTGGCCTCGACTCAGAAGAAGCCTTTAAAGGCAAAGGCGTTTCAGCCTGTGCTACTTGTGACGGTTTCTTTTATCGAAACCAGAAAGTTGCAGTGATCGGTGGTGGTAATACCGCTGTAGAAGAGGCGCTTTACCTTTCAAATATTGCCTCTGAAGTTATTCTGGTTCACCGCCGAGATACCTTCCGAGCAGAAAAGATCTTGCAAGACCACCTGATGGACAAGGTCAACAACGGCAACATCACGCTGAAAACTAACTGCACGCTTGATGTGACGAGTCATCGCTCGACGAGCGGCTTCGATTTGACGCGCCGTAATACGACCACGACCGACCGCTTTCAGACCGAACTCACCGAAACTGACTTTACTACCGCGCAGAGCGAGACCGCGGTTGCGACCCTTCTGCATCTTTCTAAATTTTGTACGCTTAGGCTGTAACATAGCACCGAACCTTAATTAGCCGCTGGTTTCTTGCCGCCATCGTTTGCAGACTCTTGCCCGCCGATGACCTCGCCTTTGAAAATCCACACCTTGACACCGATGATGCCGTAAGTTGTAGATGCTTCGTATGTTGCATAGTCGATATCTGCACGCAATGTGTGCAAAGGCACTCGACCCTCACGGTACCACTCGGCCCGCGCGATCTCTGCACCACCTAAACGACCACTAACCTGGATCTTCACGCCCTCAGCCCCTTGGCGCAGCGCGTTTTGCACCGCACGCTTCATCGCGCGACGGAACATCACACGACGCTCAAGTTGTTGAGCCACGTTTTGTGCAACCAGTTTTGCATCAAGATCAGGCTTACGAATCTCTTCGATGTTGATGTTCACGGGCACACCCATGCGTGCACTCAAATCCTGGCGTAATTTTTCAACATCTTCGCCTTTCTTGCCGATAACGATGCCTGGACGCGCAGTAGAAATCGTAATGCGCGCTGTCTGGGCAGGACGCTCGATCAAAATGCGGCTCACAGAAGCATTGTCTAGCACCTTCTCGATGTACTGGCGTACCTCTAAATCAGTGATCAGCTGGCGAGCGTAATTTTTTGAATCCGCATACCACACTGAGTTATGGTCTTTAACAATGCCTAACCGAATACCGGTTGGATGTACTTTCTGACCCATATGGTCTTCTCCTAACCTTCGCCGTCTGCGACTTTCACAGTGATGTGACAAGTACGCTTGAAAATACGATCTGCACGACCTTTAGCGCGAGGACGCAAGCGCTTCATTGTCATACCCTCATCCACAAAGATGGTTGAAACTTTCAACTCATCCACGTCGGCACCTTCGTTGTTTTCCGCGTTTGCAATGGCGGAATCCAGCACCTTCTTAACGATATGCGCCGCTTTCTTAGGGCTAAACGCAAGCACGTCTAATGCTTTTTCTACGGGCAAGCCACGCACCTGGTCAGCCACCAAACGGGCTTTCTGTGCCGAGATTCGCGCTCCTCGTAATTTTGCTGCCACTTCCATGGTTGCTTTCTCCTACACGCGACGCTTAACGCTTCGCCTTTTTGTCTACAATGTGCCCTTTGAACGTACGCGTTACCGCGAACTCGCCTAGCTTGTGTCCTACCATGTCTTCGTTGATCAAGACAGGCACATGCTGACGTCCGTTGTGAACGGCGATGGTTAAACCAACCATGTCGGGCGATACCATTGAACGACGCGACCAGGTTTTGATTGGACGACGGTCGTTGCTCTCTAGTGCGGCTTCTACTTTTTTCTGCAAGTGCAGATCAATGAAGGGGCCTTTTTTTAATGAACGGGGCACAATACTATCCTCTATCCTATCGACCTAGTCGCTTACTTTTTACCGCGACGGCGAACAATCAATTTATCGGTACGCTTGTTAGAACGCGTCTTATAACCTTTAGTCGGCGTACCCCATGGGCTGACGGGATGACGTCCACCTGACGTTCTACCCTCACCACCACCATGTGGGTGATCCACCGGGTTCATCGCCACACCGCGAACGGTAGGACGAACACCACGCCAACGCTTGGCACCCGCTTTGCCCAATTTGCGCAGACTGTGCTCTGAATTGGACACCTCGCCGATGGTTGCGCGGCAATCGCTCAACACTTTGCGCATCTCACCAGAGCGCAAACGCACTGTTGCGTATGCACCTTCGCGAGCAACCAACTGAACCGACGCTCCGGCTGAGCGAGCCAACTGAGCACCCTTACCAGGCTTCAGCTCGATCGCGTGAATCACAGAACCCACCGGAATGTTACGAATGGGCAAACAGTTACCGGCTTTGATCGGAGCCGCCGGACCATTTTGGACCACATCACCTGCCTTCAGGCCTTTCGGTGCCAAAATATAGCGACGCTCCCCGTCTGGAAACAAAACCAACGCAATGTGAGCCGTGCGATTTGGGTCGTATTCCAAACGCTCCACCTTGGCAGGCATACCATCTTTATTGCGCTTAAAGTCAATAATTCGGTAGTGCTGCTTGTGGCCACCGCCGATATGACGCGTCGTGATACGACCATTGTTGTTACGACCACCGGTCTTGCCTTGGCTTTCCAGCAATGGCTTGTGGGGTGCACCCTTGTACAAATCCTGCTCGACAACGCGCACCACATGGCGACGTCCAGCCGAAGTAGGTTTACTTTTTAATACTGCCATGACTTACCCCTTATTCCACGGTAGCAAAGTCAATATCTTGACCTTGCGCCAACGTAACGTAAGCCTTCTTCCAGCTTGGCTTCGTGGTAAGTCCAAAGCGGTTACGCTTGGTTTTACCTTTCACACGCAAGGTGCTCACAGACTCTACGTTCACTTTGAAAAATTTCTCAACAGCAGCCTTTACTTCCGCCTTGCTGGCATCCAATGCCACACGAAACACATACTGGTTGTTCACTTCAGCAACGACAGCAGCTTTCTCAGAAACGTGAGGCGCTCTTATTACCTGAAACAATCGCTCTTGATTCATCCGAGCATCTCCTCAAACTTTTTCACAGCATCGACAGTCACAACCACTTTGTCGTAGGCAATCAAACTTACAGGATCTACGCTCTCAACATCGCGCACATCAACGGAGTGCAAGTTACGAGACGCCAAGTACAAGTTTTCGTTCACTTCTGACGCAACGATCAAAACATTATCCAAACCAAAGTCGCCCAACTGTTTAACCAACAACTTCGTTTTTGGTGCTTCAACATCCATAGACTCAACCACCAGCAAACGCTCCTGACGAGCCAGCTCAGATAAGATCGAGCGAATAGCCGCGCGGTACATCTTGCGGTTCACTTTTTGGCTGTGATCTTGTGGCTTGGCTGCGAAGGTCACACCACCGGTACGCCAGATAGGCGAACGAATGGTACCTGCGCGAGCACGGCCTGTCCCTTTTTGACGGAAAGGCTTCTTGCCACCGCCGCTCACCTCAGAACGAGTTTTTTGAGCGCGCGTACCCTGGCGAGCACCCGCCAAGTAAGCCGTCACAACTTGGTGAACCAATGCTTCATTGTATTCACGAGCAAACGCAACATCAGACACAGACACCGTGCCAGCTGATGCATTCCCGGGCTTCAATACATTTAATTCCACGTTCGAATCCCCTAACTTATGCCTTGACCGCAGGACGCACGACGACGTCACCGCCCGGCGCACCTGGAACCGCACCTTTGATTAATAATAAGTTGCGCTCTACATCGACGCGCACAACCTCAAGGCCGTGAGTGGTAACAGCGACATTACCCATCTGACCCGCCATTTTTTTACCCTTGAAAACACGACCAGGTGTTTGACACTGCCCGATAGAGCCAGGCGCACGGTGCGACAAAGAGTTACCGTGGGTGGCGTCCTGCATTTTGAAGTTCCAACGCTTAACACCGCCCTGAAAACCCTTACCTTTCGACTTACCCGCGACGTCAACTTTCTGACCCGCTTCAAATCGATCAACGGTTAACTCTGCACCCACTTCAGGCGCATCTTCACCCGCGTCGAGGCGGAATTCCCACAAGCCAGTACCTGCCTCAACACCCGCTTTGGCGTAATGCCCTGCAGCAGACTTGTTAACGCGACTTGCTTTGCGGCTTCCAGCAGTTACTTGGATTGCACGATACCCATCGGCATCTAGCTCTTTGATCTGAGTAACGCGGTTTGGAGATACCTCCACTACGGTTACTGGAATTGATACGCCGTCTTCGGTAAAAACACGAGTCATACCGGTTTTACGGCCGACTAAACCAATAGTCATTTTTCTAACCTCTCAGTGTACGGGGCTAACCCTCTATGGCCGTCCATCGCTGAACGTTACACGCCCGCAGTTTGGAGCACTGCGGGCAGGTCTTGCTACGAATTGTCGTTAACCAAGACTAATCTGTACTTCCACACCTGCTGCTAAGTCGAGCTTCATTAAAGCATCAACCGTTTTTTCTGTTGGCTCTACGATGTCGAGCAACCGTTTGTGGGTACGAATCTCATACTGGTCACGAGCATCCTTGTTTACGTGAGGCGAAATCAACACAGTAAACTTCTCTTTACGAGTCGGCAGTGGGATCGGTCCGCGAACCTGAGCCCCAGTGCGACGCGCGGTTTCAACAATCTCTTGCGTTGAAGCATCAATCAAACGGTGATCAAAAGCTTTTAGGCGAATGCGAATGCGTTGGTTTTGCACGTGACTAGTCTCCAAAATATAAATAACCGAGAGCTCGCAAGGAGACCCCCGAAAAAGGAACGCGAATTTTAGAGACGCGCTCCACACCTGTCAAGGGGAGTTATCGCGAAAATTTAAAAAGTTCTGGGGAAGTGGAAAATTACCTAAGGCCAGCGTCTCAGTGCGCTTCCGAGCGTGTCGTGACCTCATTTTGGCTTACACCCAGTTGCCCTAGCGCTCGAAATAGAAGAAGCTAAGAGATCTTCATAAGGAGTCAGCTATGACAACAAATCAACAATCCAACACGCATTCACTGCTGATGGGCTATTTACTTTGGATTTTCGGATTTATGGGGGCACACCGGTTCTACTACGGCAAACAGGTTAGTGGGACGATTTGGTTTTTTACGCTAGGGCTCTTTTTTGTGGGCTGGATCGTCGATCTCTTTCTTATCCCGAGCATGGACAGACAAGCAGATTGGCGCTTCACTGACGGCCCGATCAATTACAGCCTTGCCTGGATCTTTTTGACCTTCCTCGGCATTTTTGGGGTGCACCGATTTTATATGGGGAAAATTTTCACGGGGCTGCTTTACCTATTCACAGGCGGACTATTTTTGATCGGCTGGCTGTACGACTTATACACGCTGAACGAGCAAATAACGCAAGAAAACGCTCAGCGGCGTGCGTGGTAGGACTAACCCAAAGCCGCCTCGCCCTGCTGGCCGGCGCCGCCGGCGTCGCGCTGTTCTCCGGCATGGACGCGACCATGAAATCGCTATCCCTACAGTACGGGGTTTACAATGCGATGT
Organism: Halieaceae bacterium; assembly: GCA_023253715.1. Classification (GTDB taxonomy): domain Bacteria; phylum Pseudomonadota; class Gammaproteobacteria; order Pseudomonadales; family Halieaceae; genus Aequoribacter. The sequence goes on from JALRFH010000026.1 coordinate 5,868, forward strand.
TCTGGCGCATGAGCTTCGGTATTGCCATTATTGGCCTGCTTTACCTAAGCCGGAGGCCAACCCCACCATCGACCCAAACACTAAAGCTTCACGTGAAACGGGGTGTCATCACGCTCGTGATGGCCTCTTTGTTTTTTTGGGGACTAACGCAAATCCCTTTGGCACAGGCCGTCGGATTGTCGTTCATCGCCCCCATCATTACCCTATTTTTGGCAGCTTGGCTGATAAATGAGCCGATCGCTCCCAACGACTACATCGCCTCAGTCATAGCCCTAGCGGGCGTCGGTTTATTGTTGTTTGAGGAGCTCGCAAAATTTCAAACACAATCGCTCTGGGGCAGTGGCGCTGTCTTACTGTCCGCTGTCATGTACGCCTACAGCCTGATTTTACAGCGACAGCAAGCCTTAATCGCACAACCCCTAGAAATCAGCTTTTATCAGACTCTCGTGACCTTTATCGGGCTGGCGGTGCTGGCGCCCTGGTGGGCAGAGCCACTACCAAGTGTTCGCGCCGGCACCCTTGCCGCCACAGCAGCGAGCCTCGCGATTGGGGCGCTCATTTGCTTTTCGTATGCCTATCGACATGCGGTGACCGCAAGTTTGGTTACCTTGGAATACACCGCCTTTGTTTGGGCGGCGGCTCTGGGGTGGATCTTGTTTAAAGAAGCCGTCAGCGCCCACACTTTGGCGGGCACCTTACTCATTGTTGCTGCGTGCGTGTTTCAAATCAGAGGCGTACGCTCACGCGCCCCTCAAGAATAAAAACCAAACGCCAGATACAACAAAGCCGAACAACTGCACGCAGCCGTTCGGCTCAGTGGGCGGGGATCAAAACCCACCCATGGCTTGGATCGATTACTCGATGATCTTGGCTACAACGCCAGCACCAACCGTACGACCACCTTCACGGATCGCAAAA
>JALRFH010000131.1 GCA_023253715.1 Halieaceae bacterium
CAAGATTCGGTGTACGATGACTTCGTGGCCAAGCTCAGTGAACGCGTTAGAGCCATGAAAGTTGGCAACGGCGCCGAGGAAGGCGTCACTGTTGGTCCTTTGATTAATGCAGCCGCCTTGGAGAAAGTCGAAACACTGATGGCTGATGCCTGTGATAAAGGCGCCAAAATAGTGACGGGTGGGCATCGTGTTGACGGTAGTGGGGCTTTCTACGCGCCGACCGTTGTAACCGAAGTCACACCGGAGATGGCGATTTTCAGCAACGAGATCTTCGGTCCCGTTGCCACCGTTGTGCGCTTTAACACTGAGGAAGAAGCCATCGCTATTGCCAATGCAACAGAGTACGGTTTGGCCGCCTATTTTTACACCCAGAACTTAGGCCGAAGCTGGCGTGTGATGCAGAAGCTGGAATACGGTATGGTGGGCGTAAACGAGGGCATTATCTCAACGGAAGTCGCACCCTTTGGGGGCGTTAAGCATTCAGGTCTGGGGCGCGAAGGTTCTAAATACGGTATCGATGAGTACGTTGAAATGAAGTATTGCCTTGTCGGTGGGCTGGTGTAAGCATTCATTTGTAGTAAAGCGCCGATTCCTAGTCGCAAGATCTTCCCTGCAAACTTGTGTAGCATCGAGATATTCGACTACTAGGGGAAGGTTATGGATCAAACAATAAAAGCGTTGTTAGCGCGCGTTGAGCGTATGGAAGCCATCGAGGAAATTAAAGCCCTTAAAGCTCGATACCTAAACGCATGCGATAGGCAAGAACCGGAGGATGTTCGCGAATGCTTTGTCGCCGAGGGCGCGATCGTGGACATGGACTACTTCGGTTACTGCGACAACCGCGACACCTTCGTTGACGATGTCTTCGTGCCGCGCGGGTGTCACGACTACGTGTTGGACATGCATCACGGCGCAAATCCCGAGATCGAGATCATTAGCGAAACCACAGCTAAAGGCGTTTGGTCGCTAAATTATCGTAATATCAATACCCAAGATCATACCTTGACCATGCTGAGTGCTTTGTATCATGACGATTATGTCAAAACCGAGGCGGGTTGGCGTATTGCCAAATCTCGAACTGAGTACCGCACGGTAATGGTATGTAACTACGAGCCCGGCTCACTTCGTGTGGATGTGGCGGCCCGTTCGCTTGCGGATGTGATGTAGCCCCGCCTTGAGCGGGGTTTGTTGGTTCGTTGTCGGACTAAATTCAAGCTGTTTAAGTGACCCGAGTAAAAAAACCAAGGCTGAGGTTTTAGTAAACTGCAGCGGGGTTTTTAGGTCGCGGGTTGCCCAGCATTTCACGATGCGAAGGCCGGTCGACGCCGCGATCTTTAATGCCAAGCGCTAACGCAATTTCGGCACCAATGAGCGTTTGTCCCGATAGCTCGTCGCGGTTTGACGCATGGTCAATGGCATCAAATATGTGTGCCGAGAACTCAGGGTTTTCGGCATAGGCAATAAACTCTTCGTATTGCTCGGGATTCGTCTTCCGCGCTATCTCGGACCGTTCGGTAATTTGCGGCCCCAGCCAAAGCGATACCGATACCACACCGGTACCGCGAAGATCATGTTCCATATCGTGCGCAAATTTATCAATACCTGCTTTTTGAGCGCCGTAAGCTGGACCGTGCATGTAGCAATCGGCGCCAAAGGATGACACAAAGCCGATGAGCCCAGAGCCTTGGGGCACCATGATTTGAGCGGCGTGCCAGCTAGCTACGTAGGCAGATCGCAAACCAACGTCCAGAATATTGACCGCAGAGAGTTCCTTTTCCCAGAACGGTTTCTTCTCAATCAGTTGATGGTGAATATAGGTAGCGTTGTTCACCAGCATATCCAAGCGGCCTTGCTCGCGTTGTATTTGCTCAAACAGTGCTGCCACTTGGGCGTCGTCGGAATGGTCGCAAACTACCGCAATGCCTTTTCCGCCTCGTGCCGTGACTTCGGCAGCGGTCTCAGCGACGGTGCCGGGAAGCACAGATCCGTCCCAGCCTTTGGCGTCACCGGGTGTGATGGTGCGGCCAGTAACGTATACGGTATAGCCTAGCTCACCCAGGCCTTTGGCGATTCCAGCGCCGGCGCCGCGGCTGGCGCCGGTAACAAGTGCTACGCGATTTTTACCCATTATTGCTCTCCTAGTATTGCCAAAGAGCATACCCACAGGGCGTTTATGTTGCCAGTGTCTTACATAGTCCGTCTGAGCACTGGCAGGCTCGACTTACAGCGCGCTATTTTTGGTACTTGCTTCTTGTTCCAGTGATGCTTGGGGTTGTTCCAGCCGTGGGTAGGGGGTTGCGTCGCTAGAATACAGGCCGATGAAGTCAGGGTGGGCTAACACCTCGTAGTAATCGCCGACAAAAATATGAGCATTGCGATTGGTCAGTATTGCTGAGAGCGCCTTTGGTGTGCTTCCTCGGCTCGCCGTCATTCCCAATTTTTTCGCCATCGATTGTTGCTGAGTATCGGAGCCGATTAAATAGATATTGTCAGCATTGATTTGAACGGCATATCGGAAGAATTGACTCATTAGGAATTCAAAAATCCTATCGCTACCAGCAAACAGTGAGGTTATTGCGATGGTTCGGCTTTTGTCATTGGCACTTTCGACTAGTGTCGTTGCCAAGATGTGACCGAATATCTCGTTTGTGACTGGATCGACAATCACTAATGTTAAATCATCACTGTCGTCAATTTTCGGTTGGTCAAGTAACGCCACGTAAAAAGGGTCTACGCACCGGCGGCTGCCGGAGGTGAGTCGGTCGATCGTCGTACTCACAGCCAGTGCTCTGTGATCTTCACCGATGAGATAGGGGTGGCGGTGAAAAGAATTCACTTTACTAACATTGCAGGCGATGTGGCCGCGCGGTCGATCTTGCACCATGTGGCGTAGAGTCGTGCACGCGTGCTTGGGGTACAGTGTTTTCGCGAAAGCAATAAGACGTTTACTGGAGGGATAGACGCGTCCAGCCTCCCAGCGGCTAATTGTTACTGTATCCACGCCGTTGAAGATGGGGGTCTGTGCCGATAAGTATTGCGCCAATTCTGCTTGCGTCATACCTAAGGACATTCGTCCGTGGCGGATCAGGTCGCCGGTTCGTAATGTTTCGATCATGGGTTTGCCTCCCTCATTCGAGATCGCTCTATGTTTGCGTTACAGTATAGGTAGAGAGGGCGAGTATGGTATTACCCCATAGGGCATATTTTGCGCTTTAACATTTACCCCTCAGGGAAAGAGAAATTGGTTATCAGATGCCCCTTAGGGCAATTGTGCTGTATGGCAAAGCCATTAAAGTAAAATGTGTAAGTGCGGTTTGTCGCGCTTGGTTTTGGGAAGCGACTAAAACATGATGTCTGAAAAAGCTGCAGTAAAATGCTTACTGATCGTAGAGGATGATGATGGTATTAGAGCAAGTATTGTGCGCTGGGCGGCACTGATCGGCGTCAGAACGGTCAGTTATCCCTCTGTAGAGGCCTGCATACAGGGGTTGCGGCATGCCGAATTTTCATTGTGCAATGAGGCTCACTCGATCAATGTCACGCATGCGATTGTGGACATTACCCTTCCCGGCCGAAATGGTTTCGAGTTGCTCTCGGAATTGTCGCCGCCTTTAGCAGAGGAGAGGATTATTTTTATGACGGCGCGCTTGCACGAGTTCCCAGTGCAATCAGGTGATCCTCAAAATGGGCCTAACATTTTAAGAAAGCCGTTTGAGCTTTCTGAATTGGAGCGTTGTATTGGGTTGTGATGCTGCGTCGGGCTCGGCTGGTCTTTGTATGAAAGGTGGGGTTGGTGCGCTGGATCCTGCCTGGGTATTGCTGGCTTTGGTCGCTATTGTTGCCTTATCGGTTGGATTATTCTTCCTTCCTCTGAAACGTGTAGGTCTGATTCGTTGGAGTATCGGCTGGGTGCTCATAGCGATTGCTGCAGCGCTGTCGTTATCGGAAGGCTGGTTCAGCGCAACTGTGACGGTCTCTTTAGCGACCTCATGTGGTGTGTTAGGGCTTTGTTATTTTTACAGCTCGTTTGAACCCATAACGAGTCCAATGTTAGAGCTTCGGTTGCTGTCCTTGCTGGGATTAGTCGTATTCGCGGTGAGTGAACTGCTTCTCGGTTTCGTCGGTCGTTCTGGAATGAATCTGGGCGCATTAATGGTCATTGGATTCTCTACCCTTGGTATTGGGGCGTATTGTGTAAAATCTTGGCTCGACAGTGATAACACTGTCTACGCAGTTATGGTGCTGGTGTTTTCTGTCATAGGCGGGGCGCTTCTTGCCGACAGCCTCGCGCGGCGGGAAGGATCTGACTATTGGGGCTTTTTGGGTGTAAACCATACTCATGCGCCTTCTGATTGGGTGTTGTTGCTCGTGTTTTGGGGGTGCTTCATCGCGACCTTGGCGCGATTATCTCTTGAGTTTCAGATGATTCATCGTGCCCATCTCAGCGCTTTAGAACAGCAGGATCATTTGACGTCGGCGGAGGATTTTCGCGCTTCGATGAACCATCTGGAAGAAGCGCGATCGATATCGATGTTGTCGGCCACCATTGCGCATGAACTGAACCAACCCTTGACGGCCATTTCGACCAACGTGCAAGTACTTCAGCGTTACCAGAATGAGGCTACGGTTGGTGGTGAGCTTGTGGCTGGGTTCTTGCTAGACATCGAAAGTGACATTAAACGGACAGAAGATCTTCTGTCGCATTATTTATCGGGTGGAATCGGTGATGAAATTCTCAACTCGACCTGCGACTTAATTGAGGTGCTAAACAATTCCCTTGCGCGTTTTAAGGGCGTATTTTCATCTAAGGGTATTCAATATCTTGTGCAGGTGCCTAGTGAGACTATTTTGGTCAAGTTTAACCCCGTTCACTTGTCTCAGGTGCTGACAAATCTACTACGGAATTCGATTGAAGCTCTGTCTGATTCAGAGAATACGGTGACCCCTAAAATCGAAATATTAGTGAGTGTGTTGCAAGATAAGGTTCAGGTGTCGATCAGCGACAATGGACCGGGGGTGAATTCTGAGACTTTGCGAAAACTGGAAACGATGTTCCAATCAGAAAAACCCAGAGGGATGGGTTTGGGCTTAGTGATCTCTCGATGGTTAATTGATCGCTACAGTGGGTCGTTGTATTTGTGGTCAGATTCTGGGCGTGGTTTCTTCGTCCAGATTTCTTTGCTCGAGGTTTAATTCTCGTGTTTGTTGATGTTGACTCAATCTTCCCGATTCTTTACGTGGGCGTTGTTTTGATTTCAGGATTGGGCGCTGACTATTTTTTTGGCGATTTCTTGAGCCGTCCTAATCGTCTTTTGATGCGGCTCACTTTGGTGTTAGCCGCAGTTGTTGGCATCGCCATTGCTTCGCTTCTTTGGGCCACTCTGCCGCTTTATCTGGCCTGGATGCTCAGGCTGTTTTTCGTGGGTGTGGTAGTGTTTTGGGTCGCTAATTTTGACCATTTATTGCTGGGCTCAGAGGGTGGTCACGTTTTGCGAAGATCGACGTGGTGGGAGTTGGCGTTGGCACTGACGCTACTCAGTATCGCCACATTGAGTTTCGGCAATGAAGTCTCGATTAAGGTCAGTCGACTGGTTATTGTGGTCTCTTTGGTAATGTTGGGAGTGCGTTTGCTCCGCCGTTCGTTTTCTTCACAAAACGGATTTCTGGGTGTGCTGGGGTTGATAGTTATTTTGTTTGCCTTGTCTTTATTAGCGGCATCGCTCTCGAGCGACATCTCTTCACTGTCGCCTTTTGGAACGACGAGACTACCCGACGGATTTTTCACATATGCCACTGTCTCGTGGATCTTGATTTTTACAGGCTCGATCGCGTATTTGTTTTCCAGTAATTTGATTCAAGCGACCAAGACATTTGCTGACGCCAGAGCCCAGCAGACTCGGTTTCAATGGTCCAGTGAAATGGAGCAGATTGATCGGCAAAGAGCCTTGGGGCTTTTATCGAGTTCCTTGCAGCATGAATTACGACAACCGCTCGCGGCGATGTCCATTAATACTCAACTATTGAATCGGATGTTGCGTCAAGGTCATATCGATGCAGACACGTTTTCGGAGATCTTGTCGGAAACACAGCGCGAGCTGAGCCGCTTGCAAGCCAAAATAGAAAGCGTGCGCAATTTTATCAGTAGCCGAGAAATTGAAACGACGCTTGCTCTGCCGCTTGCAGACGCCGTCGCCGAATTGCTTGTGTTTTTGGAGGCGGATATCAAGGTGAACAATATCAATGTTCAAATTGATGTACCTGATGATATCGTCGTGCGGGTTCCAAGGCAGCAGTTTCTGCATTCCTTGCTGCATCTGTTGATCAATTCGGTAGAATCCGTGAGTGCAGCAAGTCAGCAGGGGTGGTCACCTGAAATATTGCTATCGGCGCGGTTACTTGGCGATCGATGTCGTATTCAACTGGTCGACAACGGATTGGGTATGACTCAAGAGGAACTGGATAAAGCAGGTAAGGTTAGTTTTTCGACAAAGTCTGATCGTATTGGGTTGGGACTACTGTTCGTGAAAAACTTTTTAGACCAAAATAAGGGGTCATGGCACTTGATATCGAATAAACCGGGGCTGGATGTGACGATGGATGTACCCGCAGTAGTCACTTAATGGTTAAGGTCTAATGACTAACGTTAAAAAACTCAGGACGCTATCCCAAGTTGAAGAGGCCGAACGCGCCAATCAAGGCATTGTGTTCGTTCTTGATGACGATCCTGGCATTCGCACCGCTTATTACCGTTTGTTCGAGCTAGAAGGCTACCTCTGCTTGCCGTACGAAAGCTCTGAGGCTTTTTTGCTGCGGTTTGAGGAGGCGTCAGGGCATTTGAGTGGGCCGAGGTGTCTGCTGTGCGACGTCAGCCTTCCCGGTATGAGTGGCTTAGAATTGCAGCGAGAAATTCGCGATCAACAAGCAGCCATGCCGATAATATTTATTAGTGGTGCGAGTTCCGAAGTGGAGGTTGTTGAGGCCTACAAAGAAGGCGGCCATGCCTTCTTGCTGAAACCCGTTGATATTGATGAGCTTCTAGATACGGTATCTGTTGCTCTGGCATTGAGTAAAAGTCGTCAATGCGAACAGAGAGAGCTAGAGACCTTGAAAGCAATTGTGACGCAACTAACCGACCGAGAAAAAGCAGTGATTAGACTTGTGCTCAATGGTTTGACGAATCCTCAGATTAGTGAGCGCTTACATATTGCCTTGCGCACAGTCAAAGTTCATCGGCAGCACGCTATGGAGAAGCTCGGGGTCAGTAACTTGGTAGAGTTGACTCGCTTGGATGAGCGAGGTGGCATTTAGCTTTTTATTTCAGCGGTGTTCGGATTTGCCTTATTGAGATGGCGATTTCGGCCCTGTGAAAAAGCGTTTTGCTATTGTTGAAGCATTAGCGGCGACATAAGCTGGTGGCCAACAACGTGCTGGATATTACCATGAATCGCCGACAACATCCGCGTATTCCGCTTCAGGGACTACTTACGGTTTGTGTAAATAACCGCGAATATCAAACCCATTTAATCGATTGTTCTGTTGGAGGTATTTCGGCAACGCTTCCAAGACCCAACGCGTTACCCAAGGATGAGCGACTGGTTGTAAGGTTGGATATGCTTGGTGTTACGCTGACCTTGACCGCGAGCGTCGTATACTGCTCAGGTGACCGCGTTGGCTATCGATTTGAGGGTATGGGCTCAGAGGCCAAAAGTCTGCTCATGAGGGCCATTTCACAAGCTGCTGTTGATCAAGTTCTGACCTACGATCGACGTGGTTATCTGGATTTTTTCGATCACGCTGTATCAATGTAATCGATGCCAAGCGTGTATAAATAGTCTTTGGTTGTCTGGTTTTTTGGCGCCTTCGCCATTGTAGAGAGCTGGAGTTCCTTCGAAATGTTTACAACATGGCGAAGCACGATATCGGCTGTTTTAGACGTCATGGCGGTGCTTATCGTGGTGCGAGCAAAATGCACCATGGAAAATAAGGGATTTGCGATCAATGCTAGGTCAGTATCGCCCTCGCCTACCTCGCCTAACATAAATTGAAATCCGAGTGTGTGAAAGTGGTTGAGTTCTTCCCAGAGCCCGGAATCTGATTTTGACAGTTGGTCTTCGTTAATTCTCAGCCAAAGTCGGTCGGGGCAGATGTTTAAGGTTTTGAGTAAGGCATCTAGATTGTGCAAAAACGTACGAATGTCTAGAGATCCCGGTATCCGCAACCCCAATCTAGATTCTGGGTGTGTGTTTAACGTTGTTTGCAGTACGTGCACGAGCTCGGTTTGTTCGATTGCCGATAGATATCGCGACAAATAATTGCGTTCCACCTCTTCAAGCACGTCTTCAGATTGTTGTGTTTCTAGGGGTTTTGTACTTCTCAGCAATTTAATTTCATGAAGCAGGGTCAGTTCTGGGTCACGCCGTTCCGTGGGGATAGCGTAGAGTTTGATTTCTTCAGACTTAAACTCTTGTTTTAACGCTTCTCGCTCTATTTTATTCATTGTAATGGTGTCATTGGGCTCTAGAATTAACTCTGCAGCCCAAGCTTGGTTAGCGACTCCGTGTTGGGCTGTTAGACATCGTGTGACAAAGGTTTCATTCGGAAGTAATTCCACTGGCTCAGCGACAAGTGCGGCAGTGATAGGGGCGCTTGACAGTTCTGATGAGCTGCACAGCGCGCCGAGCGTGTCGATGAAATGATGGTGCTCAATGTGAGTGCTATGTGACACGACGAGCTCGAGCCGGTTATAAGACCATTGTAAAAACCGGAGTGTTGTGGGCTTCGTTTGCTCAATTGTTTGGATTAGGATTGTCGTTTGGTTAGAGATCCTATAGAAATTTTGAGTATCGGTATCGGTATCGGTGTCGAGAGGAAAGCGGCAAGATACGAAGCTGACGATGCCCGAAGTTGAGTCTAGCGAGCCCAAATATTGTGCTAAGAATTGTTCGGTTAAAGAGATGGTCTCTTTGTCTCGAGTCATTGTCAGTGTGAAATAAAAAGGTTCATCTTCGCTCTTTTTGAATGGTGTCACCACTAAGCTCGAAAATTGTGAAGAAAACGCGTTTTCACTCATGGGGCTGGAAAATTGACCGCCCGTCATCCGAGCAAGATCCAGTAAATGGGGCAAGATTTTAATGGTCGCTAAAGGCGATGCCGCATAGTGCCGATTGTCATCAGAGGGTCCTTGAATCAGCTGTTTTGCAATACCACTCGTGTTGATAATGTGCCCCTGCGGATCCAGTTCGATTAGGAAGACAGGGATATTATTCAATATAATGTTGGCGCCCGCCGTGGCATCGTTACGTTGATCTTGTGCGATCTTTCGCTTGTCTAACGTTTCGGATACAAGCTGCTCGATGGTTTTGGCGATGGGCATGTGCAGATAGACCATGATAACTATGCCAGTCAGGTATGAGATCACTAGGAACCAAAAATGTTGCTTACTGCGGATAAATTCGCTCAAGGCGTCATGGATGATGAACGGTATCGGTGTGTCATGGGTTTGCAGCGTGATAATCACAATGACCAAAAATACGAGCGAAGACATGAACCATTGCAGGCGTCCGCCGATGCTTTGCATGGCATAAGCTAGCCCCCCCCAGAGCGCGACCAACGCGCCGGCATAGGTCCCTAAAGTGGCGTAACCGATCAGTCCGCTTAGTATCAAAGGTACCGACAAAACGAACATCAGTATTCGCCAGTTCAGCTTTGATCGATACAAAACCCATCCCGTGATACCCATGAGTAGGGTTATCACGGCTATAAAAATCGTATTTGATGGGGACTCAGAATAGGGAGTTTGAATGACATGAGCGACCAGGAACAGAAGCCCCGTGATGCCCGGTACAAAAGCAAGCAGCTGTAAGCGGTGCGACATCGCGTCTGATAAGGTCTGTTCTAGGTGATTGTTATCCACGCGAGCGCACCCCGGTTAAAAAACTGTCTGGTGTAGCGGGCCTGCGTAACCAATACCCTTGCCCCCAATGGATGCCCAGGGCTTGGAGTTGTTCCACATGTCTTTCTGTTTCAATGCCTTCTGCGACTAAGCTTATGCCCAACTCTTGGCACAGGTTCACCATAAATTTCAGGATGAGCGTGACACGGTCATCGTCAAGGTTTCGTGTTAACGCCCCGTCCAGCTTGAGAATGTCGCAAGGTGTGTCTGCCAGCCTCTGCAGAGAGGAATACGATTTCCCAAAATCATCAATTGCGGTCCGGATGCCTTGTGCCTGAAAAAAAGCCATACTATTTTGCAGTTTGTGTTTCTCTCGGACGGTATGCGTCTCTGTGATCTCTATAATCAGGTTGCCCGGCGTTAACGCGCTTCTGGCGAGGGCATCAACAATGGATTTCTGAAGATCTTGTTCGATAAAGGTCCTAGCGTCGATGTTAAACGAAAATTTACGTTTAACGCGATCTGATGACTCGCGAAGAATGCGCGTTGCGGATTCGCATAGGGACTCAAACAAAACAAGGGTGAGAGTTTTAAGCACGCCCATGTCTTCCGCGGCTTGCAAAAACTGTGGCGGCGAAAGGGGGTCAGAACCAATCCATCGAGCAAGCCCCTCATAAAAGAAAACTTCATCGGCTGAGCCAAGACGCATGATGGGTTGGAAATGCATAAGAAAACCGCGTTGCTGTATTTGCTGAAGTACCCGGTGCCGGGTGGGCTCATTCGGGAGGTTTGAATTTTGTGTTGCGATTAGCGGTTCAAGTGTCGCCAGTGAATGCGCTTGCACGGGAACGCAAACGATTTTGGTCAAAAATGTAAACTCAGACGAGAACGGCTTTGTGTTCACTTTGGGGCGGTTCAGTAAATTATTGATTGTTACCAGGTTTTTTTTTGCGTCCGACTCTTCACCGTGACTGACAATGACGAGGGTATTGCGATCAATTAGAAGTACGTCCTTGGCAATATGTTGATGTAAATGGGTGGCGTGCTCACGGAATACGCTGGATACTTCGATATCGCCAATCTTTGATCGCAAGTCAGCGCCATTAAGCAGCCGTACCACCAGAATGTACATGAGCTTCGGTGTCGCAAGCGCAGTGCCTATTTGCGCGTCCAATTCCGCCAAGCCCTTGGTGGCCTGTAAGCAGAGTTTGGGTTGATTGGTATTACTGGTGGTGATCTGCGATACCTCGGATTCGATAAGTTCAATTGCAAATACCGAATTATTTTGTGGCTTCGGGTTGATTGGGCGCCATTGTAAAGCGCCAAGCCCAAGTTGATGTTTTATTCGCACCAGGCAAGATACGTTCAGCTGGATCTTAGTGTCTTTGGCGGCGGGTTCAAACCAATATTCGATCGAGCTGGACAGTAGGTCTTGTTCTGAAGCTTGTAACAGTGCCAGTAGCCGGTTGCTGCTGGCGATGATCCGGCCGTTCCCGTCAACCAATAAAATATTTTTGTTTACATATCGGTACAGATGCTTCAGTTTGCCCAAGGCATTATTCAACAGCATCAATTCGCTGTTCAGAAAACGCGAATGCTCAGTTAACAAGCGCACTAAATCAGAGCGCAAGTAGTTGCCTACCATACTGATTGTCAAAATCAGATAGGCGCAGGTGACTAAGTTCAGCCATGCTTGATTTGGTCGCAAGAGCGTTTCTTCAAGTGCGGTCTCTGATCCAAAATAGAAGGGGTTGTTGGCGTAAAAAATGCTGCAGCCACTGAATAGTGCGACGATTAGGCTGGTACTGATCGATAGATATTTTTGCGTCACTGCAATGTTGGCGATTAACGCCACGAAAATTAGGCTTGGTGCCAGCGTTGAATATCCTCTGAATAAAACCGCCCAACACGCAGTGAGCGTTATTGAGCCCACAAAAAATAGGGCACTAAACCTCAGGGGGGCGAGTACGTAAAATACCAACATGACTGCGCCTATCAGGAGGGCCGCGGGGGCATCGTGGGGAGTGAGTGCATTGGCTGGGAACAGAGTTCCATTGATGAACCACCAGCCTGCGCCGAGTAGCAATCCCAGGTAACCTAAGCGGATCAGCAACTTATGTAGAATGTCGTCTCGACTTAAGTCTGATTCAACCATACAGTGATTCTCGGTAGTAGGCGCTGCGGTATTATTTTTAGGTTTGTTTCCGCGCAGGTACTTTCGTTGGTTTAACGACGTATACTAACGCAGTTCAGGGGTTAAATGCAGTTAGCAAAAGGAAATATAAAATACATGGAAATGCCAGTTATGGGCGACGCGAAAGCACTGAAGCTAATTCTTTGTTGTGCACTGAGTTTGAATGCTTGGAGTGTCCAAGCCTCTGATTTAAGTCCTTTTTCGATTGCACACCCCAGTCTCGATTTTACGTCTACACCGAAATCCCAAACCCTGTCGCTGGGTTATCAGATCGCAAATACCCAGTACTACAAAGTGCTGCCCAATCACCGAATCAGTGTCGACACTCAAACGCAGTTGACGAATATAGTGATTGGCGGTCCGTTGTCAGACCGATGGTCATACCAAATTAGTGCGTCCTATGCCTTACTGAGTGGCGGGTTTAGCGACAATTTTATTGAAACGTGGCACAGTGTTTTCGGGTTGCCTAATGGTTCTAGAGATCAATACCTTCAAAATTTGATGCGCATACAGTACGAGCGAAATGATGAGGTACTGGTGGCGATTCATCGGTCGGTATCTGGTCTGCTGGATACTCAAGCGGCGCTCCAATTCGAGTTAGACGATCGGTCCTCGGTCAATGTATTCGTTAACTTACCTACCGGTAATGGCGATCAGCTGTTGGGTTCCGAAAAGATGGACCTAGGGTTAGCATGGCAACACACATATATTAACGATTCGGGTTGGCGAATACAGGGGCGGATCGGTGTGTTGGCCTTGGGCGATGGGGGCTTGCTGCGGTCGGAGAGCAAATCATTTGCTACTTTCGGCCATTTGGGCCTGGCCTATCCCCTGAGCGAGGTGTTCTCCGTAAGGCTGTGGCTCGACAGCCATACCGCCTATTATGACTCACCTTTAGCGCCGCTGGGTAAAGACACCTTAATACTTGGTATGGGCGGGGCGCTCGCAATCTCTGATCGCTGGCAGCTAGACCTTTTTGTGTCGGAGGATATCGCTGTGGAAGCTTCCCCGGATGTGGGCTTGCACATGCGTTTGACGTGGCGCGCCGCTGGGAACTAGGCAGACTCCGGGTTCGTTGTTTTGGCACAGTTTGGCCAACCATGTCTTGTTGCAAGGTTGGGGCCTCGCGCGTTGCTCATTCGATCCTTAGAGGATTTTGAATAGCAGCTTAAAGCGACCTATCTCGATCGTATCACCACTGGTCAAAGCACTTTGCTTCATGTTTTTGCCATTGACTTTGAGCCCGTTGCGCGACTCTAGATCTGTGATTGTGTAGTTCGAGTCTGTGCATTCCAGCGCAGCGTGCTGACTTGAAACCGTATGGTCGTCGAAATGGATTTCGCAAGTTTTCGAGCGGCCTAAAGTAAGCGAACTTTTGCTGGAAGGCGGCACCAGGTGCAGGGTGTTGCGCCCGTTTGTGGCCAGCTCCATGAACGCGGCCTGAGCTTTGCTCGCATCCACTTTTTTCAGTCGCAAAAGATCATTCATCAGGTTGATATTGGGGTTGGTTGTGACTGCTGGCGCAGGTTTCTCGTCTGGGTCCCAGCCAGGTGGCTGAGGGTACTCAATGTGGAATGAAGTGGCGTCACCTTCATGTTCTTCCAAGGCGAAAGAGCCTTGCTCGGCCAGTTTGTCTTGGTGGATTGTCAGGTCCGCAGCTTTGCCGGGTTCAATAAAAACAAACGAGAAGTCAGCAATGGTAATCACGTCGCCGTGCTGCAATTTTTCGGTGTTACGGATACGCCACTTGTTCAACAAGGTGCCATTCGTCGAGTTCATGTCGGTTAAGTGGGCGCTGTTGTTTTGAATCTTGATTGAGGCGTGATGGCGCGACACGTCTTTACTATTGAGTGGGACACTGCAGGCTGGATCGCGGCCAATAATAATGCCTTCCTCTGTCAGCTCAAACGTGGCTTCGGTGGCAAGATTTTTAATGCGAAAAGCCCCAGACATGCTGTAATCCTCTATGCGTGGTTAGCTTAAGGGTAGAAAAATAACATCGATGTTGCCCAAAGTGACGCGATCACCCGATGACAAATAGGTCATGTTGACCGCAAGATCGTTCACGTAGGTGCCATTGCGCGACTGTTGGTCATCGATCTGCCAGCGATCACCGCGTTTTTGAATCAGGCAGTGTTGTCTTGATATGGCGTTGTCTTCGATGGCGATGTCGCAGTCACGTTGCCGGCCAACTAGCCAGCGTTGCGCGCTATTCTGCTCTAGGGTGTACAGCATAATTTGGTTGCGCCCCGTGTGCCTAATTAGTAGGGCCATGGCGTTGCTGAGTCCCGGTATGGCGCTTAAATCTGGCGCCCCAGTTTTCATGGGGTTTTTGAACTGGGTGTTGTTCTCTTCAAAATCGTGACCGCCGCTATTGCCCCCAGGTGGGCCCCCGCTGTTGTTTCTAAACGAGGTGTCCTCTGACTGGCGAAATCGGGTAGAGTCGTTAGCCTGACTTCTGAAGGAGGTATTTCCACTCGCTTGCGATTCGCTTTGCTGGACCTCAAATATGATGTCAGCGATGGTATGCGACAATGATGGATGAAGACCGGTTTGATTCTGCCGGGTTTGCTCGCCGTGCTAAAATCGTGTTAGAAGCCCTGAAATGAGCGCATCCCTGGTCTCTGGTTACGGTGTCACACATTGCGGCAAGCGCTCGCACAACGAGGACGCCTTTTTCGTCGATGATGACTTAGGGCTTTACATTGTAGCCGACGGTGTTGGTGGCCAAGATGC
>JALRFH010000091.1 GCA_023253715.1 Halieaceae bacterium
CTCGCAATATCCGCCGATTCCATAGACTGCGAGGTATCCAAGACCAGCATAATGTCTCGACCCGCAAGATTTCGATGCTGTTCTTTGATCGAATACACAGGATCTGCCAGGCCCAAAATCAACAAAGCCATACCCAGATACACCATCGCACGAATCCATTTAGGAGTTTTGGCCACAGTCTTTCCTTTGGGCAAACAGTCCTTTGCTTGCTGCGTAGCGGGATACCAAAGTGTGTCGTGCATATTGTGCCACGCGGGTAAGCGGGCCAATACGGGTATGAGCAACAGTGCCAGTAACCACCATGGATGGCTGAATTCAATCATGCGCGCGCTCCACGCAATGCATCTTCAGCCAATATTCTACCGCTGTAAGGTAGGCATTTACCTCTGCCTCGCTGAGCTCTTGACCGCGATATAAAGCGTTTAATATGAAACCCTGACGCTCTTGCGTAAATACAGGCCCATCTAGCGCCGCATTGAGCATATTATACCAGTCGACGTCGGCTGTAGTTGCCATCACTTCGCGCCCATACACATATACCGATACAATTTTTAAAAGCTCATGGGCGGCCTGGATCCTTTTGTTAAAAGGCATGCTGGCAATGACCTGCAAGCGACTAAGAGCTTCGCGCCGATAGCGATTGCGCCACCACCGATCAAGTTGGGAACAGATTTTTATAAGTCCCCAGATAAGCCCAGCCGCGAAAAGACAATACCATCCCCAAGTTTGCGGCCAATGACTCACCCCAAGTATTACCTCGGGTTCATAAAATGGGGCCAATGCGTTATTGGGTTCAAACATACTAGACCTCGAAACGCCCAAACCCGCGGTGCGCTTGATACTGCGCAACCACATCATGGCAGCTGCTGGCTTGGTATACCCCTACACCCATACTGATTAATTGTGTGATCACCTCTTGAATATCACGCATTCGAGCCTTACCCGCGCCAGTCAATTCGGCATCACTGTAATGACTTGTCCTTAATCGTTGCCCGCTGCACCCTAGTGCATCAAACCCTTTTAACTGATCGAGTTCAGTATCCAGCGGGTCATCGATAAGCACCAAGTGAATATTATGTAGGCGGCCAAGCATCGCCAGCGCCTTCACCGAAGAGCTCTGCCACTGAGTCGCCGAACTAAACCAATAGACATCCTGCCTCTGAGTCTGGCGAGATAATTCATCAACGATCAGTTTTTCATCGTCTCGAATAGAATTAGCCTGAAACGCTCGCAGCGCTTGATTGCAGTCCGAGAGCATTCGCAAACTCGCGGTCAGCTGGGCTGTATTAGTCGCAGTCCCACACTGCTCTAAGCCTTGGTCTGTCTGCACTAACATTTGCACGGTGTAACCCAAAGCCATGTGGTCCCAACAACACAGGGCGGACAACTCCGCAGCGACTAAAGACTTAGTAAACACCTCAGAACCAAACAGTAAATTACTTGTTTGGTCGACAATGCAGGTCACGAGCTTTTGCTGATCTGATTCAAAAGCTCTTACCCACGGAGTCCCTCTGCGAGCGGTCGCACGCCAGTCCATATGACGTGTATCATCGCCGGGTTGGTAGGGTTTAAGCTCTGCAAACTCGACACCACGACCCAAGGTCTGACTGCGCGTGACCCCCGTTTGAAGCGTAGATACCTGAACCACTTTGCACCCCGCTCGATGCAGGCTCGCTATATTCAAGTTAACTAAACGACTGTAAGAGGTGTAAGCACGAGGCTCGAGGGCTTTTACATCAGTGCGCGACAACATGCTCGCTCAAGGCCTCGATCAGGTCTCGGGTAGTCACTGAATTCGCCAGCGCTTCGTAACTCAAACTTAGACGGTGGCCCAAGCAAGGTGCCAAATATTCTTTAACGTCCTGAGGAATAACGTGATCGCGCCCTTTTAACCAAGCGCTAGCTCTCGCGACTCGATGCAGAGCCAGTATCGCCCTGGCGCTTACACCGTGTTTTAACCAAGCCGCTAATTCAGCTGAGTATTTTTCGGGATGTCTGGTCGCTTGAACCAAATCAACGATGTATTGCTCGATGGCATCAGACACAAGCACCCGGCTAATTTGCTCGCGCGCTAGGGCCACTTGATCGAGCGCCACTAGGGCTTGAATCGACGGGGCACACTGCTCTTCGGCCTGCTGTAATTTCAAGATACCCAAGTCTGCCTCGCGCGATGGGTAGTCGACCGTGAGTTTCATTAAAAACCGGTCCAACTGCGCTTCAGGCAGAGGGTAGGTGCCTTCTTGGTCCAAACTATTCTGCGTCGCCATCACCAAAAACGGTTGCGGCAAGGCATAGGTTTTTGTGCCAACCGTTACCTGCTTTTCTTCCATTGCTTCGAGCAGAGCAGATTGAACGCGCGCGGGCGCGCGGTTAATTTCATCTGCCAAGATCAAGTGGTTGAAAATAGGGCCTGGCTGAAACACCAGTGCGCGATCCGCCGTGTAAACATCGGAGCCAGTGAGATCGGCAGGCAACAAATCAGGTGTAAACTGAATACGCCCAAAATCGGTTGCCAGGTGGCGCGCCATCGTTTTTACTGCGCGCGTTTTTCCCGTCCCCGGCGGCCCTTCTACTAACACATGTCCGTCGCACAACAAGGCCAGCACGAGGCCACGTATCACCTCACCCTGCCCTACAACATTCGCAGAAAGCTGATCGATAAGATCGCAAAAGGCGGATTGAATCTCCGCCTCGTTAATGGGTGCTCTTACATCCGCCATGGTCAGCTCATCTTCACTGGCGGCTCTGGCTGAATAGTTTCTCGAGCACCTGATCCACCGTGAAGGATGCAGGTCGTTGCCGCTGAGGAAACTCTTGGAAGGTCATCAAAAACTGAGTGAGTTCCACTTTAGCGATCGACAACTGAGGACCCGCTCGGCGGCTCCACCACTCGTTGTAGTTGTTGCTATCCACATCAGCGCGCTCGAAAGGATCGCGACGCAAGTGGTACAACTTAGGAATACGTAATGTCACAAAAGGTTCGCGCCACACATCAAACTGGGCGGCCCGTTGTTCAGCAAACAGCGCTTTCCAATCGCCCACGCGCATGGCCATTAAGTCGCCGTCATCGCTCCAATAAAAGAAAGTTTTGCGCGCCCCTTTCTCACTTTTACCGGTCAAATGGTCCGTGAAATCATAGCCATCCAAATGCACCTTATAGGGTTTGCCTGTTACGCGGGTGCCTTGACGCAGTTCCTCGACAACACCGGGGCGCCCCGCTGCGCTCGCCAAGGTCGGAAACCAATCCTGGTGCGACATCACTTCATTACTGATGGTGCCGGGTTTAATGTGACCGGGCCAGCGAATCATCGCGGGAACACGAAAACCGCCTTCCCAGTTGGTGTTTTTCTCGCCACGGAAAGGGGTAATCGCCGCGTCTGGCCACATGTTGTAGTGGGGACCGTTATCGGTGGTGTAAATCACGATGGTGTCATCGGCGATACCAAGCTCGTCCAACTTATTCAATAGCTGGCCCACCAACATGTCATGTCCAACCATGGCGTCATTATAAAAACCTTGGCCCGACAAGCCGATTTCTTTCTCGGCGGTGTGCGTGTAATAGTGCATGCGCGTCGAGTTAAACCACACAAAGAAGGGCTTATCATCTGCATGGGCGCGATCAATAAACTTCAGAGACGCGTCCAAAAATTCTTCATCAATCGTTTCCATGCGCTTTGAAGTCAATGGACCCGAATCCTCTACTCGGCCATCAGCGAAACTGCGGATCACTCCACGCGGCGCAAAACGCTTCTGAAACTCTGGGTCTTGAGGATAATCAGGGTTTTCGGGTTCTTCTTCGGCATTTAAGTGGTACAGATTGCCAAAAAACTCGTCAAAACCGTGGTTAGTTGGCAAAAACTTATCTTTGTCGCCCAAATGGTTTTTACCATAGTGTGCTGTCATGTAGCCTTGGTCTTGCATAATAGCACCAAGAGTGACGTCTTCGTCTTGAATCCCTAAATCAGCACCCGGAATGCCGACCTTAGTTAAGCCGGTTCGAATCGGACTTTGCCCCGTAATAAAAGCCGAACGGCCTGCGGTGCAGCTCTGCTCACCGTAGTAATCGGTAAATTTCATGCCCTCGTTGGCAATGCGGTCGATATTCGGTGTGCGGTATCCCATCATCCCCATGTTGTAGGTACTCAGGTTCCAAATCCCGACATCATCGCCCCAAATCACTAATATATTGGGTTGTTTCGCTTGGACCATCGCGCTTGTACACATAGTGAACAGCAGCAGACTCAAGGCCAATCGCCGATTCAATCCTTGCATAATGTATCCCTTGTTGACTGTTATCGTTTTATTGTGGACTACCTCGCCATAAGGCACTAGCGCAGTGTCCCCCACACAGGTAATGTAACAGCTGTTAACATATCGATTCGAGTTTTTTTTAAAATCAATGAATCGAAATGCGATTCAAATAGACAGTAGAGGAACCTATGAGTCAAGACGCCTACGTACCACCCAAGGTTTGGACCTGGGATCAGAGCAGTGGCGGCCGCTTCGCCCAAATCAATCGTCCCGTGGCAGGAGCAACCCACGATAAGCAATTACCGCAAGGCGAGCACCCTTTGCAACTGCACTCAGTCGGCACACCGAACGGCCAAAAAGTGACAATCCTGTTGGAGGAGCTTCTGGCATTAGGGATCACAGAGGCGGAGTACGATGCCTGGATGATCAATATTCTGGAGGGCGACCAGTTCTCGAGCGGATTCGTCGACATCAACCCCAATTCCAAGATTCCCGCGCTCTTGGATACCAGTACCACACCACCAACCCGCGTCTTCGAGTCAGGCTCCATTATCCTGTACCTCGCCGAAAAGTTCGGATACTTTTTGCCAAGGGAACCCGCTGCGCGAGCCGAGACGCTATCGTGGCTATTTTGGCAAATGGCTAGCACTGCTTTCTTAGGTGGGGGTTTTGGTCACTTCTACGCCTATGCACCAGAAAAATATGAGTACCCCATCAATCGCTACGCTATGGAAGTCAAACGTCAACTCGATGTGTTAGATCAAAACTTGTCCAAGCGTACCTATCTTGCGGGTGAAGACTACACCATTGCTGACATCGCCACGTTCCCTTGGTACGGCATGTTAGTGATCGGCAACCTGTATGCCGCGCAGGAGTTTTTGGATGTTGGCAGCTACAAACATGTTGAGCGCTGGGCGCGCTTGATCGATTCGCGCCCCGCAGTTCAGCGTGGCAAGCGCGTCAACACCATTTGGGGCGATGAGGACAAGCGCTGCTACGAACGCCACAGCGCCGCAGATCTCGACTAGGACTTTCGCGCTCGGCGGCGACTAGAAACCAAGGGGATACTGTGACGGATACTCAACGAGTACGTCCCTCACACGCGCCTCCTCACTCTCGTTCACTCGCGCCGCCCTGTGCACCAAACCCGACAATTGCGCCCCAACCAATCTGACTGGGCGGGGCAACGGCCATTCTTTTTGCAATAAACCCAGTAACACTTCGCGTAGCTCAGCTTCCGACTGGAACAGATGATCTAAACTCTGAGCACGAGTAATTTGTTGAAAATCGTTAAATTTAAGTTTTAATGTCGCCGTTTTTCCTTGGCAGCCATTTTTTTGGCTTCGCATCCAAACTTCTTCGGCAATCGATGTCACCGCGTCACGTAATATTTCGAGCTCGTTCAGATCTTCCGGATAGGTGCGCTCGGCACCTACCGACTTGCGGATACGATTTGGCCGCACAGGACGGTGATCAACGCCACGCGAGGCTTTGTACAAATACTCAGCCGAACTGCCAAAATTCTCAGCCAAAAATGCCAAACTGCAGGCACGTATATCAGCCCCCGTCTGAAGATTGAGGCGCGCCATTTTTTCAGCCGTCTTTGGACCCACTCCATAAAACCGACGCACGGGTAATTGTCCCACAAACACCTCGCCTTCGTCGGGTAATACCACACACTGCCCATTGGGTTTATTCTGATCAGAGGCGATCTTTGCTATAAATTTGTTGTAACTGATGCCCGCGCTCGCCGTCAGATTCAACTCTTGATAAATCGCTTTGCGAATCAGGTGTGCAACCTTCACGGCACTGCCAATGCCTTGCTTATCAACGGTGACATCGAGGTAGGCTTCGTCAAGAGACAAGGGTTCAATAAGGTCAGTGTGACGTGAAAAAATCTCGCGGATTTGCGCCGATACACTGCGGTAAACGTCGAATCTAGCCTTGACGAAAATGAGTTCGGGGCACAGCCGTTGCGCTGTTACTGAGGGCATAGCGGATTTCACGCCGTACTTTCGAGCCTCATAGCTCGCAGCGGCTACGACGCCTCGCAATCGCGCTCCACCTACCGCAATCGGCTTGCCTCGCAATTCGGGATTATCGCGCTGTTCGACACTCGCATAGAAGGCGTCCATGTCGACATGGATAATCTTTCGCTGTGAATGGCTTGGGGTATCAGACAAACTCACACGTCACATAATAACTGGATAGCACTAGCATAAACCCTTGTACGTATTCCTTCAGCTGAAATTTATACGTCCCAAAGCAGCCTCGTCACGAATTCATTTTGTAAAAAAACTACATTAATCTCGTAATTTTACTGGAAAAGCACCCCTATTTTGTGCTTTTATTACAACAAACACGAATGGAATCTTTTTCATGCATCCTGTTCTTGAACAAGTCACCGAGCAAATTCGCATACGCAGCAAACGGCTCCGCCAACAGTACCTAGACCGACTGGATCGCGATGCCCACCAAGCGCCTGACCGTGCCCGCTTAAGCTGCGGCAACCTGGCCCACGGATTTGCCGCCTGCCATGAATCTGACAAACAGACACTGAAACTCATGGATTCAATCAATGTCGGCATTGTCACGGCCTACAACGATATGCTTAGTGCGCATCAGCCTTACCAAGGGTATCCAGAGATTATCAAAGACGCCCTACGTCAGGTAGGCTCAACCGCACAAGTCGCCGGCGCCACGCCCGCCATGTGTGACGGCGTCACTCAGGGTCAAGCCGGCATGGAATTAAGCTTGTTAAGCCGCGACCACATCGCCCAATCAACGGCTATCGCTTTATCACACCAAATGTTCGATGCCGCGCTTTTATTGGGCATTTGCGACAAAATCGTGCCCGGACTCTTAATCGGGGCTCTGCGCTTCGGTCATTTACCCGCCATGTTTGTGCCTGCTGGCCCGATGCCTACAGGTCTTGCAAATAAAGAAAAGTTGCGAATCCGACAGCTTTACGCACAGGGCGAAGTGGGTCGAGAAGCATTACTTGAGGCAGAGTCTGCGTCCTACCACTCAGCAGGCACTTGTACTTTTTATGGCACCGCAAACAGCAACCAAATGGTGCTAGAAGCGATGGGACTACAGTTACCGGGTAGTTCTTTTGTGAATCCTGACACTGAATTACGCGACGCACTGACTCGCTACACGGCCCAACACATCACCAAGATCTCTGGAAAATCCAACGACTTCCGTCCTCTCGGCCGTGTGGTCGACGAACGCGCGATTGTTAACGGGATTGTCGCCCTACTCGCCTCGGGTGGTTCAACGAATCATACCATTCACCTGATCGCCATGGCCCGTGCCGCTGGCATTATCATCAGCTGGGAAGACATGGACAAACTGTCTCGTGTAACGCCCTTACTCGCTAAGGTCTACCCCAATGGTGCTGCGGATATCAACCATTTCCACGCGGCTGGAGGCACTGGCGCACTGTTCACCGAACTGCTATCAAACGGGCTAATGCATGCCGATGCGTTAACCACATGGGGAAATACCTTTGCTGACTTCTGCGTTGAACCAAAACTCAAGCAAGGACAAATACAGTGGGCAGCGGCCCCGACAAAAAGTTTGGATGATTCGGTTATCGGTTCGGTAGCCCAGCCATTTGATCCCGAGGGCGGCCTGCGTCAACTGAGCGGCAACCTCGGTCGAGCTGTAATTAAGATTTCTGCCGTTGCACCAGAACACAGAAAAGTTAAAGCCCCTGCGGTTGTGTTCGACAATCAACATGCCTTAGAAGCGCGCTTCAAGTCTGGCGAGCTCAACAAAGACTGTGTTGTCGTGGTTCGGTACCAAGGCCCAAAAGCGAATGGGATGCCCGAACTCCACAAACTTACGCCCTTTTTGGGGGTATTGCAGGACAAAGGTTTTGCCGTGGCTTTGGTGACAGATGGAAGGATGTCTGGGGCTTCAGGCAAAGTCCCCGCGGCTATACATGTGTCCCCGGAAGCAGCCAGCGGTGGCTTGATCGGTCGTATCCAAGAAGGCGATATCATCGAAGTCGATGCAAGCGCAGGCACATTGCAAGTCCATGTCGATGCGCTAGAATTCAACCGACGTGCGCAGGCATCAGCGCCTCTTGAAGATGACAACTGTGGGAGAGACTTATTCGCTACGACTCGCGCACTGTTGAGTAGCGCCGAGACGGGCGCTACCTTCTTATTTGATGAAGCGACTACACTCAGCGCGTTGCACAGCGTCGCAGAATAGGGCCTACAATTATGAAAGACTGGAATTTAGTGGCCGATGTTGGAGGCACAAACGCACGCTTCGGCGTATTTTGCCGCCAAACTCAACAGCTGGAAATTACCCACAGCTACGCCGTTGCGGACTACCCGAAATTTGAAGACGCCCTAGCGCAGTTCCTGAATGAAATTAACAGCCTAAAACAGCATGAAAAACTGCCTCGCTTTGCCTGCTTAGCGGTGGCGAGCGTCCCCGACAACGAAGTCATCCAGTTCACTAACAGCTCGTGGCGTTTCAACAAATCCGATATCAGTCACCAGCTTGGTGGGGCCGCCCTGGTCGTCATCAATGACTTCGCTGCAGTCGCCTATGCCATTCCCAACTTACAACCCACTGATTACATCGAAATTGGCGGGCATTCTGCCACTGTCGACAAACCCATTATCGTATTAGGGCCGGGTACAGGGTTAGGTGTCGCCTCGTTAATACCCCACCCAGATTCGGGCTACAGTGTCATAGGTGGCGAGGGTGGACACGCAGACTTTGCTCCTGTCACCCCGCTCGAAATTTCAATCCTAGCGGAACTGCAAAAGCGCTTTGAGCGCGTCTCGATCGAACGCTTGCTATCGGGTTCAGGCATCATCAATATTTATGAAGCCATCGCAACGATTAAAGGCCGCGAAGCCAAACTCGACAGCGCCGCTGCAATCGCGCAAGCAGCGAATGACGGTAGTGATAGCTTGGCCCTGTCTGCCATGAACGCATTCTTTGCGATCTTGGGATCAACGGCTGGTAATTTGGCCCTAACACTTGGCGCCCATGGCGGCGTCTACATCGCTGGGGGCATCACGCCCCGCTACCCCACGCTCGTCCAAAACAGTGAGTTCCGCGCCCGCTTTGAGGCCAAGGGACGTTTCAAATCTTACTTACAACCTATTGTCCTGAGAGTCATCACTAAAGATCACCTAGGCTTACTTGGTGCCGCCGAGCGCCTCAATATTCTGGAGAATTCATGAGTATTAATTACGACTTCATAGCCGCTGCCCCCGTAGTACCAGTATTGGTTATCGATAACCTAGATGTGGCTATTCCGATGGCTGAGGCACTGGTTGCCGGTGGACTTCCGGCACTGGAGATCACTCTGCGCACAGAATGTGCGCTAGACGCCATAGAGCGTATTGCAAAAGCGGTACCTAACGCCATAGTCGGCGCAGGCACAGTGTGTAATGGTGATCAGCTACGCGCCTGCAGAGACCGCGGTGCGCAATTCATTGTGTCTCCCGGTTCAAGCCAATCGATCTTCGATGCAGCAAAAGACACGGCTCTACCACTACTTCCTGGTGTTTCAAGCGCCTCCGAGATGATCGCTGCTATGGATGCAGGTTACGAAATCTTGAAGTTTTTTCCTGCCGAAGCAAACGGTGGTGCCAAAGCGTTGAAAGCGTATTCGGGCCCCTTCCCCCAGGTCAAATTCTGTCCGACGGGTGGCATCAATCCCGCCAATTTGAAAGACTATTTAAGCCTACCCAGCGTTATCGCCGTCGGAGGTTCATGGCTCACCCCAAAACAGGCGATACAAGCCAAGAACTGGGACGTTATTCGCCAACTCGCCGCGGATGCTGTTGTCTTGGCCAATGATATCGTAGCGGCAGCCTAAGCGAACAAGGAGATCGGCAATGCAACCGACAGACCTCATTATTTTTGGCGCCAGTGGCGACTTATCTGCACGTAAATTATTTCCTGCGCTGTATCACTTAAGCGGCTGTGAGCTCCTGCCCGAGTCATTTCGCATTGCGGCAGTCGCGCGTGACGATGTTGAAACCGACGCGTTTTTGTCGCGACTGAAAGAGCGCATGCAACCCGCTATTAACGCCGCGCATTGGTCTGAGGAGCGATGGACAAAGTTCGCAAGCTATTTCACTTATCTACAAGCAGACTTTAGCGATGCGAAAAACTTAGTCTCGTTATCCGCATGGCTTGACGATTCTCGAGTTAGCTTGTTCTATCTTGCCACACCGCCCAGCCTCTTCGCGCCTATCTGCGATAATTTATCCAGCGCCAACTGTCTCACAGGCGACTGTCGTATCGTATTGGAAAAGCCCATCGGTGAAGACTTAGCCAGCTCAGAAAAAGTCAACGAAACGGTCGGCCGTTACTTTCCCGAAGGCTCTATTTACCGCATCGATCACTACCTCGGTAAAGAAACGGTACAAAACCTTCTGGTGCTTCGCTTCGCAAACCGTTTTATCAACGCCCAGTGGGATCAAAGCTGTATCGATCACGTCCAGATTACGGTCGCTGAAACAGTGGGCATCGAGGGCCGATGGTCCTACTACGACAAAGTCGGTCAATTGCGAGACATGGTGCAAAACCACTTAATGCAGCTGCTGTGCTTAGTGGCCATGGAGCCGCCAAATTCAATGTCGGCGGAAAGTATCCGTGACGAAAAAGTAAAGATTGTAAAAGCCCTTCGTCCGATCGATGTCGAAACCGTCGCCGACCATGTCGTGCGTGGACAATACGGTCAAGGCTGGAGTCAAGGCGTCAGTGTGCCCAGTTACACCGAGGAAGCGGGATGCACCAATGCCAACTCTGATACCGAAACCTTTGTCGCTATCAAAGCCCATATTGACAACTGGCGCTGGGCCGGCGTCCCCTTCTACCTCCGTACCGGAAAACGCATGGCGGAAAAGATGACTGAGATCGTCATCACCTACAAAAAACTGCCACACAATATTTTTTCGGGTGGGGATAATATTCCAAACTCGCTAGTGATTCGTTTGCAACCGAACGAAGGGATCGAAATGAAAATGGTCGCCAAAAAGCAAACCCTGAAAGATAAACTCGGTCTGGTGACGCACGATTTAAACCTAGACTTCCTAGGCTCGTCCGAAATGAACCGGATTCCAGACGCCTACGAGCGCTTGTTTTTAGACGCCATAAACGGTGACCAATCGTTGTTCGTAGGTCGCTCAGAGATCGAGGAGAGCTGGCGCTGGTGCGACACCCTAATTAAAGCGTGTCAATTACAAAACGTACAAACCAAACAATATCACGCAGGCTCATGGGGCCCGGCAAAAGCTGAATTACTCATCGAAAAAGATGGACGTAGCTGGCATGAGTGAATGGCACCGATTTGAGTCTCGTGCGGACTTAGACCAAGAACTGGCGAGTCTCGCGGCAACGACACTGACAGCGGCCATCGAGACTCGCGGTCATGGCTACCTAGTGGTTTCGGGCGGGAGCACGCCATTGGGCTTTTTCCAAGCGCTGAGTCAACACCAAACTCTGGACTGGTCCAAAGTCACCGTAACGCTTGCCGACGACCGCTGGGTCGCGCCGGGCCACGCCGACAGCAACGAAACCCTTGTTTACGAGAACTTACTGCAAAACGCGGCTTCGGGCGCGGCCTTTGCATCGCTCTATTCGGGCGACGAAACGCCGGAAAAAGGCGTCGCTACGCTGGAGGCAAAATTCGCTGCCTTGCCCACCTTCGATCTCGTTATTTTGGGTATGGGCGGCGATGCCCATACAGCCTCGCTTTTTCCAAACACACCCGCATTAACCCAGGGGCTTGATCCGCAGAGTCCGCATGCTCTGATCGCAGTGCACCCTACAACGGCACCGCATGCCCGCATCAGTATGACGCTTGCCCGTTTACTTCGAACTGAGAACTTAGTACTTCACATCACCGGGGCTAACAAGTCCGAGGTATTTGAGCAGGCAATTGCGCCTGAGAGTCACGCGACCGACATGCCCATCAGAGCGGTTGCGTTGCAGCAGCAGACACCTCTACAGATTTATTACGCAGATTAAGACCTCGAGGTTCCTTGAGCGGCGGCGCTTATCAGGAAATAGTGCGCCGCGCCATTTCGCTCATGGCGAGGAATCACGGTCACATACCTTCAGCCAGGCTTAATGGATACTGATCCGCTTCCGTCTCGTCATTTATTGTGCTCACGTACGCTTCCCTCCCGCTAATGCCGACGGCTCAAAAACTCGCACTCGTCTATCGCCTCGTGCTCAGACATTTTCGCCGACAG
>JALRFH010000217.1 GCA_023253715.1 Halieaceae bacterium
TGATGGATCATGAGCGATGATAATTTAGCAAAAGAAGCATAAAGTGAGGACATGACGGCTGTATTGTCGACACTTGAACAACCGGGCAGTAGCTCTCAAGCAACTTCATACGTACAAATCGGTGGAGCAATGCTGAATTGGATGAAAGTAGCGACGATCAAGGCAGCGCCCGTGTTTGGGGCCGTCGTCGACTCGTTTGATTCAAGTTCGGCACTCACGCTGGCAGGTGTCGAGCGGGTAGTTGCATTGGATGACGCCGTAGCAGTGGTCGCCGACTCGTACTGGAATGCCAAAAAGGGCTTAGATGCCGTCGATATTCGTTGGGCGCAGCACGAAAACAGCAGCATAGATCAAGCCGCAATTTTTGAGCAGTTCGAATCCGCGATTGATGCCGCTTTGGCGTCCGATGAAATAGAGCCCGAAATCAATGTTGGAGATGCAAATGCTGCGCTTGCGCAAGCCAGTTCTATCTTGGATGTGACTTATCGAACACCGTACTTAGCGCACGCGTGTATGGAGCCTATGAATGCGACGGCCTCGGTGGTGGGTGACACCTGCGAAATCTGGGTAGGTAGCCAAAACCCCTTGGGGGCTAAACACGCTGTTGCAGAAGCTTTAGGCATTCCGGCCGAGAATATCATTATTCACAATTATCTGATGGGCGGTGGTTTTGGGCGTCGCTCGTTTTACGACACGATCGTGCAGGCCGCCAAAATTTCGCAGCAGGCGGGTAGCCCTATAAAGTTGGTGTGGTCTCGGGAAGAAGACATGCAACACGACTTTTATCGCCCAGCGTTTAGCAGCCGTTTTCAAGCACAGATTGATTCGAAAGGTCAGCCTGTGGCGTGGCGTAATCTATTCGTGAACAAAGGTGAGCCACACGAGGCTCCGCATATCCCTTACGCCATACCCAATGTCTGGATTGGTTCGGTTGAAAAGCCAATGCCTATTCCAACAGGCCCGTGGCGCAGTGTCGATCACTCGCAGCACGCTTTCTTTACCGAGTCGATGATTGACGAGTTGGCGTACGCGGCCAAGCAAGATCCGCTGCAGTTTCGTCGAGCTTTACTGCAAGACAAACCGCGTCACTTAGCCATCATCAACCGTTTGGAGGAAATGTCGAACTGGCAGCAAGCCCTACCCGACGGTCATGGTCGAGGCATCGCCATACACGAATGTTTTGGCTCGATTGTCGGTCAGGTGGCGGACGTTTCTGTGCAAGACGGTAAAGTACGTGTGCATCGTGTTACTTGTGTTGCCGACCCAGGATTTGCAATGTCGCCTGACGGTTATCGCGCGCAAATGGAGTCGGGTATTTTGTACGGTATGACGGCGGCATTAAGCGGCAGCATTGATATCGAGGGCGGTGCGGTTAAACAGTCGAATTTTCACGATTATCGCTCGGTTCGAATGGATACAAGTCCAGTCATTGAGGTCGATATTTTCAACAGTGGTGCACCGACAGGGGGTGCGGGCGAACCCGGTACGCCGCCCATTGCACCTGCGATCACCAATGCCATTTATGCGGCGATTGGTGTTCGGGTGCGAGAGTTGCCAATTGCCAAACAAGGATTCGATGTTGCTTAAACTGGGTGCCACTCAAGCGGCCATTATAGGCGCAGCGCTTGACGCGGTGCGCCACCGCCGCGACGCATGGTTAATAACCATCGTCGAGATTACCGGCTCGTTGCCCAGACCCCTGGGTTCGATGATGGTGTACAGCGAGTCATCGACCTTAGGTTCGGTTTCGGGCGGCTGCGTTGAAGAATGTTTGATCGAGCGTTTGCAACTGGGTGAATTCCCTGCAGGCACTGCGCGATTAACCCAATATGGTGTGGATGCGGATGATAACGAGCGCTACGGTCTACCTTGTGGCGGTAAGTTAACCTTGCTTGTTGAAGCGCTTGATGCGGACGACGAGCCTTGGTTACAGCAATTGCATGCAGCTCTCGAAAATCGTGAATTCGTGCAGCGAGATATCCAGCTTGAACCTTACCGATGTACGTTAAGTGGATCGTCT
>JALRFH010000001.1 GCA_023253715.1 Halieaceae bacterium
CTAACCTATACCCGCGAAGACGACATGACCGTGGGTGTTTATCGACCCGCCTACCAAGCAACTATGCGGGCGGCGCTTAACGAGCAAGGCGAGCTTACGGCCTACCATATCCGTGCCACGGGCATTCCGGAATCACCGCTCTTCCCCAATCGATTCCCTGCTGGTGCCGTCGATAACTATCTCGCGGAAGATACGGTCATCCCGTCCAATATTACGGTGGGGGCATATCGAGCACCAGAATCGAACTTTATGGCCGGAGCTGAGCAGTCATTTTTGGATGAAGTCGCAGAGGCCGCGGGCAAAGACCCCATCGATTTCCGTTTAGAGCTTCTTGCGCGGGCACAAACAAACCCCGTTGGCGACAACAACGACTACGACGCCAAACGCTATGCAGGCGTACTGGAACTGGTTCGTGACAAGTCAGACTGGGATAACAAAAATGGCCGAAAGCTTGGTGTCGCCGCGTATTTTTGCCACAGCTCATACTGTGCCAATGTGATAGAGGTAGAGATGAGCCAGGGTAAACCAGTGGTCAACAAGGTGACCTCTGCCTTGGATTGTGGCATTGTGATCAACCCCGATGCCGCTGCGAACATGACGCAAGGCGGTATCATCAACGGTTTATGCCACTCGATGTATGGTGAAATGAGCTTTGATGATGGAGCGCCATCCAAAAACAACTTCACCAACTATCGCATGCTGCGCATCAACGAAGCGCCCGCGGAAATCGACGTGCATTTTGTCAAAAGCGATATCGATCCAACGGGTCTCGGTGAGCCTCCCATGCCACCGACCCCAGCGGCACTCGCAAACGCCATTTACCAAGCCACCGGCAAACGTCTATACGACCAGCCCTTTAACAAAGTCTTAGAGGATCAGGCCTAGCGCTTCGGAAACCAGGGAATCAGGCCCGACGTGCGGCGAATATATTCGGCGTACTCGGGCTTTTCTCTGCTCATCTTTTTCTCGAGTGTTGCTTTACCCGTAACGCGCACCACTAACCATGAGTAAATAGCCACACCAACGGCCCCGACCAAAGCCCAGGGGACATGTGCCACAATTAACAGTAAGCCCCACCACTGCGCCAACTCGCCAAAATAATTGGGGTGACGCGTGTAACGCCATAACCCTGTATTCAGCACCGTGCCCTTCTTGCTTGGGTCTGCCCTGAAACGCGATAACTGCCAGTCACCCACTGTTTCAAAGAAAAATCCAATACCCCATAGCGCCACGCCGATCCACGCTAGTGAGGTCATGCCCGCCTCGGGCTCTGTAACAAAGGCAATTTGCTGGGGTAACGTTAACACCCAAATCACCGCACCCTGCAAAAGAAACACTTGCTTCAAGCTGAACCAATAAAAAGGCCAGCCCTCGGGCACCCAAGACCTAAGCTTGGTGTAGCGTACATCTTCGCCGTGACCCCAATTGCGATTGACTAAGTACACCGTCATGCGCAAAGCCCAAATGATTACCAAGCTAAGCGTTAAGGTCGCTGCCTGACCTGAGGCATTCGAGAACCCGTAAATAAAGACTATGACCCCAGCAATTAAGCTTGAAAACGCCATATCGATAATACTGACATCGCGAATCGCAATGCTTATCCCCCACAAGACTATCACCACGCTTAACACCAACCCTGCCGTTGCGAGCATTAATTCCAACATGCGCTTCTCCTAATTATTGTTTGGGTTTAGGATACTTGCATTATTAGACAAATACGAGAATTTCCATGGCTCAACATGTTGCGATTGTCACCGGTGCCGGCAAAGGCTTAGGGCGCGCCTACGCACATAAATTAGCGAGCCTAGGCATTCGTGTGGTTGTGAACAATCGGTGCCACGCCGACCAGCCCAATTCAGCCGATGCTGTCGTTACCGAGATCAAGGCCTTGGGCGGTAGCGCGGTCGCTGAGTATTCTTCGGCACAAGACCCAGAGTCGGGTTTACACCTCGTCAACAAAGCGCTTGATACCTGGGGCCGGCTAGACATTGTGGTGGCTAATGCAGGCTTCGACCACCCGCAAAGCTTTCACAAACAAAGCTTCGCCAATTTTGAAGCCATTATGGAAACCAATTTCTATGGCACTGCCCGATTACTGCATGCTGTTTGGCCGCACCTGCGTTCATCAGGCTATGGGCGCGTGGTGGTCTCGAGTTCGACCGCGGGCTTGTACGGCAACCATGGACAAAGTGCTTACAGCGCATCCAAAGCCGCGTTAATCGGTTTAATGCGCAGCCTTCACCACGAAGTCAAAAATTACGACATCGGCATTAATGCCATTGCGCCCTACGCATTAACACCCCTTACTGCTAAATGGTTTCCGAATGATTGGGCTACACTCTTTTCGGCGGAAAAAGTCGCTGATACGGTTGCCTTGCTGACATCACCAGACAACCCCGTGTCGGGCAAAGTCTACATCAGCGGCGCCGGAAAGTTACGTGAAGCTCGCATGCAAGAAACGCAAGCCCTCGAATGGACGAATGCACGCGCCATCATGGAAGAGCTCGCTGCCTTGAATGCCTCAGAGACACCCGAATCGGCTTCGCAAGAGTTCGAGCGTTTTTTGCTATAACTCTACGCCGCTATGCGTTTTGAGCCTGATAGATTTCGTTCAGCATAAAACGTTGCACTTTACCCACGGGGTTACGGGGTAAAGCATCAATGTGCAATACCCCCTCCGGGGTTTTGAACTTGGCAACGCCGTGCTCAGCAAAGTAACGACCGATCGTCTCTAAATTAACTGGCTTGGCAGGGTCCTCCAACACAATCGCTGCGCCCACGCGTTCACCCAAGATATCGTCGGGAATGGAGAACGCCGCGGCTTCCTTTACACCATCGATTTTTTCTAGCAACAAATCCAACTCAACGGGTGATAATTTAAAGCCACCGCGATTAATCATCTCTTTACAACGACCCACGATTTTTAAATAACGTCCGTCGTCACCCGTAATCTCGACCAAATCGCCGGTACGGAACAAGCCTTCTTTGCTGAACACGCCCTGATTGTCGTGGTTGTAGTAGCCCTTAAAAACCGTGGGCCCGCCCATCAACAGCTCGCCCACGGCACCGACTTTGGTTAAGAGCTCGCCCGAGTCTGGGTCTGCCACTTCGGCAACGATACAAGAATCGGGTAAAGGACGGTAAAAACAGCTGGCGCGCATTTCGGTATCGGGTGTGGTGGCAGGAATCGAGTACAGCGAGATCCCCTCATTCGACCCGTAAAAGTTTAAGATTGGCTTACCGAACTGATTCTCGAACACGTTGATCATCCAGGGCGATAAGGGCGCGGCACCCGAGCCAATATTTCGTAGCGCCGAAAAATCAAAGGCGCCCCACATTTCGGGTTTTGCCGCCAGTTGGTTCAATAAGGCCGGAGGTGCAATCGTAAAAGTGCAGCGCTCTTCCTGTAACTGCTGTAAATACACGGGCACATCAATGGGGTGATGCAGCACTAAGGTAGCCCCACACACCACGGCGGGGAACAAAAAGCCCCCTACCGCTGCCATGTTCACCAAAGGAAATGGGTTGAGCAGAATATCGCCATCGCGGTAATCGCAGACTTTCACATTACTTACACCAATCGCCATCCACATATTGTGGTCGCGCGGCACACCCTTCGGTGTCCCCGTTGTTCCCGAGGTCCAGCAAATGGTCAAAATATTCGATGCGGTGACTGACGTATCGTCGGCCGTCTGATCAGCATCTACATTAGGGTCAATCACCCAGCCTTTACCCACAACGGTCACAGCGCATTTATCCGACAAAGAGGCAGCAGCCAGGGGCTTTCCGGCCATATTGGCCGATACAATGACATGGCGGTTGTTGAGCTCTGAATGTATCCACTCGACTTCGTGCGGTCCGTATTGCACGGGAATGGGCGAAATAATGGCGCCCAAACGCGACAGCGCGTAGTACACCACCACCAAGTCCACGACGTTAGGCATTTGAATCAATACACGATCACCCGCTTTAACACCCTGAGCGGCCATGTGCGCTGCAAATGCGCGACTGGCATTATTCAATTGCGCCCAGGTCAACGCAATGGGTTGTTCACCCGTGATGACTTCACGATTCGGCGCATCTTTAACCGCCACTCGGTCGGGACAGCGCGCAGCGTTTTCGTCCAGCCAATAGTGTAGAGTCTGATCGGGCCAGTGGCCTTGGTCTCGGTAACGCTGTTCTAGATTCATTTATTGTTATGCCCAGTTACTTTCATAAGTAGTATTAATTTACCAAAGTTCGATCGAATTACCACCTTTATCGGGCGTCGTGCTCCTATCCAAAAGATTGGAGGACAGGCGCCGTTCCATCGCACAGATTGGTCGTTGTAAAGTCGGATAAAAACAATCACATTATCGATCAGTTAATGCTCCCACTTTGTTTTTAACGTATACTTCGTTGGTACTTGGGGGCGTTATGGATTCGACGACGGTGACAAAACCTGAGGTGCATGCCGTGATGACAGCCAATCACGTTAATCCAAAGCTGTAACTTAATAGTTGCCAACGACGACAACTACGCTTTAGCGGCTTAAACCCCGCTAACGGTCTATCGCAAGGTGCCTGTACCGCGCGTGTGACTGTCATATAGAACAGGATCGCAGCAAAGTATGCCTTGGGCGGCGCTGTTAAACTTTTACAAGGCTCGTGTTGTACGTCCTGCCCGTCGGGCTGTGCCGCACTAAATCAGTAGACGGAATCTAAGCATGTAGAGCCGATGGCAGAGTGCTGGCGGACGCGGGTTCAACTCCCGCCGCCTCCACCAAAAACAAAAACAGGGTCGCCGTTAGGTGGCCTTTTTTGTTTTCAGCGGCGCTGGGTTCAGTCCCTCGGACGCAGGACGCGGCGTCGCCAACACGATGTTGGTGTGTCGCGAAGGCCACGGATGG
The DNA here is from genome assembly GCA_023253715.1 of Halieaceae bacterium. GTDB lineage: Bacteria > Pseudomonadota > Gammaproteobacteria > Pseudomonadales > Halieaceae > Aequoribacter. The sequence goes on from JALRFH010000001.1 coordinate 4,889, forward strand.
CCGAGAGCGACGCAACTCCCTTATCGATCTTCTTTTAGGTGGCCCTTTTTTTGTTTTCAGCGGCTGTGACAGCTGAACCCGCCCCAAGGGAAAAACCTTTCGATCAACCTCAACAAGCACTAAAAAATTTAACCGAAAACGCCAAAAATCTCGGCGAAAAACAAACCAAGCTACTCAAGCGGTCTTTTGGCAATGCAAAGCAGACGTAATATCGTCCGGCTCAACCACAGCATTGCATTTTTTACATCGCAATTGCGGGTCGGTTACATTGCCACAAGGCTGGTGCTTTAAATAGACCGGTTTTCCTCGCCCCACATCGAGCCACTTATCACCGTAGGCTGCAAGCGCCAATATCACAGGATAAAACAGCACACCTTTCGCTGTGACTTGATAGGCATAGCGTACGGGTGCCGCTTGATATCGGACGCGAGCGAGCAAACCTTCCTCCACCAGGCGCCGTAACCGAGTCGTCAGGGTATGTCTGGGGATTAATAAATCCTCTTGAAACTCTTCAAATTTGGAGTCACCCCAAAAGACGCAGGCCATAATCAAAATCGCCCACCTATCTCCCTCAATACCAACTGGCACCAACGAGGAATCGCCTTTAAGTGGACTTCGAATGAGCGCTTGCCGCTGGGGAGCTCCGCCGAGCGGTAATTCGTATCCCGCGCCAGGTCCCTGCTCTGAGAGAATGTCGATATGATGAATTTCTTCACCACAACACGAACAGGCCATAACGACATTGTCGTTCGAACAACATTTTTTATGAACCAAGTCCTCCGGCAGACTCGCAAAAGTCTCAGCCGAACCGCTCACTACCTGCCACCGCTTTATCGCAAATAAAACCGCATACAAATCTTTACCCATTGGTGTCAGTCGGTACCTTTGCGTACCAAACTTTTGGCTATCGGGAGAGAACTTCTCGAGACACCCGCACTGCACCAAAGAGCGAAGACGCGCGCTTAAAGTCTGATTCGTAATGTCTATTCTTTTTGCAAACTCTGAGTAAGCATCGGCCCCAAGTAAGGCTTCTCTGACAATTCTTGTGGACCAATAATCACCAATGACACTAGCCGCTCTGAACGTCGAGCTATTTCTTATTTTTCTCTCAGCAACTTTCATTTAACGGTCCCCTATTCGCATCATTATGCCCGACAACCAGTCGTTTATGAAATTTTAAAGCGGATCCAATCAGCGTTTGACAATCACAAAAACTACTGCTCTACTTAATGAACTAGCTCTAGTAATCGAATTAACAATGATTAATGAACTAGAAAAATCAATAAAAATAATAGGAGAAAACAATGAAAAACTGTAATCATCGCTCTTTAGCTTTGGCTATTAGCGCCGTACTTAGCACGGGGGCTAGCTTTTCCAACAACGCTATCGGAGCGCAACTCGAAGAAGTGGTTGTCACAGCTCAGCGTCGTGCTGAAGCGATGCAAGATGTCCCTGTCGCCGTCAGCGCATACAGCGCGGAGTTTATCGAGAAGGCACGTCTTGTGGACATTAGCGATATCGTTGCCACAACACCAAGTGTCTCATTCACACCGTTTTCACAAGTCGACCCGCAGCTTTTTATTCGCGGGATCGGCTCATCCGACGATGGCGCCGGCGGCGACCCTTCGGTTGTTGTTTTTCAAGATGACGTCGTTTTCGCCCGAGCGTCGGGCGCTGCCGTAGCCATGTTCGACCTTGAGCGAATTGAGGTATTACGTGGCCCCCAAGGCACGCTCTATGGCAAAAATGCTGTGGGCGGCGCCTTACACATGATTACGCGCGACCCCGGCAGTGAATTTGGTGGATATGTAGGTGTGACCGCTTTCGGCGATCACGGTCGATTCGAATCTGAGGGCGCTGTCAATCTGCCCTTAACTGACAAACTCGCTGCCCGCGTTGCTTTCTCCACCAAACAAAGTGACGGGTATAATTACAGTCTGACGACCGGTCGCGACGTAGATGGCGAGGACAACACCAGCGCTCGAGTCAAATTACTTTACCAGCCCAGTGATAGCTTCAGCGCCAGACTCACCATTAACACAGCAAAAGACGATGTTTACGGCAACACTCGCAAGCCCATTCCCGATGGATCTTTTGCAAAAAATGCTGGTGCTGTTGATATTCATCCTAATCCGCGTGTCCGACAACCAGCCGACGACGGTTACTTGAAGCGCGACATCACAGGTGTCGATTTAAAGCTTGATTGGTCTCTAGGAATGGGAACACTGACCTCAATCACTGCGCAAAGAACGGTTGATATCGACTGGTTCCAAGATCTTTCTGGCTTACCCGTGCCTCCTGCGAGGCTGCAAACGCAAAATATTTGGCGAGAGAAAACCGATCAGTTTTCGCAAGAATTTCGCTACGAATTCACCGCCAACAATGACAAACTCAACGGTATGGTCGGATTTTTCTACCTGAAAGAGGATACCGACAGAGAAGAGGAGTTTCGACGCGCGTTCTTCGCAATCCCGGGTAATCCGCCGGGTCAAACGCCCGCACGATCAAACCCCGTATTCAATCAAGACAACTCGACTGAAAGCAAAGCCCTATTCGCTCAGTTCAATTACCAGTTTACGGACAAACTGGGCGTGACCCTTGGCACACGCTGGACTGAAGACGACAAAACGATAGATTTAGCGGTCGAGGATCTATCAAACGGCGCACTCCCGTCGCTAGCACCAGCTACGGAACTTTACGATATCCGAAATAGCGAAACCTGGGACGAGATTACCAGTTCACTATCGATCAACTATCGGCTAAACGAGGATGCGCTAGTGTACTTCCGCGCGGCAGAGGGTTATAAATCGGGCGGATTCCAAACAGCGCCAGCTTCGGCAACCTCAGCCTCAGTGAGCTACGAACCTGAGTTTGCCATGACCTACGAGATTGGTTTGAAATCAGAGTGGTTGGACAATCGATTGCGCCTTAACTTAGCCGCGTTCCAAAACGACTACGAAGATCTTCAAGTATTGCAGCTCGTTGAGGCGGTTCCCGGCAACGTGGCCACCCTAGTGTTGGTGACCGACAATGCCGCTACTGCCGAAATCACGGGTCTGGAGCTTGAACTCACGGCGGCTGTGAGCGACTCGCTAACCGTGGGCGCCTCGTATTCTAATTTAGATGCTGAATTCACAGACTATACGACCAATACAGGTGCTGACCTGTCAGGCTTTAAACTTCGCCGAACCCCGGAAGATTCGTCGTCAATTTATCTCGAGCAAACGCTACAAATGGGCTCCGGTGAAACTTTGGCTCGTATCGAGTATCTTAGTAAAGGGGACCAGTTTTTTGAGAACGATAATCGCGCAGTGTCGTTTGAGCCAAGCTATGACTTGCTCAACGCGAGCGTTCGATTCACCTCGGCTGACGACGCATGGAGTGTCACTTTATGGGGCAAAAATCTGACTGATGAGTTATATCGATCGTCAAGCATTTCTGTTGCCGATTCTGGTTTCTCTCGGGTGGGCGCGCCCAAAACTTGGGGGCTATCGTTCCGCTATAACTTCGGAGAAAACTAATGACCGAAGCGCATAACGTACCCGATTATCGAGTATTCGGATCGGGTAACCATACGGTGTATCTTCTGCATGGTGCTTATGGCTGCAGCGACTACTGGACCGTGGAAGCTGAAGTCCTCGCGAATGCAGGATATCGAGTAATAGCCTGGGACGCCCCAGGCTATGGTATTAGCCCGCTACCTACAGCGGGCTATTCCATTGAGTACCTCGCACAACGAGTAGCAGACTTGGTGCGAGCAACCAGTGCAGCAGACTCACACAACGTCATTCTAGGTCACAGTATGGGTGGGTTAATAGCGCCGTTGGCAACAACATTAGTGCCCGAGCGGGTTCAAGCCCTGATAATATCGGCAACTGTCGAGTCTCTAGGCCACACCAGTAAGGAGTTTCAAGCGTCTTTCCTACGGGAACGATTAGAACCCCTAAACAATGGGGTTACACTCAGCGAAGCCGCGGCGAGGGTTATTCAATCGATGCTGTCACCCAATTCAAGTGGACCAGCGATAGACAAGGTAAAACGTGTTACTTGCGAGACACCCGATGACACATTCAAGGCCGCGATTACAGCAATTACTCAGTTTGATGGCAGGGCCGTCTTAAGAGACCTTGCCGTGCCCACTCTGTGTATCGCAGGAGAATATGATCCCGTGGGTCAACCGAGCATCATGGAAACGATGGCAGAAAACATTCCTAATGCTGAGTACGTATGCATCACCGATGCCGGTCATTATGCGTGGGCAGAGCAGACAGCGGCATTTAACAACGCAGTATTTAATTTTTTAAATAGAGTGTACCGAGATGTGTAGTCACCCAAGGCAAACGTCGGCTGAAAAAGCCTATAGCTGGTATGTCGTGGGTGTGCTCATGCTGTGCTACGCGCTGTCATTTATTGATCGGCAGGTTCTTAGTCTGATGGTTGAGCCAATAAAACGCGACTTAGTCCTAACTGACACCCAAATCAGCTTACTCCAAGGCATCGCCTTTGCATTATTCTATACTTTCGTAGGCTTATTCATGGGTCGGCTAGCCGATACCAAAAATCGCAAAAAAATCATCATGGCCGGTTTAGCCGCATGGAGCTTCATGACCGCATGCTGTGGGCTCGCAAAAGGTTTTTTTGGACTCTTCGCCGCCCGAGTTGGTGTCGGCGTCGGCGAAGCAGCCCTCTCTCCGAGCGCTTATTCCATGATTGGGGACTACTTCCCGAAAGAATCGCTCGGGCGAGCCATGAGCACCTACACCGTGGGTGTGTATCTAGGCAGTGGACTGGCCTTTTTAATTGGTGGGGGCCTTATTGCTGCCATGCCAGACATGGTCCAAATGCCGTTGCTCGGTGAGCTTAAGTCATGGCAGCTCACGTTTATTGTATTAGGGCTCGCAGGCATACCGATATTCCTGTTACTGCTTACCGTGCGCGAACCAAAACGAGGTCGGTTTAGCGGTCAAACTGAAAATTCAACAGCGGCAAACGACACATCAATCGCGGGAGCTCTATCTTACTTTAGGCAGCATAAGTCGTTTTATCTTGCACATTTTATCGGAATGTCGATGCTAACGATGGTGGGCTACGCCTATCACTCCTGGGTTCCAGCCTATTTTATTAGGTTTTGGAATTGGGAAGTCGCCGACATCGGTGTTACCTACGGACTCATAAACATTTTAACAGCACCCGCAGGTGTGCTTGCAGGCGGTTTCTTAGGCGATTTTTTTGCCAAGCGGCAGGTAAGTGATGCCTTCGTGCGCTCGGCTATTGTTGGCTCATATTGTCTGTTCGTTCCAGCAGTGCTTGCAACCTCTCCCATGTCCCCAAGCCCCATATTTTCATTGGTCGCCCTATGCTTCTTGCATTTTTTTGCGAGCTTCCATGGCGGTATGGCCATCGCCGCACTTCACACCGGCACCCCCATCGAAATTAGGGCGCAAGCTACAGCTTGCTACCTGTTCGTCATCAACTTAATCGGGCTTGGGCTCGGGCCACTGCTCGTCGCCCTTATTACAGACAATATTTTTCAAAATGATGCACAGGTCGGAAGCTCACTAATGATACTGGGCGGTATCGCAGTACCCATGTCCATCATCATTCTAACCAAACTTTCATCCGTGTATTCACAGCGGATTCGAGACGGAGTACCGGTATACCATGTTGAAAATCATTAACGAAGAGAAAATCACCATCAGCCCCGATAATGACAATCCTTTTTTACAAGGCTTGTTCAAGCCGAATGCTCGGGAATACGACGCTGACACGGACACCCTAGAAGTTATAGGAACAATTCCTAACGATTTGTGGGGAGTCTATGCCCGCAATACCCACAATCAGGTCCACGAACCTATCGGTATTTACCATCCATTCGATGGCGATGGCATGATACACAGTGCCTATTTCTGCGACGGTAAAATGCAGTACCGTAATCGCTTTGTTCACACCACGGGGTTTTTAGCTGAAAAAGCTGCAGGGAGAGCTCTATGGCCTGGGGTTTTAGAACCCGAACGCTTCTCGTACAGAGGCTGGGGGGCCATGGGGGCAATGAAGGACAACGCGGGCACCGATGTCATTTACCATAACGGCAGTTTACTGGTCACCATGAGTCAGGGCAGCGAACCTTGGCGTATGGATCCGGTTACACTTGAAAACTTGGGACCAGACCCAGTTTTAGCAAAAGCCGTGGGCTACGCGGGCATAGCAGGTGAGTTCAAGGTTGATTATCGTACCAACGAAATGGTCTTCCAGAATTACCCTGAAGAACCACCGTCTATCAACGTTGGGACGGTCGACTCAAACGGCAACTTAGCATCGTACCGATCCATTAAGTTTGATTTTCCTCGCTGGCCACACGATCTAGGAATGACGGAAAACTATCTGATCATTCACGATTTGCCGCTCTATTTTGATCCGGATTTGCGAAAACAGGGACAGCGCAAACTGCAGTTTTATGCAGACAAGCCTTCCCGTTTTGGCGTCTTTTCTCGTTCCGATCAAAGAAGCGATATCCAATGGTTTGAGGCGAAATCGTGTTTTATTTTGCACACAGCCAATTATTACGAGGAGGGAGACGAAATCATAATGGACGGTTGTGTGTCGTTTGAACCTCAGGGCCCCGGGGTAGGAGAGCACAGCGATAATCCCTACGAGCGCATCATGGCTCATTTGGATAAACACAGGACCAAAACTCGTTTGTACCGATGGCGTTTCAACCTAAAAAACGGCACGACAATTGAGGGATTTATTGACCAGGAAATTTGCGAGTTTCCGGTCTGCCGCAACGATCGCAAAGGCTACCCTTACCGCTATATATACGCCAGCCTGTTTGAAGCGGGCACATGGAATATGAATGGCATCAAAAAATTTGATCTTCAAACAGGGGTGCACACGCGATATGAATACGGTGAAGGGCGCTACGGTGGCGAGGTGCACTTTGCTCCTCGCATTAATAGTCAATTTGAAGATGACGGATACCTGATCGTCTTCATTCAAGATGTAGTGCTCGATCGTTCTGAGGCCGCGATATTTGACGCTCAGGCTCTCGCCAATGGCCCCCTGTGCCAAATCATACTGCCCGAACGCATTCAATCGGGAACACATGCCTGCTGGGTAGAAGGTGAACGACTCAAGAGAACGCACCCTATCTGAGTGGCAAAAAGACGGTGTAGCCCACTCAGGTGGGCTTGAGCCCTGCACAGCCTTGCCGGATGCTCACTTTGAGCGTCCCGCTACTGGCCAAGCTGCCACCGGCTAGTAGCTAAGCCTTACAACTCAACCAAAATCGGACGCATTGCTAAGCCGATAAAGACGAGAGCGGCTATTCGATTAAGCATTGTTTTTGCAGTATTTGAACGCAGTAATCCGGCGCGCAATGCGCTCGAGAACCAAGCGATTGCTCCGAACTCCAAAACCGAAGCAAGCTCCAGCTCCTGCCGCAAGATGGTAATCAATAATTTTACGTTTATCGTCTGAGGAATATTTCGTTATAAAGAACTGCCCCCCGATGTTGGTTTGTCCAACTATTGGGGGTCAGTTCACGAGGATGAACCTTTTTTATTTTCAGCGGCTGTGACCGCTTGGCCCGTCTACCCAAGAAACAAAACAGCGCCTGTCGACGCGAGATTATTCATACGAATACGACCTCCATACTTTTCGAAAACCCTGAGTCTGGTATCGGTACCCGACTATTTTACGAATCAGCTTGGGTACCAACCTCCCACATCACCAAGAATAGATGCTGGTACCCATCATCACTTCTAAGGCATCTGCCGCAGTTCGACACTCATCGGCGAAGGTGGGCGACACCAGATCATCAACGATGAGTGTCTCCCGGTAGTGTGTTCTCACCCAGCTTTGCAATGCTTCAATTTTTTCTACAGTCAGCAAAAACGCTGAATTCACAGCAGCGAGCTCGGCATTTGTAAGCACGACCCGCAGGCGCAAGCATGCGGGCCCGCCTCCGTTACCCATGGACTCCCGTACATCGATATAGTCAACGTTCTTAATGGGGTTGTCGTCACGGCAAATAATTTGTTCGATAGCAGTACGTACTTTGTTATCTTCGCGACATTCCATCGGGCAAAGTAGGTACATATTAGTCGGGTCACCATCT
>JALRFH010000081.1 GCA_023253715.1 Halieaceae bacterium
ATATCATCCGTGGCTGCCGCTAGCTCCATGATCGAGCTAGCCGGCAGCGAGGCGCAAAAGGCGCGATGGCTACCCTTATTAAGCTCAGGACAAATCACCGCGACTGTCGCCGTGCAAGAGGGTCGTCACTACAAGCTTGAATCGCTTGAAAGTACGTTGATCGACGGCCAACTCAAGGCAAACAAAACTCTCGTACTTGATGCACAAGAAGCTGACCTCATCATTGTCGTCGCCAGCGATGCAGAGGGCGCGCTATGTGCGGCAGTGCTCGATGCCAAGGACCCTTCGATCTCTCAAGAACGCTATCCTTTAATGGATGGGCGCAAGTACAGCGATCTTAGCATCAACGCATTAAGCATCGACTCAGATCGATTACTTGGCGAAGGCGCCGATGTTGATACCGCCATTAAAAAAGCACTTGATATTGCGACACTTGCCATTGCGGCAGAAATGATCGGCGGTGCGGAATCGCTGATCGAACGCACCGTTATGCATCTGAATGATCGCGAACAGTTCGACGTAAAATTGGCGACGTTCCAAGCGCTACAACACCGTTGTGCCGAGATGTATTGCCAGCTGGAGCTCGCAAAAAGCGCGCTGCTGAGCGCCTTTACACGTTTAGACGCGGGCAAAGATATCCATAAGGCAGCCAGCCAAACCAAAGCGCTGGCCAACGAATGCTATCAGCACCTTAGCAACGAAGCTGTACAAATGCACGGCGGCATGGGTATTACCGATGAACTTGATATCGGTTTGTATCTAAAGCGCTCTAGAGTGTGCAATCAGCTATTCGGTGACGCACAGTACCACCGCCATCGCTATGCTTTGGCACTGGGCCTGTAAGATGATCAGCATTCGATGTTTAATCTTTGATGCCGAGGCATCGAAAGTCGCGTTACAGGAAGCCCTGCAACCCGTTTTGCAAAAACTACCCGACGGGGCGGAAGTAAGACTACTAGTCGACGACGAGGACTCCGCAGTCGCAGCTGCTTACCAGCAATGTGCCAAACCACCGCTGCCCAAAGCATGTATCTGCCTAGACAACCTTGAAGAAAGCCAAGCCTTCGTACTTAAAACCGAACTTGAGACCTTGTTCACAGGTGCGATAGCTACGATTTTCGACACACGCTTGGTCCTTAGACCCGATTGGCAAATAGGCCAACGCACGTCTGGAACGGTACAACTCTGCACGTTTCAGCAAAGATCTGACATTAGCCGAGAACAGTTCATTACGATCTGGCGCGACAGCCACACTCAAATCGCGATCGACACGCAAAGTACTTTTGGCTACTTCCAAAACTTAGCGGTCGAGGGTCAAAACCGTGGCTTCGATGCCTTAGTGGAAGAACACTTCCCCATCGAGGCAGCGACGTCTCCAGAAGCATTTTTCGATGCCGTCGATGACCCAGCTAAGCTTAAACATAACATCGACTGCATGATGGAAAGTTGCGCACGGTTCATTCAGCAGGACACCATTAACGTCATCCACTTAAGCGAATACAAAATCAAATAGGAGCACACCATGACAGACGGACTCGCAGGCAAAGTCGCCATCATTACGGGCGCAGGGCAAGGTATTGGCCAGGGCATCGCATTTTCACTAGCCAAACGCGGCGTCAAAGTGGTCGCTGTCGGTCGCACGCTTTCAAAGTGTGAAGATACCGTAGCGAAGATACACGAGCGTTTTGGTGAAGAGGCGCTGGCAATCGAATGTGATATCAGTAACCTTGACCAACTTCCCGGTGTTGTAGAGCAAACCATTAGCCGGTTTGGGCGACTCGACATCTTGGTGAATAACGCGGTTAGTGCAACCATTAAACCCTTGGTTGCACTCGAGCTTGAGGAAATCAATCGCGCGATGGTGACAGGCCCAACCGCCACCTTGTTGATGATGCAGGCCGCCTACCCTCACCTTAAAGCCAACGGTGGCTCTATCGTGAACATGGCGAGCTCTGCCGCCAAACGCTGGGATATGAGCAACTATGGCTTGTATGCAGCCGAAAAAGAAGCCATTCGCGCATTAACACGCACAGCCGCGAGCGAATGGGGCAAACACAACATCCGTGCTAATTGCATTTTGCCGCACGCGAAATCACCCGCCCTGGCCTGGTGGACCGAAAATCGCCCCGAAGAAGCCGCCGCATTCGTAAAAACCATTCCTATGGGTCGTATTGGTGAGTGTGAAGAGGACATTGGTGAATTTGTTGCGATGCTTTGCTCGGATCAAAGTCGTTACGTGAGCGGACAAAGTATTGCGGTCGACGGTGGTCAGGCTTACATGGGCTAACAGCTGCTAGCGATTTATAAGCGCAAGACCTGACAATTCGTCACCAAGCACCAACAAAAAAGCCACAGCCCGCGAGGGTTGTGGCTTTTTGACGTTTACGGCCGCTCAAAAAGTGCGAGGCACTATCTCAGCATCACTCAACTAAAAACTGACCGTACCAGCGGCGAAATTTCGCGAAAGGACCATCGCCGTCACAGAGTAAAGGTCGCTCGAAATATTTCTTGCGATCCCAAATCACACGATCCTCTTCCATTTGCTGGTGAATGTTCGCGATCAAGGCTCGCCCCATTTTTCCTTTTGGTCCGTCCACATCTTCTTGACGCTGATAAAAAGCGTAGTGTGCTCGGGTGATTTCAGAGGTAACCGGGCTTACCGTAGCGACCAAAATGGTTTCAACTAAGCCTTTAAAGCGCACCACGCTCAACCCCGGACCTACATTGGCATTTTCAATCGAGCCTTCAATCTCGCCGCGAGGTGTTGGCTGACGAGTTTTCAAAAACCCGCGACGCTTGTGACCATCAAAATCCAATACTTCTGCATCGGGGATATCGTTGGTGCCATGCACAAACATGAAGTGTGCCGGATCGACTGCGTTCTCACCCATTTCTTGCATGTGGGTACCAATTTGCCACTCGTGAATAATAGGTTCAGCCCAATCTTCTGGGTGGTCAGCGAGCTCAGGTACTAATTCGGGCTCAAACATGGGCTCGATATCCTGTGGGTGATACCAAACAATGATCGAGCCATTCATCTCACGAACACGCCAGGCTTTTAATACTGGCTCGCCACGCGCAATTTTGGGCGGCATATTGGTGGCGTAAGGAATGTGCGTACATTGGCCTTCACCGTTAAACTGCCAGCCGTGGAAAGGACAGGCAATGCTATCACCAATGACCTGTGCACCCTTGCCCATTTGCTCGCGAATACCGTAGCCCAAATGTGCGCCCATGTGCGGACAATAGGCATCGACGACTTTGGCTTCACCGGACTCTGTTCTAAAAATAACTAAGTCCTGATCAAAATAGAATACGGGCTTCGATTCGCCAGGGCCAATATCTTTCGAGAAGGCCACATGAAACCAGCCATAGGGCATCGGTAATGGAATCTCAACTGTGCGTTTTTCGTTAGTAACACTCATACGTTTCTCCTTTCTTATTTGACGGCGCCGCCGCCGTCAACAGATAACAACTGACCGGTGATAAACGAGGCTCGATCCGAACACAAAAATACAACCGCTTCAGCAATTTCATTCGGCTCACCAATACGTCCCATCACCGCAGAGCGTTTTAGACCCTCTGCAATTTTGGGTTGTTCTTCAAAATACTTTTCCACCCCTGGGGTACGAATCACCCCAGGGGATACCGCATTAATACGAATACCCTGGGCCCCGTATTCAGCTGCCGAACTTTTGGTCAAAATATTCACGCCACTTTTCGCCGCAGCATAAGCCGTGTTGTAAGGCTGACCTTTTAAGGACGAGTTCGACGAAATATTGACGATACTACCCTTACCCGCCGCCAGCATGACCTCGAGTTCGTATTTCATGCACAGCCAAGTATTGGTTAAACACATGGTTAGGGTATCGTCGAAGACTTTGCGCTCAAACTGATGAATCGGGCCAGCGCCTCGGCTTAAGGCTGCGCTATTGCAAGCGATGTCCAAGCCGCCAAATTCGGTAACAGCCGTGTTCACCATAGCTTTTACCGCGTCTTCGTCACTCACATCCGCGATAGATATTACCGCCTCACCGCCAGCCGTTTTAATTAACTCAACGGTTTCTGCGGCAGTCTCGGCATTAAAATCAGCCACAACCACTTTAGCGCCTTCGCGCGCAAAGGCTTCAGCTATAGCGCGACCAATACCACCACCGGCACCGGTCACCAAGCCAATTTTATTTTCTAGTAAGCCCATAGTTCATTCCTATTAGTCTTAATGACACGAAAAAATTTTACTCTGGTATAATTTTTAACCATAGTATAACTTTTAAAGTAAGTTGCAAGACTTGAAGCATAGTACAAAGGGACGACTTAACCATGGCAAACGCAGTTGCACTGCCCTTGCGTGAACGCAAAAAACTTGACACTCGGCGCCGTATTTTCGACGTCGCCAGTCATCTGTTTGTGAATTTAGGCGTCCAAGACACTACGATCGAGGCTATCGCTAAAGCTGCCAATGTCTCGCGGCCAACCTTTTTTAACTACTTCACGAGTAAACAAGAAGTTCTGCGCGAGCTTATGACGCGTATGGACGAAGAATTCGTCTCTTACATCCTGCATTCTGTAACAACAGGTAGCTCGACCCAGGACCGCCTAAAGCTTTTAATGAAGCAATCTGGCCAGCACATACAGCGTTGGCCCGAGATGACCAAATTGCTTCTTATCGAGGGCATGAGTGATTTAGGTTGCCCGACAGTGGAGACGTCGAGGATGTCGATACTGAACGAAGCCATGGCCACCTTAGTAACAAAGGGGCGGCAAGAGGGTGATATCGACACCAAGTTTTCGATCGAGTTACAAGTACAAATTTTAGTAGGCGGTTATCTATACGGATTACTTAACTGGTTGTCTGGAGACCCGAAAGAGCTGGATAAAACACTGCAAGAAACCGCTGTATTTTTGGCCGAGGCTTTAGCGCCGCGATAAGGAAAAGATAAAACCATGATATTAGATGCCTTTAAATTAACAGGTAAAACCGCCTTGATCACAGGCGCGGGCAAAGGTATTGGCGAGGGCATAACGCTAGCCTTTGCTGAAATGGGCGCCAACGTCGTTTGTGTCGCTCGCAGCCAAGACGACTTGGAAAAAGTTGCTGCCAAAGCGCGAGAATTTGGTGTCGAGGCGACTGCAATTTCATGTGATGTCACCAAAGAGGAACAGCTTCAAGCCTTGGTCGACCAAGTGACCGAGCGCTACGGCAAACTCGACATCCTTGTTAACAACGCTGGAGCACCGGGCAAAGGCTACGGCCCTATGACCGAAGTGACCAAATCACGCTTTGAACACACCTTGGGCATTAACTTAACCTCGGTTTACGCGCTGACTCAGCTTTGCCTGCCCTTGTTAAAAGCCGCCGAATCGGCAACGGTTGTGAAC
>JALRFH010000132.1 GCA_023253715.1 Halieaceae bacterium
GTTGCCATTCAGCAATCATCAACGCTGCTTGAATGCTTGCGTTTCTTTTGTCCTTGCAACGAGTCGTTTTCTGAAAGTTGCTCTTTTTAAATATGTGCTGAACATCGGGTGGAACTGGCAACTGCGCCCAATAAGTTGATCCCCGTAAGTACAGTCGATTAGCCATGGGTAGCCCTCTTTACGACAATAATTTACGACAAAAAGAACTTAGATTCAGCATAAAAGCGGGTTTTGCCAGTGTGTCTACGAGTCCCGTCCGCTCCGCCATTTAAATACCTCGCAGACTTCGCCTTCAAGCGCGTCCACTACGTGTGCCAGAGCCTCTCGTTGCGCCTCCTCCTAGGGGATATCGATCTCTTCCCCCGTTGAAATAGACCGTCAAGACGTCTAGTCTTGACCTACCCATCGCGGATCGGTTTGGTATTCTGTCGAACCCTACCGTCCGCAGTGAACAACAATAAGAGGTCACCATGAATTCAGGAAGCGTTTGGAACTTAGCCAATGTTTGGGAGGTCGTTGCCGATACCATCCCAGCCGAGCCCGCCATCATCAGCGATACGTTTAATTTAAGCTGGCAAGAATACGAGCAAGCTGCGGCACGTATGGCACAAACCTTTGTTGACGCCGGTTTAGACCCAGGGTCCAAAGTCGCTATTTATTCCTATAATCGCGCTGAGTATCTGATCGCTCAGTTCGGCGCCTTAAAAGCGCGTTTGTGTCCAGTGAATGTCAATTACCGTTATTTGGAAACAGAGCTCGCTTACATTATTGACAATAGTGATGCTGAGGCAGTGGTGTACGAATCGGCTTTTGCGTCGAGACTTGAAGCCATTCTTAATGACATCCCGGACGTGAAAGTCTTCGTGGAAATCGATCCAACTGGGGCGCCCGCTTTATCCAGAGCCATAAGTTTTGAAAGCGCCATTGCAGGATCGCCAATGCCCCGCATTGAACGCGATGCCAGCGATATTTACATGCTCTACACAGGCGGTACAACGGGTAATCCAAAAGGTGTTATGTACGAGCAGGGTGGGTTTGCGAAAGTGTTAGCGACCATGGCCTGCACATTTAGAGCTTTGCCTCCACCTGAAACACCCGCCGATTTGGTGCCCAGTATTAAAGCCTTTGCCGAGCAAGGAGCACTATCGCGAAGCTTGCCTGCATGCCCTCTCATGCATGGCACGGGGATGTGGATTGGCGTATTCATACCACAATCATTGGGCGCCGCCGCGGTTCTGTATTACAACCAGACCTTCGATGCTACGGCCCTTATGCGTTTGGTTGAGCGCGAGCGCGTACAGGAATTGGTTATTGTGGGAGATGCGTTTGCTAAGCCAATCGTTGACGCTTTGGATCAGGCGGATTCGGATGGCTCGCCCATGGAGTTAAGTTCGGTGCGGTTGATAGGTTCCTCTGGGGTCATGTTCTCGGCGGCGGTCAAACAAGGTTTGTTGCGTCATATGGACGCCAATATTGTCGACAGCATGGGGGCATCTGAGGGCAGTTTTGCCACCAGTATTACCAACCGCGAGAACGTTAACAGCTATAAAACCGCTAAATTTGAACTGTCGCCGTTTGCCAAGGTAATTAAAGAAGATGGCACCCCAGTGACGCCGGGCTCGGGGGAAATGGGTTTGGTATGCAGTGCGGCTCTGGTACCGGTTGGTTATTACAAAGATCCAGTAAAAAGTGCCGCGACCTTTAAAGAATTTGATGGTGTTCGTTACTCAGTGCCAGGGGATTATGCGACGGTGGAGGAGGACGGCACCATCACCTTGATTGGTCGCGGGTCTATTTGTATTAACAGTGGTGGTGAAAAAATATACCCCGAAGAGGTCGAAGAGGCGATGAAAGCCCATGGCAAGGTCTATGATTGTTTAGTCGTTGGGGTACCTGATGACAAATTTGGCCAGGCGGTAACCGCGGTGTATTCGGCTCCTGCCGGTGCTCAAGACGCTACTGAGCTTAAAGCCCATGTGCGAGGCCTTATTGCTGACTATAAAGCGCCAAGGCATTACGTCTGGGTAGATACCGTCCCTCGGGCGGTGAATGGCAAAGCCGATTACAAGACGGCAAAGAAGCTGGCGCTAGACACTCTGGGGATTGAAGAAACCGCAGCTTGACGGCTCTGACCTGGGGCTGTCGCAGCGACGGCAGCTCCAGTTTGACGAGCTACCCCAAGGTGTTGATTAAGCGGTTTGCTTTACGTTTGAAACCTGCGTCGTTGAATAGATCGTTAATACGAGACAAGCCGCTCACTGCAAGGTATTGACGCCAAAAAAATAAGTCGCTGTTGCTGTCGTCATCAATGCCAAAAGCATCGATATCCTCAATCCTGCGATAGGCAATGGCGTCACCAATGCGACAGGCGGTGTAGATAATCAGATTTTGGTGCAGGGTTTCTTTGGGTAATGGATAGGCTTGAGGTGTGGTAGTCAATATCAGACCCGAGGATGCGATAGACAGCACAAGTTCTGGGGGAAGGCCCCAGTGTTTCGCGAGTGCACTGCCCACTAGGAAGCTGTTGAACCCGAATCTGGATTGGTGTTGTTTGGCTCTCGTCAAGAGCGAGTCGTTGTCGTCCAAATCTTGGAGTGAGTCGAATGAGTTGGTCGTTAGGGCGACTTCACCCAGATTGGCCAACAGTGCACTTGTCGCCACGACTGACAATCTGGGCAGTGCAAATTCTTGTCCGATCATTTGGGCAAAAGCACCAGAGTATCGAGCAGCTTTCCAAATTTTATCTAAGGCGGCTTGTTGTTGTGGAGAGCCTGACGGAGCTCGTTCCGCGAATGCTGCCTGAGTCACAAGGCCCTTCACTGCGGTGACGCCAAGATAGGTAATGGCATGCTGCACGCTAGTAATTGGCGAGGCTAGACTGAAAGCCGCTGAATTAACGGTTCTTAAAACGGCCGCGGTGAGGCCAGCATCAAGAACAACGGTTTCCTTGAGCTCTTCCGGGGTGTCTAGGCCACCCACGAGCTGCGTTTGGATGGGATGAGGTGGTGGCATCGCCTCGCAGATTGCTTGAATCGCCCGCCGTTCGGCGAGTTCGAGATTGTCGACCGTGAACAGCGTAAAGTCCTGCAGTTCTGGCGGGACTGCCGGCGGTGGAGTGGGGGGTGTGTCCGACTTGCGCCCACCGACTTCGAATACGCCGCCTGAGATCCGATTTGAGGCTTTGGGTTTAACCTGTTTTCGTTTGGCGTTCGCTTTTGTGCGCGCAGCCGATTCTCGCGAAGTGCGGGCCGTAATTAGGTAGATCAACAGAGCAATCAATACCAAAACTAGCGCTAAGGCTGCCACTAACATGGAACTGCGATCTCCCTGAATTAGACGATCTATTACGATTGGCTAGGCATATTTGCGTCTTTGTTTGATAGGATGCTAACCGTTGAGTCGCAGTTTAGCAGAAACGACAGAGTATGAAATGACTCGAGTGAATTGTGATGAAAGACGCTTGCTTTTGGGGTCGCGATAGTTGCACTCTATGTCATCTTTCAACAATAAAAGGGCTAAAAGATGTTTGCGTATCCACTGACGGGTTTGGTCACTCTGCTGTGCTTGTTTGTTTTGTTTTGGGTAACCGCTATGGTGGGTGTGGCGCGTGGCAAACATGGTGTCAAGGTCCCTGAAATGACGGGGCCAGAACCCTTTGTTTGGGCGGTCAGAGTGCATTTAAATACGATAGAGGGCTTGCTCTTGTTTTTGCCGGCAGTGTGGCTGTATGCGCTTACCGTCTCGGACTTGTACGCGGCTTGCGTGGGTGCGTTCTATCCCGTGGGTCGTGTGTTGTATGCTTTGGGTTACTACAAAGACCCGAGTAAGCGTGAAATTGGATTCAGTATCGGTTTGTTGGCCACTGTGGTGTGTCTGCTGGGCAGTGCCTATGGACTTTTCCTGAGTTTGACGGCTTAAGCTGAGCGTCTGTGCTAGATGGAGCTGCGTCAAAGTCTCAGGACTGGGACAAGGACTTGAGGTGCGAAACTAAGGCATCGGTAAGTTCTGTCGTTGAGGCACAGCCGCCGAGATCTCGCGTTAATGTCTCGCCGGCAAGAGTCGCTTTGATCGCGCCCATAATACGGGCGGCCGCGAGGTGGTGTGTTGCAGTGGTGTTGCGGCTGTACTCTAATAGCATTGCAGCGGACCAAATTGCCCCGATAGGGTTGGCGACATTTTGGCCAGCGATGTCGGGCGCGGAGCCGTGCACAGGTTCAAATAAAGACGGAAAGTGACCTTCAGGATTTAGGTTCGCGGAGGGTGCAATCCCCAACGTGCCTGCGCAGGCTGGGCCTAAATCAGACAGTATGTCGCCAAACAAGTTGGGACCTACCACGACGTTGAGCTTTTCCGGTGCGAGAACAAAGCGTGCGCATAAGGCGTCAATATGTTGAGTGTCGATGCTTACCCTCGGGTGTTCCTTGGCCAGGGTCTTGGCGCGTTCGTCCCACCAAGGCATGCTAACCGCGAGTCCGTTAGATTTGGTCGCTACCGTGAGATGCTTGCGCTGGCTTTGCTCTGCCAGTTGCAGGGCGTAGCGAAGCACTCGATCAGAACCATAGCGGGTATGAACACTTTGCTGCAAAACGAGTTCGCGTTCTGTGCCGGCAAACATTATGCCGCCTATGTCGGTGTATTCCCCCTCAGTGTTTTCGCGGACAATCCAAAAATCGATGTCTTTACTGGTTTTGTTGGCAAGCGGGCAAGGTACACCATCAAATAGCTTCACCGGTCGTAAATTGACGTATTGGTCGAATTCTCGGCGTATCTTTAGCAAAGACCCCCACAATGAAATGTGGTCTGGCACGATTGCAGGCCAACCTACAGCACCCAACAAAATAGCGTCGTAATCCTCTAGATCTTGTTTCCAATCGCCGGGCATCATGGTGCCTGTTTTGGCGTAGTAATCGCAACCTCCCCAGGGTTTTGAATCTGTGGTAAGTTCGAAACCGTAGAGGCTCGCGGCGACTCTAAGGACCTTAAGCGCGGCAGGAATGACCTCTTTGCCGATTCCGTCCCCTTCGATGACCGCGATCGAGAGCGCTTTTGACATGGTTAAATCCTTTCTGGTGGCGACCTTTCCAATACGTTCGAAGACACTTTTTCCACTAGTTTTTGGGTGCTTGTACTAGTGGGACCCAAAGTTTATAACGTCTTAAGGTAAAAAGGGGAAACTCATGAATTTACGATTAGCCGTATTGGCGCTGATTACGCTCTTAGGGTCGACCTCAGCTTTCGCTGATGCCTTGTGCGAATTGACTGGTTTCAAGATCACTATTGATTTCGAAGGAGGCGCTGCCGCAGCTTGCGAGCAGGCGGGCATGCAGGCAGTGCGATTGACCATAAAGCCGGAAAATACGCCGATTAATAATAGCCCTTGGTACGCGTTCAAGGTCGAAGCAGAAGGCTTGGATCGTGTCGATGTTAAGTTGGAGTACCAGGATGGGACGCATCGCTATACTCCAAAATTGAGTTCGGATGGCGTCCACTGGATGGAGTATCCGCTAAATCGCTTGATCGTCGATGATGATAAATCGTCTGCCGCCTTTTCAGTGCCGATTGAGGCGGGTGTGACCTGGGTTGCAGCCCAGCCTTTGCTGGGGATACAGGCTTATAAACAGTGGTGGGATGATTTAATAGACAGAGCGGGCATTGAGTATTCCGTTGTTGGGGAAAGCCTGGAGGGTCGGGATTTGCCGCGTTTGCTTGCACTTGAAGAGCAACACGAACTCTTGATTGTGCTGGGTCGTCAACATCCCCCTGAGACCACGGGCGCCATTGCTATGATGGCCTTCGTTGATCGTTTGTTTGCCGAAGACGAGCTCTCTAAGCAATTTTTAGCGCGGGTTGGCGTGGTCGTCTATCCGTTCATTAACCGCGATGGAGTTCAGCGTGGTCACTGGCGGCACAATCTTGGCGGGAAAGATTTAAATCGTGATTGGGGACCTTTTGAGCAGCCAGAGCCTAAGCACGTGAGCCAGGATATTGCCCGGTTGGTGACGACCAAAAGTTTGAAGCCTGGGTATATGCTAGATTTCCATTCGACTTGGTACGATGTGTTTTACACGCAGAAAGACAGTGACTATACCGTGCGTTCAGCGATGACTCGCGCGTGGCTCGTAGCTTTTGAGCGTTCCATGCGAAACATAGAGCCGGATTTTGAGCTCAACCGCAAAAGCGCTCATAACCCCGACAGCCCGACGTCTAAATCGTATTTTTTTGAGACCTACGGCATTCCGGCAACGACCTATGAAATTGGGGACGACGCGCCCATTTCGCGTATTCAAGAGTATGCTCGGCGGTCAGCAGTAAGCTTTATGCAGGCTTGGCTCAATGAGGATCCCTGGTATGAATAAGCGCGCATGGCAAAACTTACTCATCGCTTTATTGTTGGGAATCAACGCTTGGCCATCTATCGCGGCATCCAGGGAAACACTGGATTGGCTGCTCGTGAATGGTCGGGTTGTCGACGGAAGCGGTGGTCCCGAGCAAAGTCGTGCGGTGGGCTCTGTGAATGGACATTTGCGGCTGTTTGCTAACGACCAAACTTTGCCCGATGCTCAACGCGTGATTGACGTGAGCGGACTGATTGTTGCGCCCGGATTCATCGATCCTCACACGCACGCTAGAGGCGACTTGTTAAGCAAGGACAACAACCATGTGCTTAATTACTTAACTCAGGGAGTCACCACGCTTGCGATCGGTAATGACGGCGACGGAACGATCAATATTGCTGAACGTTTTGAGCAGCTCAGTATTAACGGAACGGGCACAAATGTGGTTCAGTTTGTGGGTCATGGAGCCTTGCGACGCGCCATTATGGGCAACGAAAATCGCGCGGCGACGGAGTCCGAGCTTCAGGTGATGGAGGCGCAGTTGGTCGCAGCGTTTGAGCAGGGTGCTGCAGGCTTGTCGCTAGGACTTTTTTATACGCCGGGCAATTACGCTCCTACCTCCGAGGTGGTGAGACTGTGTCGAATTGCTGCGGCCTGGGATAGGATTTGTGAAGCGCACATTCGCTCTGAAAGTTCTCGCGGATTGGGGGTTTTTGCGGCAATAGAAGAGATGATCGAAATTGGACGTCAATCGGGTGCTGCAATCCACATTGCTCATATCAAAGTGTTGGGTCGTGACGTATGGGGGGGCAGTACAAGAGCCATTGAGCTCATAGAGAGGGCTCAAAAAGAAGGGATCAATATTTCCGCGGATCAATACCCTTGGGTAGCGTCATCCACGCAACTGAAAAATGCGATTTTGTCGGCCGAATGGCTTTCTGGCTCGAGGTCTCAGTGGCTGACGCGTTTGCTTGATGCGGAAAATAAAGGCGCAGTGCTGGCGGATTTAGAGCAAGGGATTGCGCGTCGCGGTGGCGGTCAAATGCTCATGCTTGTCGGGACGGATGACCCAGTAATAGAAGGACTTAGACTGAGTGAAGTCGCTCAAAAATGGGACATGACCGAAGCTCAGGCTGCACTGAAATTGTTACAAGAGGCGCCGCCCAGAGTGGTGTCTTTTAATATGTCGGAAAAGGATGTAGCCCATTTTATGCGCCGGCCTTGGGTAGCGACGTCGTCGGATGGAACCGACGGGCATCCGCGCAAGTACGCCAGTTTTCCGCGCAAATATAATCAGTATGTGCGTGAACAAGGTACGCTCTCACTTGCCGAATTTGTCCAGCGCAGTTCGGCACTTTCCGCGCAGATTTTGGGCCTGAAGGACCGAGGAGTCCTAAAAGAAGGGTTTGTCAGTGATGTTGTGGTGTTCGATCCGGAGCTTTATCGCGACGTGGCAACATTTCAAGATTGGGATCAAATAACCCAAGGTGTGCGATGGTTGTTTCTTGCAGGCGAAACCGTGATAGAGCGGGGTCAGTATCACGGCGCTTTGCACGGTCAAAATTTGGCTTTGCCAAAAGTCTCTGGTAGGGTGGAAAAAAAATAAACCCTTGGGCAGTGTGATGAACCCTCATCATAAGGATCTAGAGACACGTTTTGAGCAGCTTGTTACCGAGCACAGCGGCACCTTGTTGCGTGCTTTGTGCGGCATGTTGCCCCTTGCTGAGGCGGAAGAGGTGTTGCAAGAGGCCAGTTTAAAGGTTTGGTCTTGCCTGTACAGCATCGATAAAGAGGCTCAGAAGCCGTATTGGTTTCGTACCGCACGAAATCTTGGCATTAGTCGATTACGTCATGACAAGGTGCATCGCGACGCTATCCATCTATTGGGGCCCTTGGAGGAGGCGCGGATGGAGACTGATCTTGCAGAGATTCATGCGTGTCAGGAGTCAGAAGCCTTACTACTAGAGGCGATTAATGAGCTACCCCCTGTGTGTCGCAATGTGTTCGTGTTTCGTAAAATCGATGGCTACTCTCAAAAAGAGATTGCTGAAAAACTTGGTGTCAGTGTCAATACGGTTGAAAACCATATTTCCAACGGTATGAAATTTTGCCGGCGGTACCTGGCCGCTCGGCTTGATCGGCAAACAGCCGAGATCAATAAGTCCCAAAGGTTACCTTAGTTTCACGCTTTCAGTATGCTTTGTCGTCTTAGATTCTTTGTCTGATTCCTCGGTCAGTGCGGCTCTATCGCACTGTATTTGCCGATTCGTCGAAGTTTTGGCTCACCTTAATCGCGAAGGATCTTGTCTGCTGACGGCGTTGTTAGTGAGCGACAGTGTGTGTTCGATCAGTGTTTTCTTCTGCCACAAATAAGTTTCTTCTCAAAATGGTTTGGTGGTTTTTCTTCGGTTGTGCGTCTTTGTCTTAGGGGCTTAGCGTTCCAATACAACAGCAATGGAGAAGCAGCATGAAGAATAAGATGGCTTACGCAATAAATAGGGCTTTGCACCGCTGGGTGCTACCTGTGACAAGTAGTACGGTTTTAGCGGTTACGCCGTTCTATGCCTCCGCTCAAGACGCAGAGGGGCAAGCTCAGCAAGCCTTAGAAGAGATCGTTGTAGTTGGATCTCAAATCAAAGGGGCGAGTATTACTGAAGCGCTGGCGGTGACCGTGGTGAGTGCAGATGACATTGAAGTCATGGGGGTTGATTCGGGTGATGAGCTTCTGCAGTTGATCCCAGAAAACGGCCAAAACTTTGTCAATGAGGCGGAGAATATCTCTGGGGGGGTAAACTCGGCTCGTGGCGACGTAGGTGCTTTCAACTTACGTAACTTAGGGACTGGTAATACCCTCGTGTTGCTGAACGGACGTCGTTTGGTGAACTCGGCAACCTACCAAACGGAGGAAGTTGGCGGCAGTTTTATACCCGTTAACTCGGTGAATTCACAAATCCTGCCCGTATGGGGCATAGAGCGGGTGGAAGTGCTGCGCGATGGTGCATCGGCAATTTACGGTGCGGATGCGGTTGCCGGTGTGGTGAACACCGTGCTTAAGAACGATTTTGAAGGTTTTAATATCCGCTTCAAGCACACCGAGTTTGATAGTTTGCCTGGCAGTCGTCAAAACGTGACAGCCGAATGGGGAAAATCCTTTAATCAGGGCAAAACGAACGTTGGCGTCTTTTTTAATTACTACACCCGTGATCGTGTAAGTTCAACCGATGATCCTCGTTGGGCGAATTCTGATTTCTCTGATCGTGTGCCGGTTAACTCGCCCTGGTACGGCAATAGTGCCTGGCGCAACGATACGGCGAACTCCTTGTTCGGTCAGTTCGATATTGTACCTAGTGTATCGTCTAGCAATAGTTTGCGACAGAACGATGTCGTTGATAACGCGGGTGAGTTTGAAGTCTACCCATTGGGCGACGCGCGCTGCGACTACGCGATAAACGATGTCGTGTGTGGTCACGAAGACGGTCAAGGAACGGTGCGTCACAATTACAATTCGGCTCATGGTACGGGGCGAGATATTGCCTCTGAGCTGGATCGCATGAGCTTGTTTGTAAACATTAATCATGAACTGAGTAATGGCGTGGAGAGTTTCACTGAGTTACTTGCCTATCGGTCTGAATCGAATTTGATTCGTCACTCCGCGGCGAGTTTTTCAACCTCAGAGCTGGTGCTGAGTAAGAACTCTTACTACAACCCATTGGGTGCTGTCGGTTCCCCGAATCGCTTGCCTGATGCCATCGTCGGTGATGGTTTGCCCGCTGAGGGTTTAGACGTGGTGTTAGATAATTACCGCTTTGCGGAGGTGCCCCGTATTATCGATAACGATGGTGATACCTATCGATTCTTGCAAGGTTTTAGAGGGTCAGCAGGGCAATGGGATTGGGAGACGGCGGTCTCATGGTCGCGCGCGACTAAAGACGATATTACCCACAACCGCGTGTCGAATACCTTGATGCAGGAGGCGTTAAACGATCCAACGCCTGCGGGTTACAACCCATTCACCGGGGGCCTAAAAGAGAGCAACATCGAGCGTACTTTGGTCGATGTGTATCGCAAATCTGAAACTGAGCTGACTACCTTTGATGTGAAGTTCTCAAATGCGGAAATCATGTCTTTACCCGCAGGTCCGGTTGGAATTGTGGTCGGCCTAGAGTGGCGTGATGAGTCCTTTAAAGATGATCGAGATCCTCGCTTGGATGGCACGATTGTGTTCACCGATAAGGAAGGCGATAGCTATCCCTTTGTCTCGGATGTCGTGAACTCCAGCCCCACCCCTGACAATAGTGGCTCACGGAGCGTGACCTCTGTTTTCGCAGAGTTACAGGTGCCGGTATTGGATAATCTAGATGTGCAGTTGGCGCTGCGTCACGAAGATCTATCCGACATTCCTGAGACCGCAACGGTGGGTAAGTTTGCTTTCGGCTATCGGCCTTTCGAGCCTGTGCTGATTCGTGGTTCTTGGTCCGAGGCCTTCCGAGCGCCTAATTTGGTGACAGTGAACGAAAGTGTGGTTGCTCGAAATAACACGCGTACCGACTGGGCCTGTGAGTACGCGAATGCGGCTTATGAAAATGCAACCGGTACAGCCGATTTGCTGGGCTGCACTCGTTCCACACAGCGCGTGGCTTTAGGCAGTGATCAGCTGGTGCCCGAAGAGTCGACTAACATGTCCTTAGGTGTTGTCTTGACCCCAACGGAGAACCTGACGATTACGGTTGACTATTGGGAAATTGAGAAAGAGGGCACTATTGGTCTATTCGGGGAAGAAAACCATACTCTGCTGGATTTGGTGTATCGTATTGAAGCCGGCACAGCGAACTGCGCGACCACAGGCAACGATGCTGTTGAGCGAATAGCGCCTGACGATGATCAAAACGCAGCATATGCTGCGGCGGGGATCTGTCCTGCAGGCGATATTGCACGTATTGTGGATCAGTACAAAAACCTTGATACGAGAACCATGAAGGGGCATGACATTGGTGTCTTCTACGATGTTGATACGGATTTTGGTGCCTTCCGATTTAGTTACAACGGCGCGTTCTTGGATGAATTTGACCAAAAAGCCGGTGGTAATGCGGCGACTCTCGTGGCTGCACAGGCCTCGGGTGTTTTGCCCGCGAATTTCCCGATCGATGGTTTCGCTGATCTAGTGGGACGCGATGGAAATCAAGAAGAGAAGCACACGGCGCGCTTAAGCTGGCGCATGAACGAGTTTGGCGCGTCGTTGTCGGCCTACAAGATTGGTGACTTCTATCAAAGCTCACTGACCTTAGCCGACGGTACACGTTACGTCATTCCTTCAATGACGACTTATGATGCGACCTTTGACTACCGCACTGAAGTGATGGGTACTAAGACGCGGTTCCGTTTGGGGCTCAAGAACTTCACCGATGAGCGTGCACCCTTGGCGGACCGATACTTCGGATTTT
>JALRFH010000145.1 GCA_023253715.1 Halieaceae bacterium
TGAAAACCGAACCGACTCGAGGTGAAATCCTTGTTGAAGAAAACCATGTACCAGCCGCCCAACTCGTCTTCGTTGATTTCGGTGGAGCGGACCTCAAACGGTACAAGCGCACACAGCGCGATAAGAGCGGCGGCACGACGAAGCAGCATTTTTTTTGCAGTCCTAAGTTGAGGAACGGGAAACGATGGTGACCTCATCCTAGCTACTGCGAGCACCCTTGATCGATATTCTCTCTGAAAATCAGCGATAGATTTTCGCTATGACTTTACTCAGCTAGAGAACTACAGTCAGAAAGTTAAGAGCGCTCAAGAAGGACAAGCGATAAAAGCCGTGTTCGACATCTGTTACGCGCCTTACTTGACGCACAACAATTCCCAAACTACTTTCGAGACGTCCACGCGTGTCTTGGTGCGGCCAATCGGCCTTGACATGGTAGAGGTCGGCGGTTCGACACATTCCGACCTAGGAGGAATGGGGTCGCCCCCACAAACCCGCTATACTGGACTTGCAGGATCTCGGGGTCCTACGTATGGTAATACGACAATAAAAAATCAATCTACGAGGCAAGTCCATGCTAGCGCACCGCCCTGTGAGCCACTATTTGATCATTTTGCTTACCACTCTTCTTTGCGCATGCGGTGGCGGGAGCACCTCACCAACAACCAACAATGGCTCTAGCGACTCAACGCCGCCACCCTCTGGGCCCGACTTTTCCGAAGTCGACGCCTCATTTCAGAGCTTTATTGACGGTAACGATGTATTCGATGGCATAAGTTATGTCTTGGTCGATGCCTCTGGTGTTCTGCACCAAGGTATTTTTGGCGATCATACAGCTAATACCGTTGTTTTGTTGGCATCGACCAGCAAGGTACCCGCAGTAATGACCATGATGGCGCTTCAAGAGGATCCGAACGTCAACTTCTCGATTAGCGAGCCGGTAAGCACTTACCTGTCGTATGATGGGCCTTATGCAGACCGAACCGTCGAGCAAATGGTCAGCAATACTTCAGGGATTCCTGGCTTAAGGCTTCTCGCACAATATGGCTCTCCAACGGGCCCTACCCTAGAAGATTTCAACCACCTGTGCCAATTCAGCTCACAAGCATTCGTAAATTTTGAAATCTGTGGACAAACCCTAGTTCAAAATGAGTTGCCCACATCGCAACCCGCAGGCAGTGTTTTCGATTACGGTGGCAGCCAGTGGCAAATTGCCGGCGTTACAGCCTCAACTGCGGCGAACGCCACGTGGAATCAGTTAGTAGACCAGTATCTTGGTACACCCTGCGATCTTGAAGTTTTCACCTTCGGCAACCCTTGGGAAAATCCACAGGGTTTCACTGGGTCACCTGATAGTCTTGCGGGCACCAGCAACCCTAACATCGAGGGTGGCGCAATCACCAACCTCGCCGACTACGCAAAACTCTTGCAAGTTCACTTAAATGGAGGATTCTGCGGGGATAACCGTGTGCTTAGCGAAGACGCCATTCTAAGCATGCAAATGGATCGCGGCGGTGTTGTTGCAACGAATCCGAACCCATATGGTATGGGTTGGCGGATACGTACAGACAACCCTGGCGTATTCACTGATCCGGGTGCGTTTGGTGCCGTCAGTTTTATTGATATCAACCGGGGTATTGGCGGGTTCATGGCGATTGATGATTACAGTGACCGAGACGCAGGCGCCCCGCCTCAATTTTTCATCGGTCAGGCGATACCCGCTATTCAAGCCGCTTTTGATGCGGCTCAGTAATCGGGGTTGGCAAAATACACGATGTCGCGTCCCCTTTTAATGATGATGAAAAGCACCTTTTAGCTCGGCGTTAGCGGGAAATTGGAACTGAGAGGCTCGATACATGCAGACCTCGGTAGAATTTGATCGCCAGCGCGAAGCAACGGCGCCCCGAAGGGGTCAGAGCGCGAGAAGCAATTGCGCTCGAAACCAGCCGCCTGTCCCCCCTTTCTAACACAAAACCCTAGCACCAGCGTATTCCGTAATGCGCCCAAGCATTGGCAGTTGCTTTAACAAAGCTCCGTTGCGTAAACTCACAGCGTCGCTTGAT
>JALRFH010000174.1 GCA_023253715.1 Halieaceae bacterium
AGCAGCTCCGCGATCTGTTCACCAGCCGTACCATCGCCATAGATCGGGTCGGGCGCGTAGTGTCCGTGGTCGATCTGCTGCTCGATGGCCCCCCGTATGGCCGCGCGGTCGTAGTCGACATCAATCACATTCTGGCCGCGTTCGCGTCGCCATCGACGACTTTGGCACGGGTTATTCAAGTCTCGCGTATTTGCAGAAGCTCACGGTGGACTGGATTAAAGTGGATCAGTCATTCATCACTGACATCAACCAATCCAATCCAAACTACCAGATCGTCAGTGCCATTGTACAGATGGGGCAAGCGCTCAACATGGGTCTAGTAGCGGAAGGCGTGGAAAACCTCGCCGAACTTGAACAACTCGCAGAGATGGGCTGTGAGCGCGTACAAGGCTATTACTTCTCGAAACCTTTGAGTGATCGCGACTTCATCGAATTTGCTTCAAAATCAAGCCATCCGTGGCAAAGTATCGTTCCAGAACCCAAAGTGCTTGCGTAAGACCGAGTGTATGCAGGATTCAGCTCAGGGAAAACGCTTCTGATGCCAAAGTTAAGATTGGCGCAAGCCTGGACGAGCGAGCGTCCGCTGCCGCGCACAAGGCGGCTAGAGAAGATGTCGCTTTACTGATAGAAAAGTTTGGCGTCGACTGTGCCGGGCAATCGACGCAAGGCCGACAGCAACTCATCGCTCGGATGTATCCGGTAAGCCTCTCCGAAGGCAATCTTACCCTCGGCGTCTTGCCGCTGGTAATCAACAACCACTGGGCATGATCCACCTAAAGCCGATTGTAAAGCCTGAGCCAGCCCTTGAACCAAAACAACATCCGATTGACCATTCAGTGTAATTCGTAACTCACTGGCGTAAGCCGACCTTGCCTCATCCAACGCTAGAATACGATTCGCGCGCAGTGACAAGCCACCTGAGTAATCGTCCTGTGCTACACCGCCTTCCATGACGACCAGAGTATCTTTCGTGAGCGCCTCTCGAGACATTTGAAAAGCTTCAGCGTATACCGTGGCGTCAATTCGGGCCGAACGATCATCCAAGGTCACAATTGCCATCGTATCGCCCCGCTTTGTCTTCATCGTTCGCACGGCGACAATCAACCCAACAATACGTTGACTACTTTTACCGTCAGCGCGTAAGTCAGCAATTTTGGTGGGTACAAACTGTCGAACTTCCTGTTCATAGTCGTCGATGGGGTGACCGGTCACGTACAAACCCAGCGTTTCTTTTTCACCGTTCAAACGTTCGCGTCCACTCCAGGGACGCACCGTTTTGAAGGCCGCATAAACCGCGCCATCAGAACTCGGCGAGCTCGGCATTACCTCGCCAAATAAGTCATCAATGCCCGATGCGGTATTGCTGGCTGCTTGTTCAGCCGCCTTGACCGCGTCATCGACTGCAGCCATCAAAACCCAGCGAGACTCACCTAGAGAGTCGAAAGCCCCGGCACGGATCAGCGCTTCGATTGCTCGCTTATTCAGCAGGCGTCGATCCGTTCGCGCACAAAAATCAAATAAATCGGTAAAAGAGCCATTGGCATCGCGCTCACGTAAAATGGCCTCGACAGGCCCTTCGCCTAAGCCTTTGATCGCCCCCAAACCGTACACGATTTCACCCGCATCATTGACTGTGAAGGAGTAGCGCCCCTCGTTCACGTCAGGTAACTTTAGCGGTAGCCCAAGAGCTCGGCACTCTTCAATAAAAATAACGATTTTATCGGTATTTTGGAGTTCAGAACTCATCACCGCCGCCATGAACTCGGCGGGGTAATGTACCTTTAGCCATGCCGTTTGATAAGACACCAAAGCGTAGGCGGCGGAGTGCGATTTGTTGAACCCGTAACCAGCAAATTTTTCGACCAAATCGAAAATGCGAATCGCAAGTTCCGGATCGACGCCTCGCTCCGCCGCACCCGACTGAAAAACCTCGCGTTGCTTGGCCATCTCCTCAGGTTTCTTCTTGCCCATCGCACGGCGCAACATATCAGCGCCACCCAGGGTGTACCCCGCCAATACCTGCGCAATCTGCATCACCTGTTCTTGATACAAAATGATGCCATACGTAGGGTCCAAAATGGGCTTTAAGGACTCATGCTGATAATGGGCGTCGGGATAGGCGATTGCCTCGCGTCCATGCTTTCGGTTGATGAAGTTATCGACCATGCCGGACTGCAATGGACCGGGACGAAACAAGGCGACTAAGGCGATGATGTCTTCAAAAGTATCGGGGCGTAGGCGCTTGATAAGATCTTTCATACCCCGCGATTCCAACTGGAAGACGGCTGTCGTATCCGCTTGCTGTAACAGTTGAAATACCGCCCCGTCATCCAGGGGTATCTGGTTAATATCCAGCTCTGTTTCACCTCGAGCAACACGGCGAGGATTGATCATTTTAATCGCCCAAGCGATGATGGTAAGCGTTCTCAAGCCCAAGAAGTCAAACTTTACAAGACCTGCGTCCTCGACGTCATTTTTGTCGTACTGAGTTACTAGGCCACCGCCTGTTTCATCACAATACAATGGCGAAAAATCCACCAACTTTGAGGGTGCTATGACGACTCCACCAGCGTGTTTACCCACGTTGCGAGTAATACCTTCTAACTGGCACGCCATATCCCAAATTTCTTGGGCTTGAGAATCCTCCCGCAAAAAATCGCGCAAGCTGTCTTCTTGTTCTACGGCCTTTGCCAGTGTCATCCCGACTTCAAAAGGGATCAGCTTAGACAACTTGTCGGCTAAGCCATAAGACTTACCCTGCACCCGTGCCACATCTCTCACGACCGCCTTAGCTGCCATGGTGCCGAAGGTGATAATCTGTGATACCGCCTCACGCCCATAATGATTTGCAACGTAGTCGATGACTTCATCACGCCGATCCATGCAAAAATCGACATCAAAATCCGGCATCGATACCCGTTCCGGGTTCAAGAACCGCTCGAACAGCAAATCGTACTGCAAGGGGTCGAGATCGGTGATCAACAGCACATAAGCGACCAAGGATCCAGCACCTGAGCCCCGCCCAGGCCCTACAGGAATATCGTGCTCTTTCGCCCAGCGGATGAAATCCATGACGATCAAAAAATAGCCAGGAAAGCCCATTTCAATAATGATATCTAACTCAACATTCAATCGATCGACATAGTCTTGCAGCGTAAATCGCGGATCGGGGATGCGCTCACCCTCTGTGCCGATGCGTTGGAGTAAGCCTTCGTGCGACAGCTGACGAAAATACTGATCCATCGTCATGCCCTCTGGCACTGGGTACTCAGGCAAGAAAGGCGTACCCAAATTCAGTATTAAATTGCAGCGCTTGGCGACTTCCACCGTGTTCGCCAGCGCCTCAGGCAAGTCTTGAAACAGCTCGGCCATTTCCGCAGGACTGCGAAGATACTGTCGGTCGGTATAGTTGCGAGGACGGCGCGGATCATCCAGCGTGCGTCCCTCACCAATACAAACACGAGCCTCATGCGCCTCAAATTCATCCGCTTGCAAAAACCGCACGTCATTAGTGGCAACCATTGGACATTGCAGCGCCGATGCTAACTGAACGGCCTGATGGATATAAGACTCCTCGTTTTCTCGACCAGTCCGTTGCAGTTCAAGGTAAAATCGCTCTGGAAATAACTTGAGCCACTGAGCCGCATGCTCAAGCGCTAGATCGTATTTATTGGCCAACAACAATTGACCGAGGTGCCCTTCGCGACCAGCAGAGAGCGCAATCAAACCCTCTTGAAACTCTGTTAACCACTCATACTCGACATAGGGAATACCGAGTTTCTGCCCGTGCTGATAAGCCTTAGAGATTAAGCGCGTCAAATTTGCATAGCCATCTAAGTCCATAACCAACAAAGTCAATGGCAGAGCGCGGTCTGTCTCAGGCAAACCCGAAACTAGAATGTCAGCGCCGAAAATCGGTTTAACCCCCTGAGAGAGCGCCGCTTTGTAGGCTTTCACTAAACCAAAAAAATTACAAAAATCGGTTATTGCAACCGCGGGCATACCCAGTTCCGCCACTTTGCTCATCAGCGGCTTGATCCGAACAATTCCATCTACTAAGGAATATTCGGTATGCAAACGTAAATGAACAAAATCAGTCATCGGACCCTCTTAGGTTTCTAAACAGCGCTGCACTGGCCCAAAGCTTTTTCGATGCTCCGCCAGTACGCCATGATCAATCAGAGCTTGGCGATGTTCAAGTGTCGGATACCCTTTGTGTCGTGCAAAGCCATATTCCGGATGGCGTTGATCAAGTGCCAACATCTCGGCATCTCGAGCAACCTTGGCAAGAATGCTGGCCGCCGCAATACAAGCGTGGGTGCCGTCTCCTTTGACACAAGCCGTTGCGGTCATTGCCAGCTCAGGCGGTATTCGATTCCCATCGACTAATACGTGCGTGGGCGGCACAGGTAGAGCGTGTATGGCTCGGCGCATGGCCAGCATGGTCGCGTGTAAAATATTCAATTGATCGATTTCAGCAGGCGTCGCGTGGCCATAGGCGTAGCATATAGCCTGTGCTTGAATTTGCTCATGTAAGACGAACAACTGTTTTTCTGTACACTTTTTGGAATCTTTCAAACCCTCGATGGGATGATCCGGCCGCAGGATAACAGCCGCCGTAACCACGTTGCCAACGAGAGGGCCCCGACCGACTTCATCAACACCCGCGACCAAACCCGGGAAGTATTGAAGAGCCATCTTAAGCCCTTAGAGCGTTCAGCAGAACACCCGCACATTGATCGCCAAATGGAACGTTCAAAACCGCCAAGATATCCTGAAATTCCTTCTTTTGGGCCAAACCACCGTGGTGCAACAACGTCTTCAGTTCAGTCGCCAATGCGGATGGCGTCAAGGCATCTTGAATCAACTCGGGTACTACGCACCGGTTCAAAATAATGTTAGGTAAACCCGCAAATGGGGTATGAAGTAGGCGCTTGATCAACCACCAACTAAGCGGGGACATGCGGTAGGCAATAATCATGGGACATGCCAACAAGGCTGCCTCGAGCGTTGCCGTACCTGAAGTGACAATCGCGCCCTCCGTGATTTTCAAGAGTTCTCTGGAGTGACCCTGGATCACCGTTGACTCGACCTTAAAGGACTCAGTGATCGCCTTAATGAGCGCAAAGTTCGCAGGCGTACTCGCAGGAATCACAACCTGATGATCCAGATCAATCTGCTCGAGAGCCTGTAAATAGATCGGCAACAAGAGCTCAATTTCACTTTGCCGTGAACCGGGCAACAAGGCCAAAACAGCGCGTTCACTGAGTTTCAGCGTGCGACGGATATCGTCATTCGAAGGGAGGTCTGCCAGTGCCTCCACCATTGGATGCCCGACGAAATGTGCCCGCACATCGGTTCCCGAGAAAAACTGGGGTTCAAATGGAAAAAGACACAGAAGGTCCCGACACGCCTTGGCGATCGTTTTGACGCGCCCTGCTCTCCACGCCCACACCGTTGGGCAAACCAAGTGCGCCGTTGGGATGCCTCGTGCTTTTAGCGACGCCTCAATATTCAAATTAAAATCCGGAGCGTCAATACCCACGAACAAATCGGGCGGGTGACTGAGCCAATGTGTTTTGAGATGCTTGCGGATTCGCAACAATTCCGGCAGGCGTTTCAGTGGCTCAATCAATCCCATTACGGCGAGTCGATCCATCTCAAACCACGATGAGAAGCCCCGCTCGCACATCAAGGGACCACCGATACCCTCGAATTCAATGTCAGGCACGCGTTTTTTCAGCGCGTCCATGACTTGCGCACCAAGGATATCGCCTGAGGTTTCACCCACAACCATAGCGATACGAAGCGCTGTCATGACTAACGGACAATGCCTCGTTCAGAGGCTTCGATACTTTCAATCAACAGTGCCACCTCGGGGGTGTCAATCAACATGCTGCTCAGCCGCTGCAAGGCAATATCTAAAGTAAGCCCCTGACGGTAGACAATTTTAAAAGCACGCCGCAGCTGACTAATCGCTTCAACACTGAAACCACGGCGACGCAAACCTTCCGTGTTGATCGTCTTCGCTTCCGCAGGCGCACCACTGACGGTAACGTAGGCCGGAACATCTTTGCCAATAGCTGTGCCCATACCGCTAAACGCGTGCGGCCCGATCTTGCAGAATTGATGCACCAAAGTGTAACCACTCAGTATTGCCCAATCTCCAACATGCACATGACCGGCTAGAGCCGTATTGTTCACCAAAATTGTGTGATTATGGATGACGCTATCGTGACCAACGTGCACGTACGCCATTAAAAGATTGTGGTTCCCAATAACTGTCTCGCCACGATCTTGAATCGTGCCTCGATGAATGGTCACGTTTTCTCTGATCACGTTATCGTCGCCAATAATCAGACGAGTCGGTTCGTCTTTATATTTTAAATCGGGCGTCCGCTCGCCAATACTTGAAAACTGATAAATATGGTTGCGTTCACCAATGACCGTAGGGCCTCTGATGATTACGTGAGGCTCAACAATCGTCTCTTTACCAATCACAACCCCGGGCCCAATGTAGGTCCAGGGCCCGATCTCGACCCCCTCAGCTAATTCCGCTTTGGGATCAACAATTGCGGTTGGGTGAATGTTCATTTAACGATCTGCGCACAAAATCGTTGCTGAGGCGCACTTTTGCCCCTCGACATCGGCCGACACATCAAACTTCCAAATTCCCCGTTTTTCCGACACGATTTTTGCATGTAACATGACCCGGTCGCCTGGCACACAGGGACGCTTAAAGCGCAAATCATCTGCGCCCACAAAGTAATAAATCGACCCATCCTCTGGCGTTTTGTTCATCGTAACAAAACCGAGTATGCCCGCCGCCTGAGCCATCGCTTCAACCAACAACACACCAGGAAAAACCGGCTCTTGCGGAAAATGTCCCTGAAAAAACTCTTCGTTAATGGTTAGGTTTTTATAGGCGGTAATCGACTCGCCCGGCACCAAATCAACGACGCGATCGACCAGTAAAAACGGGTATCTGTGAGGCAAATACTTTCGGACTTCGTGAATATCCAACATCATTAAGGTTCTCGCTGTGCCTTATTCAATAATTTTTCCAGTTGTAGAACACGCTTGTTCAGGCTCTCCAACTGACTCATTCTCACCGCGCTTTTGCGCCATTCAGGCGAGGTCATCATAGGCGCGCCCGACGAATACGAGCCCGGCTCAGTAATCGACTTAGTCACCATCGTCATCGCCGTCACGTGAACGTGATCGCAAATCTCTAAATGCCCAACCACACCGACACCACCTGCCAAGGTGCAATGCTTGCCTATCCGTGTACTTCCCGCCAAACCAACACAACCCGCTATGGCCGTGTGATCGCCGATGACACAGTTATGCGCCACTTGTACTAGATTATCAATGATCACGTTATTGCCTAGCACCGTGTCATCAAGCGCACCTCGATCAATGACCGTATTGGCTCCAATGTCACAATCATCGCCAATACGAACTCCGCCGAGCTGCTCGATTTTGACCCAACCATCGCGGCTTGGTGCAAAGCCAAATCCATCGCTTCCAATCACAGCATTACTGTGAATACGGCAGCGCTCACCTAGGTGCACATTCGAATAAAGCACCACACCCGCTTCAAGCCGGCAATTCGCGGCGACGACGCAGTGGTCACCCACGCTCACATTGGCGCCAATGACCGCGCCTTTGCCGACGACGGTACCCGCTCCAATAGTCACGTTGGGGCCAATACTAGCACTCGGATCGACGCTCGCGCTGGCGTGAATACTCGTATGCGTATGTATACCCGATACAGCTTCACTCTTGGGAGCGAAGTAATGACTGGCCCTGGCGAAGGCTAAATAGGGGTCCGAAGCTAATATCGCCGAGCTCGCTGAGGGCACCTGATCGAGCCATTCCGGTTTTACGATCACTACGCCGGCCTGAGTCAATTCAAGGTCACTCAGAAATCGTGTTTGCGAAACAAAAGCGAGCTCTCTTGAGCTCGCCGACTGAATTGGAGCGATGGCCCTGATATCTCGGTCATCTCCTATCAATTCAAGCTGTAAATCCTTTGCTAAGTGACTCGCTAACACGTTAGGCCACAGCCTTTACTTCGCTGCCGTCTCTGCTAACTTTTGATTGAGCTTATCCGTGAGTTTAGCGGTAATGTTATAGCTGTTGTCTGCATGCATCACGGCATTCGCGGGCAACAACAAACCAATACTTTCGGTAGTGATCAAGTCACGTAACACTTCTTGGGTCGCTTGGCTCATGTTGCGTAAAATCATTTGGGCTTCAAGCTGTTGCGCTTCTTGCAACTTGGTTTGATGCAGTTTGATCTCGTCTTCCTGATCTTTTAGTGATTTGATCTTTGCGCCTTTTTCTTCATCGGTCAGTACCGCAGAATCTTTTTGGAACGCTTCGGCATCCTTTTCATATTTGGCTAAAAGATCATCGAACTTTTCTTTACGCTCCTTAAAATCAGGCTTATCTGCTAAGGCTTTCAACGCGGCTTGAGCTGAATCCGTGCTCAAGATTGCTGTCTCGATGTTGACAACTGCGATACGTCCTTGCGCAGCTACCTGAAACGACGCGAACAAGGCCGCAACGAATACTAACCCTTTCATGATTTTTAACACAGTTTTCTCCTAACAAGTAAAATTAAAATCCACGACCCAAAGTAAACTGGAAAGCCTCTTCTCGGTCGTCTGGACCGGCGTTCATCGGCTTCGCTAAGCTGAACGTCATCGGTCCAAATCCTGTAATCCAACTCACCCCAACACCCACCGAGTATCTGAGTTCACCGGCATCAATATCAAAGCAATTCAACTGAATGGCCGAACAGTTGGTGTTGAATACGTTCCCAGCGTCAATGAAGAAAGCCGAGCGCAATTTGCTGCGATCCTCGATGAATGGCATAGGGAACAGTAACTCGATACTCCCCTCAATTAACACATTACCACCAAAAGGATCCGGGTCATTATCTCGAATTGAGGTGTACGCCAACTTCCCGGTCGCGGGATCTAGCACATAACCGAACTGCGTTCCGTCCGGACCACCGACCTCGGTCGGCACGCCATTAGCATCAATGCCCGTTACCGGACGCGAAATCGTATACGTCGCTGGAGGGGTACTGCGCGGCCCCAAAGTATTGTTCTCAAAGCCACGCACCGAACCAAAGCCGCCGGCATAAAAATGCTCAAAGAAAGGAAGTTCAGTCGTGCTACCAAAGCCATCGCCGTAACCTAACTCCGTTCTAAGCCGCAAGGTGAAGAGTTCAGACAGGGGCACAAAAAGCTCGCCTCGATAGTTCAACTTGTAAAACTCCAAGTCCGAACCAGGAAGTGACAGTTCAACGGATACCGATTGCGAAGCCCCTCGTGTCGCTAAACGGCCTCGGTTCAATGTCGACTGTAACCATGACAGGGTAACGGTGTAGTTGAAGAAATCATCACCATTTTCATCTAAGAAACCGGTCACATTGGCATTCGTCAGCGCAGACTCTGGCAGGGTGTCGATGGGGTTAAATACCTCTACAGAAGTATAGACGCCGCTGTCATCGCGCACCGCTTGTTCGAACCAACCGTCGATACCCGTCTCTAAACGCGGACTGGCTTTAATTTCTTGCACAGCATAACGACCTGCGGTAATCGTCGTGGAATTCACCCCAAAATTAACCCCTATGCGCTGCGTCTCTTTAATCGGATAGCCGAAAGAAATCGCTCCACCGATCGTGTCGGTGGTGTAACTTGCAACATTAATTTCTGACAGGTCTGTCGCACGGTAAAACAGACTGAATCCGCGACTTACACCGTCTTCGGTAAAATATGGGTTGGTGTACGAGATATTGTAGAGGTCTTGATACTGTGAACTATTAATACCCAAACCTATACTCTTACCGCTTCCCAAGAAATTGGCCTGTTCTAAGTTCAGGCCTAAAATCAGACCAGCATCTTGGGCATAGCCTACGCTGCCTGAAATCGAGCCTGAGGACTGTTCTTCAACGCTGAAGGCCACATCGATTAAATCATCGGTACCAGGCACCGGAACCGTTTCAACTTCTGCTTTGCTGAAATAACCCAATCGTTCCAGTCTCACACGCGATTGGTCAATCATCGCTTGCGACGCCGGCGCACTTTCCATTTGCCGCATCTCTCGACGCAATACTTCATCAGCGGTCAACTCGTTGCCTTCAAAGGTGATGCGGCGTACATAGGTGCGCTTGCCCGGATCAATAAAGAACTTCATATCAACTGTGTTGTCGTCTTCGTTGATCTCGGGAATACCCGTGACCTTGGCAAAATTATAGCCCTCATTCCCTAAGCGCTGGGTTAGGTACTCCTCGGTTGCGGTCACAGCAGCCTGATTGTAGGTTTGATTTTCTTGAACCAATACGAACGGCATGAGCAAGGGTTTGTCGACCACCAAATCACCCGACAGATCAACCGATGCGACCGTGAATTTCTCACCTTCTGTGATGTTAGCTGTGATGAAGACAGCGCTCTTATCGGGTGACACCGCCACCTGGGTCGAATCGATCGCAAACTGCAAATAACCACGATCCTGATAGTAGGACGTTAACTTCTCGAGATCACCGGTGAGCTTTTCCTTCGAATACTTGTCGTCACTGGTGAAAAACGATAGCCAACCGCCCGTTTTCAACTCGAACTCTTTGGTTAGTTCATCCTCTTCGAACAGAGTATTGCCCACGATATTGATGTGTTTGATTCTCGCGGGCGTTCCCTCATCAATCGTGATATTCACCGAAACACGGTTGCGTGGTTCTGGTATCACATCCGTTTCAATCGCCGCGTCATAACGCCCCTGCTGCACATATTGGCGCTGCAATTCCAGCTGCATACCCTCTAAGGTTGAACGCTGAAACACTTGACCCACGGCCAAACCCGCTCCACGTAGGCCATCGAGCAAGGCATCGGTTTCAATGGCTTTGTTGCCGTCAATATTGATTTCACTAATGCTTGGGCGCTCCGCAACGATAATCACAAGCACCGAGCCGTCTCGACCTATTTGAATATCGTCAAAGTTGCCCGTGTTAAACAAGTTGCGACTGGCTTGCCGCAGCGTCGCGGCTGTTGCGGTATCGCCAATTGCCAGGGGAAGCGCTGCAAACACACTACCTGCCGATATTCGCTGCAATCCTTCCACGCGAATATCACTAACCTGAAATGGCTCTGCACTGACCGACTGAGCCAGCGAGGTCATCATTAAAACAGCGAGTAATTTCGATAAAAATTTCAAGGTAACCCTTATTTTTCTTAACTCGTTAACGCAAGACGCCCCGAGATTATTCATTGTCCTCAGCTCAAGCGAGCAACATCATTATACAACGCAAACACCATTAAGCAGGTAACCAAAAATAGGCCTATCTGATACCCGATGATTTGCAACCGTTCAGGCACCGGACGACCGGCTATCCACTCAACGGTATAATACAGTATGTGCCCCCCATCTAGCACGGGAATCGGCAATAAATTCAAAACCCCCAAACTCACACTCAGCAAGGCGATGAACTCGAGATAGCTAGCCCAACCGCGCTCCGCTGTCGCGGTCGCCACTTTAGCAATCGTAATCGGGCCACTCAAGTTTTTTGGTGATATCAATCCCTCGACCATTTTTTTCATAGAATCCAGGGTAAATACAACCAGCGCCCCCGTTCGATCCAAGGCCGCCGTGAGCGATTCCAAGGGACCCCGATCCAAGGAGCGAATCATGTGTTGCGGAAACTCGACCGCCGCGGGGTACACCCCCAAACGTCCAATCGCCGAACCGTCGACCACAACGGATTCAATCCTCACCACAAAGCTTAAGGACAATCCCTGACGAACGATACCGAACAGACGTTCCTGCCCGGGCGATTGCTTAATCAAATCGACTAAGGCCAGCCAATCAGGAATACGCTCACCGTCGATTGACACCAGCTCATCGCCCACTTGCATGCCAGCCTGAGCCGCGGCGCCATCCTCCGCGAGCCCGCCGATGATGGCGGGAATTAATGGGCGGTAAGGCTCAATGCCCAGCTCACCAATCAAATCGACATCTTCGGCACCCACTAACCAGCGATCTAGCATCGCGGCCGAGCTATAGATTTGCTCCGCAGGCGGATACACCACCGAAAATTCAAGGCGCCCAGAATCACCCAAACGCTCTAACAAACGAAAATTTACGGCCTGCCAAGTTGGCGTGTCTCGCCCATCAATAGCGACAATCTCTTGCCCGGGCTCCAAGCCTGCCAGCTCCGCAATACTGCCGGGCTCCACACTTCCGATCACAGGAGCGAGGCCTCGCTCTCCGGCCAAAAACAATCCAAAGTAGACCGCGATTGCGAGTAAAAAATTGAAGAGTGGCCCAGCCGCCGCGATGGCGATGCGCTGTCGAGGCAGCTTGTTGTTGAACGCTTGCTCTTTCAGCGCCGATTCCACCGGCTCTTCGCGCTCGTCCAACATTTTGACGTAGCCACCTAAAGGCAGAACACCGATCGAGTACTCTACCCCATCTCGCCCACGACGCGACCACAGCGCGCGGCCAAAACCGACCGAGAACTTAAGCACTTTGACACCGCACTTACGAGCAACCCAGAAATGGCCAAACTCATGCACCGTTACGACAATACCCAGCGTAAGGGCCAGCATAGATACCGTTTGGAGGATGTCGAACACGATTAATGCCCCTTGCGCATACGCTTTATTTCAGACAAGGCGTACTGCCTTGCCAAGTGATCTTGTGCTAAGACCGCCTCGATCGACTCAGGTTCCTGATTCGACACCTGTGCCAGCGTATTTTCGACAATTATGGGAATATTACCAAACGCAATTTGCTCGTCTAAAAACGCCGCTACCGCTACTTCGTTGGCGGCATTACACACCGCACTTGCGGTTCCTCCAGCCGCAGCGCTCTCCCGCGCAAGGCGTAAACAGGGAAACCGCTCGATATCGGCCGCCTCAAATTCTAGAGGGCCCGACTTGAGGAAGTCTAGCGGCTCAACCCCTGCATCTATGCGCTCAGGCCATGCCAAACCGTAAGCGATTGGGGTCCTCATGTCCGGGTTCCCCAATTGCGCTAACACACTGCCATCATCGTAACGCACCATAGAATGCACGATACTTTGCGGATGCACCACGACCTCAATTTTCGAGGGGGGCATGCGAAACAACCAACTCGCTTCAATTAACTCGAGTCCTTTATTCATTAAACTGGCGGAATCAACCGATATTTTGGCACCCATACTCCAATTGGGATGAGCAACGGCCTGGGCAGGTGTAGCACGACTAATGGCAGCAGCATCCCACAAACGGAAGGGACCACCGGAGGCCGTCAAAATAATGGAACTCACCCCGCGCAGATCAGGCACCGCACGCTCATTTGCCTGAAGACACTGAAAAATCGCGTTATGTTCTGAGTCGATCGGTAGAATCGCAGACCCAGAGGCTTCCGCCGCATCCATCAACAGAGCGCCAGCCATGACTAATGACTCTTTATTCGCCAGCAGCAGTTTTTTACCCGCTTGTGCCGCTGCAATTGTCGACATGAGACCTGCCGCACCGACGATGGCCGCCATCACCACATCGACCGCAGGGCTCTGCACCAGGGTACAGAGGGTATCCGCGCCCGTCACAATCTCAGTTTCGCCCTTTGGTAGAGCCATTCTCAGACGCTCAGCGCTATCACTGTCTGCCATGTGCGCGAACGCTGGCTTGTGCTTCTGGCACAGAGCCACCATGTGATCGACCGAGGTATTAGCCGCCAACAAATAGACGGAGAATCGCTCTGGATGACGGGCCAAGACATCCAAGGTGTTACCACCAATCGAGCCCGTTGCCCCGAGCACCGCCACGGACTGTCGCGTCATCGATATCATCACCAGTGCGCCAGCATGTAACCCAGCGCAAAAATAGGAGCCGCGCCACAGATACTGTCAAGCCGATCGAGAACGCCACCGTGTCCCGGCAATAGGTTGCCACTGTCTTTGTGACCACTTTCGCGTTTCACCATGCTGACCATTAAATCTCCCACTACTGATGCCAGCGAGGTACTCAAGGTAATTGCGAGCACCGCACTCAGATTCAGGTGGGAGAGTTCAACCGGAAGAAGCCACCAGAGCAACACGCCAAATGCGGCGCACGCCAGAAAGCCACCCCAAAACCCCTCCCAGGTTTTCCCGGGACTTACGCTGGGGGCAAGCTTGTGTTTTCCTAAAAAACGCCCTGCAAAATACGCACCCACATCCGCCACAACCACGGTCGCTACCATCGATATTAAAACCGCCGGCCCGAGCGGAACGCTGAGTAAAAACATAACCGCAATCCAGGCAGGGACCAGCATGATGTAGCCCATCACAAGGCGCATGATGCGGCTACGCCACAAAATGGCACTGCTTGGGTAGCCCTTGATCCAAAGCATTGCAACCGCCCACGCCAAGCAAGCTGTGCCCATAATCGATTGCACATTCAAACGCTGAACGTGTGCCAAGAGCTGAAGCTGCTCGCTTCCCAGGGCCAAACTGACAGCGATCAGAAGTAAAAACCCGCCGCGTAGCCACTTCGACTCCACGCTCGAAAGACGAGTCCATTCCCACGCCCCCA
The DNA here is from genome assembly GCA_023253715.1 of Halieaceae bacterium. Lineage (GTDB taxonomy): Bacteria > Pseudomonadota > Gammaproteobacteria > Pseudomonadales > Halieaceae > Aequoribacter. The sequence continues at coordinate 14,565 of JALRFH010000174.1, forward strand.
TCAAGACAAACACACCAAAAACAACCGCCAATACGACAGTCGGGGCGTACAAGACCAAGCCGATAAACATCAGCGCCAAAGGCACCGCGGTAGCAATCCTAGCTTTCAGCACGCCGGCTCTCCCCATCACGCCCACCGAAACGGCGATCTCGCAAACTAAAATCTCGTAATGCCTGCGCAAACGCCTCGCGATCAAAGTCAGGCCACAAAATATCGGTAAAGTAAAACTCCGTATAGGCAAATTGCCACAGCATAAAATTGCTCACACGAGCATCACCGCCGGTTCTAATACACAAATCAGGCTCCGGCAAATGTCCCGTCGACACGTACCGACCTAGCAGGGCTTCATCAACCTGCGCGATCTCAATACGCCGATCCCCGAAACCCGCTGCGGCGTTGTCAGGATGTAGCCCGATGTTCACGCGCATTCTCATAGCCAACCGGGGCGAGATCGCCTGCCGCATCATCCGCACGGCGCGGGCGATGGGGGT
>JALRFH010000221.1 GCA_023253715.1 Halieaceae bacterium
TCTGCAGCGTCAGCTTTTCTCCGCCAAAGATGATTGCAAAGAGTGCGGCAAAGACAACCCCACACACGCCGAGACCGCAATCGATACTGCCATCACCACCGAGAATTGCCGATAAATATTCCCCGTCGCGCCTGAGAAAAACGCCATCGGGAATGCGTCCCGCCGTCGGTACGCCCGTTTGAACGCTGCTGCCGGCGGCTTCTGCGGAAATGCCTGTGACCGTAAGCGCGCCTTGTGCAATCGCGTAGGTCTCGCCGTCGATCCCGCGTAAGCGAGTCATTACTAAGCTACCGCCTCGGAGTGAAGTTGCGGCGCCTACTGTGGATACATTCACATCAATACGCTGTCCGGGTTTGATGAAGGGCGGCAATTCAGCGGTGACCATCACCGCAGCGACGTTATCGACTTCGAGTGGGCGACCGGCTGAGGTTTCGACATCAAAGCTGTCGAAGGGGTTGGTGGTAACCCCTAAGCTGGATAAGATGGACTTCAGACTCTGACCCGTGAAAGAAATATCCGAGCCGTCGCCGGTACCATTCAAACCGACCACAAGACCGTAACCGACCAATTGGTTATTGCGTACGCCCGCGACGCTGACAATGTCTTTAATACGGTCGGCGAATGCAGTTTGGGTGAGCAGTGTGCTCACAATAAGTGCTGTCATTAGGCGTAACATGTTAGCCCCCTAAAATGGCCACAGGTTGTACAGTAGGCTTGTGCCCCAACCGGGTTTGGCTGCACGCGCTAACTCGCCCGTGCCGCGATACGAGATCTGCGCATTGGCAATGCGGCGCGACAAAATGGTGTTGTCAGGTTGAATATCTTGGGCGCGAACGACCCCCGTCACCTGAATAAATTCGCTGCCTTCTGAGAGTGCGAGTTGTTTTTCACCCACCACGATCAGATTGCCATTGGGCAGTACTTCGGTCACCGTCGCCGTCAAGGAGCCTTGCAAGCTGGCGGCTTGGTTAGCGCTGCCGGTGGCGTCACTGGTAATGCTCGCGCCATCTTTTTTGAGTGCGCCAATAAACCCACCTTGCGATAAGAACTTACCGCCCATATCGGCTGTGTTCAGTACATCATTGCTAGCACTGCGGTCGGCTGACAAACCCGCGGTTCGCGAAGCTTGCGTGGTCTCGGCTAGGATAATGGTGACTAGGTCGCCCACATTCCAGTGGCGTTGCCCTTCGAATAAAGACATGCGGCGGGTGTTATCCATAATCGAGCCCGTCGGAATGCGCTCGGGGCCCATTTGGGTAGGCCGCACCACGGCAAAGTCGGCGCTGGGTTCCATGACAGGTGCCGCCGCACACGCGGTCAGCGAGGCGAGGGCACAAACGCTGAATAGATTCTTGAGTTTCATGCTAAGCCTGCTTACAAGTTGTTGTTTAAGAAGCGCAACATGCCGTCGGCTGCAGCAATGGCTTTAGAATTCACTTCGTAAGCGCGTTGGGTCTCGATCATGTTGACCATTTCTTCCACCACGTTCACGTTAGAGGCTTCAAGCGAGCCTTGAACCAGTTGGCCTAAGCCACCGTTACCCGGAATGCCTACTGTACCTGGGCCGCTGGCATTGGTGGGACGCAATAGGTTCCGGCCAATAGATTGAAGACCGGCTTCATTGACGAAGCGAGTAATTTGAATTTGACCAAGCTGTACTTCACCAGCCCCTGCTTCAAGCTCAGCGCTCACGGTGCCGTCGCGGCCAATCGTAATAGCAGCTGCGTTTTCAGGGATGGTGACACCGGGTACTAAAGCCTCACCATTAGCGGTGACGAGTTGGCCATCGGAATCCAGTTTAAAGCTGCCGTCACGCGTGTAGGCCAGAGTGCCGTCGGCTTGCTGCACCTGAAAGTAACCGTCACCGGCAATCGCCACATCTAGAGCGTTTTCCGTGGCAATCATATTGCCCTGCGAGTTGATTTTTTCGGTGGCGATAATCCGAGTACCGGTACCCAGTAATAAACCCGTGGGCGCTTCCGATTCTTGGTCGGTTGCGGCGCCGGGTTGCCGGACGTTTTGGTAAAGCAGATCTTCAAATACCGCGCGGTCTTTTTTAAAGCCCACAGTGTTAACGTTTGCCAGGTTGTTGGAGATCACCGTCATGCGCGTTTGCTGAGCGGTTAATCCGGTTTTTGCGACCCACAGTGAAGCGTCCATACTATCTCCTTATTTTTCCTAGCTACCACGAATCATAGTGGCGCCGGATTCATCTAACTTTTTCATCTCGGCAATGATTTTGACTTGGCTTTCAAATTTGCGCGTGAAGTCCATGAGTTGCACCATGACTTCAACCGGGTTGGCATTGCTGCCCTCTAGGGACCCCGATGTGACCGATGTTGATTTCGGTCCAGTGTCGAAATCACCGCCCTCACCCGCTAATTCCTCGGGTTCAAACAGTGTGTCTTGACGGCGTAACAGGGGCGTTTCACTGGCGTCACGCAACATTAATTGTGCCACCAGCACGGGCGGCGCATTGGGATCCAGTTCGTTCTGCGCGAATATTGTGCCATCTGGAGCGACGTTTAACGCCTGACCCGTTGGGACGGTAATGGGGTCGCCACCCTCACCTAAGACTGCATGACCTTGCCCCGTTTCCAGTAGGCCTTCGGTCGTGACACGTAAGTCTCCACGGCGGGTGAACGCGATCTGGCCGTTGGGGGCTTGTACCCCCATTACGGTTTCTTCGTTCATAGCGATGTCCAAATTGCGCCCCGTGGTTTGGCGAGGTCCTGCGGTCAAATCAATAAACTCTTTGCCTTCATTGCGGGGTTGTACTCGTGTACTGTCGGCGTTGCCGCCGACATTGACAGCCATTTCGGCAAGAGCCATCGTTTTTTTGAACCCAACCGTTGAAACGTTAGCGAGCGAATGGGTGATATTTGCGCGCGTCACGTTGTGGCTCTCTAAAGCGGCAACGGCGGTGTATATCAAACGGTCCATGGCGCCTTACTCCGATTTAAACTTAGCTACGTAAGTTGATAATGGTTTGCGCTAAGGTCGAATTGGTCTCGATGGCCTTCGCATTGGCTTGGAACTTGCGCTGCGAGTTAATCATGGCGACTAATTCTTCCGTGAGATCCACGTTAGAGCGTTCTAAGGCGCCCGCTCGAATGGTGCCAAAGCCTGAGCTACCCGCTTCGGCAATTTTCGCGTTACCAGAATCGGCGGTGGCCACAAAGGTGCTGTCGCCCAACTGACGAAGGTTAGTCGGGATGTCAAAGTTGGCCAGCACGATTTTGCCAAGTGCCACTTGGGTACCATTTGAATAACTTGCAGAAACCAAGCCCTGGTCGTTGATGTCAAGCCCTAATAGTTCGCCCTCACCTTGCCCATCGACGCTTTGGCTGACCAGATCAAAAGGTTGATTCAGCTCAGACGAGTTGGTCAGATCGACAGTGAGCGCGTCACCTAACACGTCGCCGAAATCGAAAGTGCCGGATGTCACTGCGCCGGCGTTATCAAAGGTCAGGGTTGCGGGATTTGCGACCGCACCACCACCGGCGGCGTTACCCGCCAGTAGCTCGCCGTCCAAGTAGGCGTGCACTTCCCAAACACCGCCGTCCACGCCATTAGGTGCCTGACTCAAACGGTAGTAAAGCGACAACGTACGCTCATTGCCTGAATCATCGAATACCCGCATAGAGGTGCTCTCGTTAAAGGTGTTGGGATCGTTGATGTCAAAGGCCGCGGGCACACTGGCGTCGGACGGCAAATTAATGGCTAACTCAACGTTATTGGTGGTGACCGCTTGGCCCGAAGTTGTAGGGGGTATTGTGAGCGAACCGGTAGAACGGCTGAAATCGGCTCGTCCGGCTGAATCAACCGGCACGGCTTGCAACAATTGACCGGCATCGTTTACCACGCGGTTCTGCTGGTCAAGCATAAAGATGCCGCTTCGAGTGTACACGTTTGCGCCGTCGCTAGTACGTAGTGGGAAAAAGCCATCGCCGGTAATGGCAAGATCTAATACATTTGATGAGAACTCGATAAAGCCTTGCGTGAACTGCTGGTTCACATCTTTAATCGCAACACCTTGGCCAACCGCCGTGCTGCTTTGTTGCAACGGCGAGCTCGCAAAGATATCGCCAAAGCTCACGGTCGACTTTTTAAAACCCGTGGTGCTGGAGTTGGCAATATTGTTCGCGGTAACAGAAAGCTCTTTCGAAGCAGCGTTCAGTCCGGTCAGTGCAGTATAAAATGACATGGTTATCTCCTTGGCTTTAGCCTGAAATACGTTCGATGTCAGCCATCGTGATGCGAGCACCACCGCTGAGTTCTAGGTTCATAGTTTGGGTGGATGGGTTCCAGACCACGCTCTGCACTTGGGCAACGGCTTGGCTGGTTTGTTCGACTCGGCGCGCGCCATTCTCGGCGACCGCTAAAAATGTGTAAGAGCCGCGTAACAAGCTTTGGCCCTGCGAGTTAACGCCGCCCCAAGTGGTGCTAATGGTACCGGCGGCTTGTGGGCCGAGATCGCCCTGATAAACCACTTTACCGGTGGCGTCATCAATCACTGAAAAACTGACGTTGTCGGCAGCTTCGCTAAGATTAATATCGACTTGCGTCGAAATTCCGCCGGCGGCTTGTACACCCTGCGAGCCTAGGCCTACTGTCCGGCCCACTAAGTTGGCGCCGGCCAACAATTGGTCGCTACGCATGGAGCTCACCATGGTTTCGAGCGAAGCTTGCATGCCTTTAATACCCTCTACTGACGAAAACTGCGCCAGCTGAGCCACGAAGGCCTCGTTCTCCATTGGGCTTAATGGGTCTTGGTTCTGTAGCTGAGTGGTGAGTAGGCGCAGGAACGCATCGCGACCCAACATGTCGTTGTCGGCCGGTGCCATTAGGTTGTTTTGCTTGTACTGACTGGTGGTCAGAATATTGTTATTAATCGTTGTCATGTTTAAGCCTTGGTGATTTCCAACGTACGCAGCATCAGTTGTTTGGCGGTGTTCACGACTTCCACGTTATTTTGATAGCTTCGCGCTGCAGCCATCATATCCACCATCTCTGCTACTTCATTGACGTTCGAGCCGTACACGTACCCACTGGCGTCGGCGTTTGGATGGCCGGGGTCAAACATGCTAGGCACGGGTGTTTGATCGGTGACGATTCCGCCAATACGCACACCACCTTTAAAGTTCTGACCATCGAGTTGAGCCTCTTGTACAATCGATTCGAAGTTCACGCGCTTGGCTTTGTAGGCCGTGGCTTCTGAGCTGGCGGTCGTGCTGGCGTTGGCCAAGTTCGAGGCCGTTGTGTTCATGCGGGTCAGCTGGGCATTCAGTGCGCTACTGGCAATGTTAAATAAAGAATCGATCGCCATCGTTACTCTCCTCTTAAGGCTTTGCGGATGCCGCTAACACGCGATTCCAAAAAACGCAGTGTGGCTTGATAGTCGGCGGCCGCCTGACCAAATTTGGCTTGTTCCACACCAATTTCTACGGTGTTGCCATCGGCCGAAGGGTTGAGCGGTGTGGTGTAGATCACCCCAGTGGCGGCACCTGCGGGGGCACTGGCAACATGGCCTGCATGGGTCGTTTTAACAAACTGTGTTTGCGCACTGGCCATTGCCGCTTTAAAGTCTAGGTCACGCGCTTTGAAGTTTGGCGTGTCGGCATTCGCAATGTTTTGCGACAACAGCTCGACGCGCTTAGCACGCAGTTCAAGACTGCGCTGAAAACCGCCTAAGGCTTTGTCGGCAAAGTGGATGCTCATACACACTCCCTGAATTTTCTGCCTAAAGTTTTTGTGGGTGCTGTCGATACTGTCGGAAAACGGACACTCGCCAGCGTTTCACAGGTGTTTTTGCAAAGGTTGTGCCAACTTTTAGCAATTTTCGTTTTTTAGCGATCAAACACGCATAATGCCTGTGTTCGGTCGTAGTAACTGCACTGAGTTCTGCCTGTGAGTGCTGGGCTTGCGGCAAAGGTTTGCCGTAATGCCTTGCCGCCTTTTGCCGTTACATACCGGTAGACGGTTTAGTTGCGTGCGAGAAAGCAGTTAGCCATACTGGCGGCATGAAATTAGCATCGATACAAAAATACAGCCTGATATGCCTAGCAGTGTTATCAATGCTGTTGGCTATGGGGCGCGCTCATGCCGAAGAGCCTTTGGCGCGAGAGCGCTTGATTGCGTCTATTGCGAGTTACGCCAGTCAATCCTTGGGAGTGTCGCCGCAGCAGTTGCAGGTGTTGGCCACTGATAAACGGTTGAAAGTGCCTGATTGTCCCACTGGCTTTCAACACAGTTTTCCCTTTGGCGATCAAGTCACGATAAAAACGACTTGCCTCGATCCCGAGTGGCAGGCCTTTATTCGGATAAAAGTCGAGCGGGAAATCGAGCACCCGCAGCCCGTAATGACAGAATCTAAGGTGCCTGGCGTAATGCTTGTCTTGCGAGAGCGAATTCACCGCGGACAGCGCTTGAGTGATGCGGTCGTTGAACGTCGTGACGCAGAGGATAAATTGGTGCCGGATGCCTTAACGAGTTCGCAGGGCTTGGAGCTGTTAGAGGCGACTCGATTACTTCGGGTCGGTGAGGTCTTGCGCGCCTCCATGGTCAAGTCGGCGCCCGCAGTAAAAAAGGGTGAATTAGTCACGCTCAGTTTGAATCAAGCTGGGCTGAGCATCGCCGTTGATGTTGAAGCACTCGCCAATGGTCAAATTGGCGAAGTGATCCGGGTCAAAAATCGGGAGTCAGGGCAGGAATTGCAAGCGACGGTTACCGGGATTGGGCAAGCGAGCTTATGAGTGAGCGCTGAAGTTGTGGCGGCCGTATTTTTTTAAAAAAAGTGTTAAAGTCTTATCAAGTACTGCCGATATACGGATTAGACATGAATCTGTGCACTGCAGGCACAGGGGAGAAAACAAATGGCAGATGGTATTGGAGAAGTCGGCCGTGCTTTAGTAAAAGGCGGTTTAGACACACGGCAAGTTAAACGTGGTGGCGAGTCCGAGGGTGGCTTGGCCAAGGTGACAGGCGGCGAGAAAAGTGCGGCTGTCGACGAGGTTGTACTCAGTGAAGCCACCGAAGCTGCGTTATCGCAGGCTGAGTTTGATCAAGCCAAGGTTGAGCGTATCAAACAGGCAATTGCCGACGGCAACTACCCTTTAGATGCGCGGCGGATTGCGGAAAGTTTTGCATCGATAGAAAGTTTGATTACGCGTTGATACACTAAAGCGCATGTCGCTTACCGTATTATTGAGTCAACTTGAGCAGCTGAGCACGCAACTTGAAGCGCTGCTGGATCAAGAATTTGAATGTCTCAAGGCCTCTGACATAGAGGCCTTCGAGATTCTGCAAGTTGAAAAAACGCAGGTCTTGGCCGCTCTGGGGAATCCGGCAACAATAGAGGCCATTAACACCCTCCAATCTGACAGTGCCATCATTGCCGAGTACGGCGTCGATGCCAGTGCTTTGTGGACCACAATCACCGCGGCTTTGGCGCGCTGTAAAGACAAACATCAGCGCAATGAGATTGTCATTACCCGTAAACTCGATACGGTGCGGGCCGCACTGGACACCATCAAAAGCCCGAATTTGCAAAATACGGTGGATACCTACGATCGTTTGGGTCGGCTTGGCAATCGCAGTGGTAAAAGCAGCTTGGGTAAAGTCTAGCGGTATTCTTAGATCTAGCGCCAGCGGATAGAGGGGGCAAGGTTAGTGCCGCAAAGGACCATCTTCTGGGGTAAGCCCCTTCAGCCAATACACCCACGACAATACCACTGCTACGCTGACGAAAAGTTCTTCTGGGATTTTTTCGCCCACTTCAAGCTGCGAAAGCAGTCCGACTAATTGCGGATCATGTGATATTGGTATCCCCAAGCGCTTAGCTTCTTCAAGTACCGCAAGCGCGTCGTCATCACTGGTCTTTAAGACCACGCTTGGGACTTGAGTCTGCCCGTATTCGAGACCGACGGCCGAGGTTCGTTTGCCTTGGTACAGATCATCACTCATAAATATCCTTAAGTGCTGACATCTAACACTTGGCCGGGACTTGGGTGCTGTTGCGCACGCTCAAAGCGTTCTGTTTCGATAATATGCGCGCGTTGCAGGGTGAGATGAAAGCCTGCAATATTTTGTTCCAGTATGGCCAGCTGAGACTGTGCTTCAGCCGCCAGGGCTTTATTGGGTATCCAAGCAATGATTTCGAGCGCAGACGGCGGGTACAAGCGGGAGTTTAACCACACCGTGCCATGTGCTCCAAGATCGGTTTTTACGTCGACCACCCAAGGCGCCACTTGATCTTCTGCTGCGCTCGTCGGTGAATGGCTGAGGGAAATTTCGGTGGGTTTTGAGTCCAGCAAAAACGAAAAATTTAAGAGCGTATCGCCGCGCTGTTGCGCTTGAACCGCCTCAAGTTGGCGGTGTTCGAGTTCGTCGATACCATCGCCTAACAGGGCTCTGGCCCTGGTGTCGAGTTCGTTAAGCAACAATTGACGCAGAGTGACTTTTAAGTCGCCGTCGACGAGTCCATGTTTGATTTTGGATTCACCAAATAAGCCTGAGGCCAGAAGCGCGGCGCCAAGGCTACGTGCATTCAAGGTGCCAGAACGCAAATTCAGCGGTGCTAAAGCAGACGCAAGCGCGGGTAGCTGTTGCGCTAATTGCGGCAATTGAGTCAGCAGTTGTGTAAAACTCTGAGCTGTTGTTGCAGGCTTAAAAAATAAACGCAGTAGCTCGCTCGACAAGCCTTGCCCTGCGGTGACTTGCGCCTGAGGGATTAAATTAAAGCCCTGAGTAGTCGCGATCGCTTTAAATGCCATGGTCTGGCCCACTTGCCCCTGCCAGGCTTTGGGCAGTTCCAAAAATTCACCTTTTAAGCGCAAGCCCAAGGCATCGCCGCGAGTCTCGACTAAACCCTTGATGATTTGGTGGTTAAGCAAGCCCAGAGCTCGGCCCGCCTCATGATTCACTCGTAAAGGCGTGGCCTCGGTCGCCACCATGGGGTTGAGCTTAATGGGCAGGTTTATCTGCTCTGGTCCGAGCATCGGCTTAACCTAGGGGTAGCGAACCCAGAGTGAGCGGTTTTTTTGTGGATCTTTGGCTTCGGGTAACGGCGTCGTAAAAATCACCTTCTCGATATCCGCAACGGTTGGGATTTTGAGTTTGGCACCACGAAACATCCAGTTTGGATTGCCGCGTTTGAAGGCATGAGGATTGATCTGAACCAGCGCCGTGCGAAGAATATCTCGACGTAGCGGTAAATGGCCCATATAGGTGTCGATAATGACATTGAGTGTGTCACCGTCTTGAATGACATAGGACTGGGTTGTTTTCCAATCGGGCTGCGTTGGGCTGTTACGCAGTTTTTCGGTCAGCTCTAAAAGAATCGGGTTGTCGCGTAAATGCGCTGGCCCCATTTCTTGATCGGCAGAAACGGTTGGTATGCCCAGTGCCAGTAGTACCAAAAGTGCGATGTGTTTTTGCATGTTGAACTCCGCTTACAGTGGCAATAGCATGGCTGTGGTTAAGCGCTGGTCACGGGTTTCGGTCACCGGCCGTAACAATGACTCATACTGATCGACTTGCACTGCTTCGTAAATGACTAAACTGTTTAAATTGTCGTCGGTTAACCAATTTTCGGACAACAAAGATTTGTCGCCAGCGAGTAGCCATTGGCCTTGGCGAATGCCGTCAATGGCACCCGCGCGCACCTTCAGCACTTTTTGATGGTCTATCGAGGCGGTGTAAAGAGGTGGCGTGCAGTGAATTTGACCGACCACACGTTGTACGGCGCTGCTTAATTCTCGCGACATGCCGCGCTCTAACTGCTTGAGTGTTTGCGCTTCATTGAATGTAGATGATAAGCCCGGTAGTCGATAATCAAAGGAGCCATCCCACACTGCGCGACCACTGGCATTGTGGATTAATGTCGCGTCTAGCGTGAGCTCGTGTGAGGGGTGTGACAGAGAGCGGCTGTCGTAAGGCCAGCGATCTTTAATACTTGCACCCACCCAACTAACAGGCTGAGCTAAGGTTTGCCCAACTTTCCGAATCGTTTGCGGGGTGCCTTTGGCAAAGCGCACGTTCCAGCGTAACGAAAAGGCCGGTTCGGTCACTCTCTGTCCGACGCCGTAGGCGAACCGAGCAAAGGTCGTCGCTTTGGGGGTATATTGGTTAGGCAGACTGTGAGCACGTAACTCAGATTGGTTTAGAAGCTGCACCGAACGCTCACGCAAAAAAGCCTCTAAAACTCCAAAGTTAGCGTCATTGGCCGCGTTGGGCGCGTGCACCCTTACAACGCTCACGCCCACGCTGGGCTGCGCGTGTGATACGCCCTGCCATGGGCACTGTTGACTCAAGTTGACGGGCTCGGTGAGTTGGCTGGTAGGCACACCCGCGGCTTCTAAATAGGCAGCAACTTGCATGCCTTTGACTTGCGAGGTGCTTTGAAACAGTTGGGCTTCTTGCAAGCGCCCGTTGCCGTCGATGTAGGACAGGCCGCGCAAGCTGACGCCGGCATCCATGGCCTGCTCCAGAAGAGCGTTCTTGAGTTTGTCCAGCGTTGTGTCCGCGTCTAAATTGCTCGAACTGGCACCGGCCCAAGGGCTTATCGCCAGTATTGCAAACGCCAATGTGTAAGCAAGCGCCTTCATGTGCTTATCGTCTGGCAATAGCCAGCTCGCGCAGGTACAAATCGCGCAAATCTTGCACCAAGGCTAGGGGCAAACTGAGGGTGACTTCGTAGGTATCCGATCCTACTGGGTTAATGCGCTCGAGCTTCGCGCCGTAAATCACGCCACGCACTTGCGCTTGGAACTGATCGTTTTGCATGACCAAATCACCGATTGAGGTGCTGGCATCCACATACTGGCCGTACACCTGCTCAGCCAGTGATCGATAGGCGTCGAGTTTGCTGGCGCGGATGGCCATCAGACGTTGTTGTGCGGGATTCGCATGGGGCTGCGAACTTATTGTTGCGTAGCCTGTTGCTGTCAATACCTGAGACGGGTTATCGACAGGTTCTATGACAAATCGCTGTGGCCCCACTGACATCTGCGCACAACCCGCCAAGACACTGATAATGAAGAGGGCGATTACCTGACGCCAGTGTTTAGCCATGCTGCTGCTCCTTGAACAAAGAATCCTTTGATGTAGGAATCGGACTCAAGGGCCAAAACTTTAGCAAATGTTTGTGCTTCAGGCCCCCTGAAAAGGCCTTGCCCAAAAGTTGGCACACCAATTGCTTTCAACTCAGTTAGTGCTAATAGTGCGCCAAGGTCTTGTCATTGATCTTGCGATAACACAATGAATATTAAAGGTTTTTCTGTTTATGGCTGCAACGATAACACTGTCTGATTTCCGACAGAAGCTCGCGCAGATCGATTTCCGGGGTGTCAGCGTACCCTTCGTGGTACTGCTGATTTTGTCGATGTTGGTCTTACCTTTGCCCGCCTTTTTGTTGGATGTGTTGTTCACTTTCAACATTATGATAGGTCTGATTATTATCATGATCGCTATCAATACCACCAAACCCTTGGAATTCTCGGCCTTTCCGTCAATCTTATTATTGGCAACTTTGTTGCGTTTGGGCTTGAACGTGGCCTCGACCCGTATCGTCTTAGTAAAAGGGCATGAAGGGACCGACGCAGCTGGTCAGGTCATTGAAGCTTTTGGCGAGTTCGTTATCGCGGGCAACTATCTTGTGGGTTTCATCATCTTTGCGATTTTGATGATCATAAATTTTATTGTGGTGACCAAGGGTGCTGGCCGAGTATCCGAAGTGATTGCACGTTTCACCTTAGACGGTTTGCCCGGTAAGCAGATGGCGATTGATGCCGACTTGAACGCTGGCGTCATTACTCAAGAGCAAGCTAAGCAGCGCCGCGAGGAAGTCTCGCAAGAGTCCGACTTTTTTGGATCGATGGACGGTGCATCGAAATTTGTCCGTGGTGACGCGGTTGCCGGCATTCTTATCCTGTTAATTAACATTTTTGGCGGCCTTGCGGTCGGCATGATGCAGCACGATCTTAACTTAAGCGACGCTAGCCGAATTTATGTTTTGTTAACGATCGGCGACGGATTGGTGGCACAAATCCCGTCATTGCTGTTGTCGTTTGCGACCGCCATTTTGGTGACTCGCGTAACCACAGCAGAATCTATGGTCGAGCAGG
>JALRFH010000119.1 GCA_023253715.1 Halieaceae bacterium
TTTCGACAACCCACGATCGCATCATCCCACACGCCAGCGGTTGCGACATTTCGCACCACAACGCCAGCAGTCAACGATTGAGTGGCCAATGAACCACCACTAGAGCCACTTCGAACGCCCACAACAGAGACTTTATAGATGGTGTCTCCATTATCATCAGTCGCTGGTTGGTTACCGTTCATAATGAACGACACCACATAGGTATAGCCATCGGGAGAAATTTTTTCGCACTCCCAGGTCTCAGGATCTTCAATGCTTAAATCTTCCGTACAGAAGCCGCTAGTGAACACATTGCCGTTCGTTAAATCGGTCACCGCCTGCTTGAGACCTTTATCCGCATTGCGGGTGGCGTCGTCGGCAGCGGAGGCATTAACCGAAGTACGTTCTTGCACCACGGTCTGTTCTACCGTACTCAAACCCGCTAATGCCAATAAAGATAGGGTCACCACACTTACCAACAAAACCGCCCCTTTTTGCTTCGAGGGTAAGGCGTTAAACGTTTGATAAGGTGCTTTCATAAATTGCACTGCCATAAGGTGTCTCCCCCGACATTAATTGCGTCTAAAATTGCGAATGGTCGCAACCGTACTAAAATCTCGTGTCACTGGGTTATTGCCCAGTGATGTAATCGTGTATTCAAACTTAACCGCTAACACTTTGTCCCAATTGCCACCCACGTTACTTCGCGATACGTATTGCTCCACGGATCCGTCAGAGCCTGCGGCAAAACTACCGCCACTTTCAGTTTGCGCATCAATTCCATAGCGTGTGATAAAGTTTTCGATACCCTCTACCAACTCAACCTCAACACCGGAATTCAGTTGCAGATAAAAGGATTCGCCACCGCGGCCATTGCTCGCCACGTAAAACCTTCGGACATCCAGTTTCATAACACTAGTTTGAGGGTCATACGTACATCCCGCTGAACCAGCGCCGCAGCTCGTCGGCTCATACGTCAACAAGGTTGAACTGTCCACTGCAGCAACTTGAATGGCAGTCGCCTGCGAACAGTTGCTGAGAACGAGCGTGTCGCCAGCGTTGAATCCATGACCAGCCGCGTTAAAGTTGATTTGGCGCTCTGTTGCGTCTCCGCCGTTGAGAACGATCTGAGCTGGGCACGCTCCAGCATTATTGGGGTCTACTGCGCAAGTCGTTGCTTGCGAGTCAGATAACACGGAGTAAAGAGTAATAATGTCACTACTGACCGTGCGCGAAATTCCAAGATCACTTGCCTGACTATTCGCCTGCGCGTGCAAATAAGGATGCAATTCGTCAGCACCTGGCGTTATATCGATGTAAAGCTTGTCATTACTATCGGGCAAACACCCCCAATACCCGGCGCCAGAGAATGAAGACCGTAAAACCTGCGACATGACTCGACCGTTCTCCACGACAACAGCACCCAAACGTTGATCCGCCCATGAGGCTCTCGCGGTTGAGTAAATTTCCAAACTACCGGCCAGCAGTAACGCCCCGAGAGCAAGGGCAATCATAATTTCGACGAGCGTATAGCCCTTTGCAGCCCGGCGTGCGCGTGGCGAGAGAATCACAATGTCACCCCGATAATCAGCAGGTCTACGTCGATTGAAAATGAAGCAATGTCGTTGTCCGGCGCACCGACTTCCAACCACCGCGCGGTGAGTGTTAACTCGCCGGATGCACCATTACCTGAAACAGAAACGCGGTTAGAATAGTCATCGCCCTCCCAGGGCAGCTGAGCCTTAATTTTTTGAAGCCACTCCCACTGATCATAGGCCGCCAATTGCGCAGGCGTACAGGCGGTTTCACTGCAGTCTGTTGGCGCGGTATCCCACAAACTGCTATCGATTGCATCGTAATGGCCGTCTAACACACCCACTTGATTGGCATACATACGTTCAGAGTACTCGGTGGTTAACAAGCCCGCCGTCGAGCTATAGAAGGTGCCACGCGCCTTTTGTGAAGCATAAATATCCATTTGCAGGAAACCGATTAAGCCCAGCGCCAAAATGAAGATGGTGACAAGCACCTCAATTAGAGTGAATCCTCGCTGACCCATCATTTCCAGCACCCTGCGGGACTTACCACACCCAAGTGATTCAGTGTCAGAGTTGCACAATCAGAGTCTGCTGATGCCTGCCCACCTTGAGCGGTAGCAACGACGGTATAGGTATTGGCAGTCTGGGTTGTAAAACTCAGCTGATAAGACGCCTTGGTCGCATAATCAGCGCCCGAATAATCTTTGGGCAAGTACTGAGGATAAATATCCGTTTGGGCGAGATTACCGCGATCTGCATTATTCGCGTAAAACGTTGGGCCAACATACGTTAGATTCTTTCGGTAATAGGTCTCTAGTGCAATCGCAATACTTTGCAGAGCCACCTGCGCTTCTGAGCGCTTGGTCTCAGCCACCTGCGATTGATAGCCCGGTAAAGCCACAGCAGCCAAAATAGCCACAATCGCGACCACGATGATGAGTTCTACCAATGTGAATCCACGCTGAATTAGCACTTACATCCTCTAAATATAGAAATTGCCTAAACTAGAGTAATCGTGACACTCGCTAACCTTTAAATCAAGTCAAACTGAGAACACGCTCACAAAAAAACTATTGGCAAACAGTAAGTTAGCGAAAGAATTCTTAAGGATGCTTAAGATTAGTCAAGTTCAATCGCCTGATTGAGCACATAACCCTGTCGCGTTCTATTCAAAACCTTCAGTGGCGGCTCGTGCAAACGGAGCAATTTGCTGCGCAACCGACTCACAATCACCTCTAAATACGAGCGACTGTCTTTGCTCGGGTCAATAGACAGCGCGTCGATAAGGTCGTCATAGGGCGTAAGCTCGGGATAGTTCAGGGCCAAATTGCACAGCAAAGTGTATTCTTTCTCTGATAAATGCCTTGTTCTATAGCTGCCAATTAAGCGCTTAGCCACTTGATCGAGTTTGATCTTCACGGCCAAATCCATACGCGAGGTAATCGACCGCAGTACCGCAATTAACTCTGCAGGCGCGAAAGGTTTGGCTAAGAAAAGCACCGCCCCAGCCTCGTAGGTGGCAATGCGATTTTGCTCGGAGCCGTGGGCGCTTAAAAATACAATCGGTACTGAGGGCACGCTATGACGATAACGATTGGCCAAATCGAGGCCGGTTTCGGCGCCCAAATTCAGGTCTAACAGCAATATATCGGGCTTTTTCATCGCTAACAGGCCATCGAGCTCGCTACCCGAGTGCGCCACCTCGCATAAAAAACCTTCGTCGATGAGCAATTGTTTTAGCTCACCAGCCAGCGCGGTATCGTCCTCACACAAGTAAACCGAAATCCCCATGCTCATCCCAATTCAACCGTCATTACCACTTGCTGACCCACCCGTTTCGCCATAACTCGATATCCCTGCTGTCTCGCTATGTTTTTCACCAACCAAAGGCCCAAACCCATGCCGTGACGATCACTGCTGTGGGTATCTCGCCAATACTTGTTAAACCATTCCGTCGGATCTGAAAACTTCACAGTCGACGGCACAGTGTTTCGTACGCGAATAAACACTCTTCCATCACGCCGCCAACACCTTAAGCAAACCTTGCTGTCATCTGCACCGTATTTAAAGGCATTGTCCAGCAAGTTACTCAAAACAGTCGACAAACCAAATCGATGCGTCGTTACCACGGTTCTACCACGCAGAGAATAGTACAAACGCGTAATTTGCTCATCAGTAAGTTCCAGCTGGCCAACCACGGTCTCGACGAGATCACTCAGCGCCACACGTTCGACGTTCCGTAAATGAGCCTCTTCCGATTCGCCCGAGGCAGCCACTTGGTCAACCACACGCTGAATACGCTTAAGCTGTGATCGATACTTTGCAGCATCAGGCTGATTACGAGTCATCAGCAAGAGCGTTGCTAAGGGCGTTTTTATTTCATGTGTCAGTAGCGCAGTAAGTGTATTTTGATCCGCTAGCCTTTGCTCTAGCAAGGTCTTACGCTGCTTGATCACATCGGAGCGTCGTGCAACGCGCTCCGCAGCTGTTTGCTCAAGCGCGGACCGGTATAACAAAATGACCCCAAAGACCACGGCCACCAGCACGGAATGCAAATACGTCAACGAGAACTGCTTGCCAATACCAACACCGGATATTGTGGTTATGACGACAATCGCCAGCAGCAAGACGTAAAAGAAGCGCGTGCGCTCTAAAAATAGGCCCGCCAACCCGTTGCTTGCGCGAGCACGTCCTATTGCCACGGCAACGGTGAGTGCTGTTACCGTAACCAACACAACGTTCATGGTCAGCGCAGGGCGGTGCCACCCCAAAATATACAAAACGACCGCTCCCAGCAGAAGCCAAGGCATGACCGCAACAAATTTTAAGATGGCATGACCCGGCGCAACGTAACGCAGCATCGCTAAATGCAGCCAGCCACCGACAACCGAGCAAAATATGGCGCCAAAGCCAACCAAATGATGATTCAATGCTGGACTAATGAGTCCAGAAACGGGCAGTAAATTGGACAAAGACAGCAAGAATAGCGTCCAACTTATTTGATAGGCGCCAAATAACAAAAGCATTTTGTCCCGGCGCACGACACCATAGGCCAGCCCTAAAACGCCGCTTAACACGATGAATACGATAATCGAAACGCGAATTGCTATATTGCGAACCAAAGAGGACTGCAATTCGTCGACTGAGCTCAACGATATCGATCCGCGCAGACCGCCCACGGAGCGAATACTCAGTAACACCCGAGTTGCCGTATCGGGAACTTGTAAAGTCGTTTGTTCAATGTCATAGGCCGATACAACCTCACCTATTTGCGTGTCGCCACGCACAGTAACGCCAATGAGTTCATCGGCGGCGGAGTAAAACTCCGCTTTTATATAATCATGATACGAGGGAGACACACTTAAATAGGTTGATGGATGGTCAATATCGGACATACGCACATCAAACTGTAAGGTGCCACTGTTGTAACCTGCGTTGGCATCTCCTCCGAGCAACCACGGGGTGTCACAGAGTGCTGTATCAGCAGGACACAGCCGCCATCGCACCTCATCGACACGGTGACCGGGATCCGAGAACGGTATCGACACCGCAAAGGCAGCCGCAAAAATTAAGACCCACTGCGCAAGGGATAAGCCCTGTTTAGATCTGAGCGAATCGAACAACCTCGCAAGCCTCATTTAACTAACACTCCCTCACCTAAAACATCGCACAGAATCACGATTTTGCGAGCATCAAGCCCCGCAGCCTCGATGCAGGACGCACTGAGATTCAGAGCCAGTGGCATTTGCACCGATCGTCGCTGAAACAAATCGATTACCCGATCAAAAGCATGCTTCGTCAAGTGCTCATACTCGACTCGCTCTAACACGCCTTCACGCCGCAGAAGCGCTGCCGCCAACAAGGGACTCAACATTCCGGCTTTTTCGTTAACAGGCAAACCCACCACGTTATGTATGGCAGTTAACAACTTAGGGCCAATAAACTGATTCGGGACGCCGCCCGAGTTCTTATTCAGAAACTGCTCTGCAGTCTCGATATAAAAGTCTAAAAATGTATTGTCGCGATCGAATTGTAGGTAAGCGTTATGAACTTTCTTAAACGCTTTCAGCTCGCCGGTACCTGTCTGATCAATCCAGACTTCCCGACCTAAAGCATAAGTCGATCGCAGGGGCTGAAAACGCTCAACATCCATAACAAGCCAGTCGGCATCGCACCAAATCACCCGCTCATACTCAACCAGCAGCGCCCGCAACCAGCGCAAGCGCGCTAGGTCAGACGCTACTACTGCGTTGTACTGTTGCAGCAGGTCGCGCGTGGGCAGGTAGTCAAAGAGACCGTCATCTAAAAACTGATAGTCAAAACGATGAATGTCAGCCCAAAGGCGAACCGAGTTTTGGCAGCGCTCGATCCATTCATTCAACGAACGACTGCGGTGAGATTGCACAACGATGGTTTTCAAAACAGCTCTTATGCTTTTTCGTAGTTTGACCACACCTATAGTCGCACAAATACCGAAATTAGAGCCAGAAACTGTATTTCATAGAGCAGAAAAAAAATTGCGGGATTGGTATCATCCACGCTTTTGATCCGAGGCTTACTCAATGCGCATCTTCTTCATGAGTTTCATTATGAGCTTTGTCGCAATCCCAACCGCGTGGGCGAATGACCCAAGCGGCGCCGAGGCCTTTAATCAGCTCGGGCAAACACTGCCTACCCCCAACGTCTATCGCACCGCATCGGGCGCACCCGGAGAGCGCTACTGGCAACAAGAAGCCGACTATGTCATCAACGCGACATTGGACGAGACTCAACGCCGAATCACTGCAGATTCTAAAATTCATTACACCAACCACTCGCCCGATACCTTGCGCTATTTATGGCTGCAAATGGACCAGAACCGCTTTAAAAATGATTCTCTGGACCGCCGCTCGCGTACAGTGACCGGCGAAGACCGCGTGAGCTACTCGGATTTGCGCCTACAGCAAAGCTCAGCTGATACCGAACACGGCTATCAGGATGTCGCCGTTTCGAACGCCAAAGGCCAAGCTCTGCCATTCACCATCGTTGACACCATGATGCGTATCGACCTCCCGCAGCCTCTTAAATCCGGCGAATCCATTGACTTTGAGATTCAGTGGGCCTTTAACATCATCAATGAAGAAGCCTTGGGCGGTCGCGGCGGCTACGAGTATTTCGAGAAAAACGATACTGAACTCTTTTTCTTGGCGCAGTGGTTCCCACGCATGGCCGCATACAGTGACTACGACGGCTGGCACAACAAAGCGTTTTTGGGTCGCGGTGAATTCACGCTCGAATTCGGCGACTACGAGGTCTACCTGACCGTACCCAACAACCATATCGTGTCGGCGACTGGCGAGCTGCAAAACCCCAAACAAGTATTGTCCAAAACTCAACAGCAGCGTCTAGCGCAGGCGTCTAGCGACAAACCGCGCTTCATTGTGACGCCCGAAGAAGCCAAAACCAACGAGCAAACTTCAGCAACCGGCACCAAGACTTGGCATTTTAAAGCCGACAGGGTGCGCGATTTTGCCTGGGCCAGCTCTAGCAAATTCATTTGGGATGCCATGATCCACGAGCAACCCGAGGCAGAGCAAAAGCAGGTACTCGCAATGTCGTTCTACCCAAACGAAGCAGAGCCCATTTGGTCACACTATTCGACTCACGCGGTCGTCCACACTATGGAAGTGTACAACCGCTTTTCGTTCGCGTATCCCTACCCCACTGCTCAATCAGTCAACACGTGGGAACGTGGCGGGATGGAATATCCCATGATCACCTTTAATGGTTATCGACCTGAGCCCTGGGAAAAAGCAAAAAGCGCAACCACAAAGTGGGATGATGACAGCATCACAGAACCTCCCATTACTTACTCGCGCCGCGTTAAGTATGGTTTGATTGGTGTGATCATCCATGAAATTGGCCACATTTATTTCCCGATGATCGTCAACTCTGACGAGCGTCAGTGGACTTGGATGGACGAAGGCTTGAATAGCTTTTTAGAGTATATCGCCGAGCTTGAATGGGAAGAAAACTACCCGGCCTACCGTGACGACGCCAACGTTCTAGACTACATTCCGGCTTACATGACCTCGACAAATCAAGTGCCGATCATGACTCAGTCTGACTCGATTTTGCAGTTTGGACCAAATGCTTACAGCAAGCCCGCTGCAGCGCTAACCGTGTTGCGCGAGACAGTCATGGGCAGAGAACTGTTCGATTTCGCATTTAAGGAATACGCGCAGCGCTGGAAGTTCAAGCGCCCCACGCCGGCCGACTTTTTCCGAACCATGGAAGACGCCTCGGGTATTGATTTAGATTGGTTCTGGCGCGCGTGGTTCTACACCACGGATCATGTAGACATCGCGATCAGTGACATCCGCTCTTATCAACTTAAAACAGGCAATCCTGAAATTGATTTCCCCTTAGATCGTGCCGAGACTCAGCGCGACAAACCCGCACCTATTAGCGAACAATTTAATCGTGAGCAGGGTATTACTTTGCGCATAGATCGCTACCCAGAACTCAACGACTTCTATAACGAGAACGATCGATTCACAGTGTCCAATAAAGATCGTAACGATTACAAAAAAGATCGCGACAAGCTAGAACCTTGGCAGCAGCGCGCCCTCGATCGCGCAATTGCAGAAAACAAACACTATTACTTTGTCGATTTCGAGAACATCGGCGGCATTCCCTCGCCCTTGCTATTAGATTTTCACTACGCCGACGGCGACAGCAAACGCGTGGTGCTCCCCCCAGAGATCTGGCGCCGCAACAATCACAAAGTGACCCATTTATTCGTAGAGGATAAACCGCTGGAATATATCGAACACGATCGCGAGCACCGTACAGCCGACGCGGATTATCGCAACAATCGCTTTCCGCCCATCGTGCACCAATCGCGCCTTGAAGCCTACAAATCTAAATCGACAACACGTAACTTAATGGCGGATATGCTCGAAAAGCTCAAAAAAGAAGATAAAGACCAGCCCGAAGAATCGGCGGCGGTTGAACTGAGCGACGAAGGCAACTAACACGTGAGAATACTATTGAGTATCCTGCTTTGCGCCACAGCACTCGTGGCGCACGCTCACCGGCAACATCATGTCTGGACCGAGGTCGAACGCAACCCGAATACGGGACTTGTTGAGATTTCGCACCGTATGCACATGCAAGACGCACTATCGGTGCTGCAACTTGCAGGAGAGGACAAAGCCTCTTTACCCGTTGAGTCGGTCGAGGCTTTGGCTGAAATTGCTTTATACGTAGACCGACGGTTTGCCGTGTGGCCACGTTGTCAAAACACGAAAGTTCAGAGCGTAGAGTTGGTAGGCGCGGGCATCGATGATGATTTTATCTACGTGTTCCAAGAAATGCACTTAAGAGGGCAGTTACACGAGCTCGTGTTCACCAGCTCATTGCTGCAAGATATCGAGCCCTATGCGGCATCTTTCGTAAATTTACTCACACCTGCGGGGCAATTCACCTATCAATTTGCGCAAGAATCACCCAACGAACAGCCGGCAGTCGTGCACTGCGTCAACACACAGTTGACGCAATGAGCCATGCTATCGCCCTTTTAGTTGACCCATATTGGTGAACTGTAGGCGCGCTCTTGAATCGTTTTGGCAAAGCGTTCCGGTAGTTCCTGTTGCAGGGCAACAGCGTCCAGCAAGGAATGTCTGGGCGTAGCGGCTTCCAAAACCCTCACGTAGTAAACCGCCGATTGCCCAGCCGTGTAATCGGGATCTTGCCACACCACTTTTAGCTCTGAGGCACCTTGCGACTGATCGTACTTAGCGGTATTCAAATCCACGGTATTCGGCAGCGGTTCAAATCGGCCATCATCTAAACGCGCACGATTTTCGCCGCCTGCCAAATCATAAATGCGCTCTTCGGGTTCGCCCTGGTCGTTTAAAAAGCCTTTGACTATTTGGATTCGATCAAGCCCTGCGCTCATTGCATCGCGCGAGGCGTGAATCATAAAGCGAGGCGCTTGATTCGCTAATATCAGTGCACCGCCCATTGGCACGCCACGCGCATAACCTCGAGACACCATATCAACCGCATTTAAATCGTCTTCAACAAAATCTGGACCCGCGAATACGCGCAAACCAATGCGAGTACCCGTTGTCGCATAGACCTCCTTGCGCTTAAACGCTGCAACGATGGCTTCGCGCGTATTTTCCTCTGCCCAGACTGCAGCCACACCAGAGGCCGCCATATCCCAGCCAGCGCGTCCGGCACGCTCGAGCATTTTGCGTTCGGGCGTTGAGTCCGTCACTTGTTTGCCGTGAAAGTTATTTTCTTCTGAACTCGACAGGGCCGTGTGGGAATCGGTCGAACCAATCATGCCAAAAGCAAAAGGGTTAATCCCCAATTCTTGCTTCAATTTCAGTCCATTCAACAACGCAGGGCGGGCATAGTTGCCGCTTAGATCCGGTTGTTCCTCAGATTGCAGTCCACCAATCAAAAATTCATAGGTCTCAAAATCGGCAAATTCGTCGTTGGGTGAAATCACGGGGTGCGTCTCTGAGTCCCCTTTGGTTTGTGTGACCTCGGCGACTGTCTCCCACCGAGCGCGTTGCATCGCATACTCGGATGTCATGGGCGACCCATCAAATTGGGTCAG
>JALRFH010000124.1 GCA_023253715.1 Halieaceae bacterium
TAACGCGGGAGGCAACCGCGTTGGAAACCATCGTGCCAGTTCATACTCCGATTTAGAATATGATGCTCCCCGTCCGCAAGGTCGGGGCTTTTTTAATTTCAGTGTCTTGGCCGTGAGAACGTCCAGTTCGACAAATCGCGACCCAGGAGCGATTTGGTCGCGGGAGCGCAGCGACGGCGCCCCGAAGGGGTTCTAACGCGGGAGGCAACCGCGTTGGAAACCATCGTGCCAGTTCATACTCCGATTTAGAATATGATGCTCCCCGTCCGCAAGGTCGGGGCAGTCAGGTTCCGTACTCTTGACGCAAAATAAACTTCTGTACTTTGCCGGTGCTGTTGCGCGGTAGTAGGTCCAAGAACTTAAGTCGCTTGGGCCATTTGTACTTGGCCAGTCTTGTAGCGCAGTGCTCTTGTAATGCGTCCAGAGTTAACGATTCGCCAGCTTTAAGAACGGCAACGGCACAACCGACTTCTCCCCAGCGTTCGTCGGGCACCCCGATAACCGCAACCTCTGCAATACAAGGTAATTCGTAAAGAGCGGCTTCTACCTCGGCTGGGTAGACATTTTCGCCGCCAGAGATGTACATGTCTTTAATACGATCTTCAATCGCTAGACAGCCGTCCGGATCCAAGCGGCCAATGTCACCCGACCGGAACCATCCATCACAAAAAGCGTCTTCAGTCGCATCGTCACGTCGCCAATAGCCCGGTGTCACGGTAGCACCACGCATCCAGATTTCGCCCAACTCACCGTTTTCGGCTTCTTCTTGTTCTGAGCGCATAACTCTAAAGTCACAATATTTTAGGGGAGGGCTGGTGAAGCCGAGTTTTTCGGGTAGGTCTTCGGCCCGAGTAATGCAAATAACCCCCGCGGTTTCGGTGAGACCATAGACTTCACGTAAAACGATGCCTTTTTGCATCCAGGTATCGAGTAAAGCGGGCGGTACGGATTCGGCTCCGGTCGATGCCGACACAATACGCGTGAAATTAGTTGAGGCGCAGTTGGGATGTGCTGCCAATGCGTTCCATATGGCCGGTACGGCGCCTACATGTGTTATTGCTAGAGCGTCGTCGTTGATACAGTCAAGCATTTCTCCTGGTTCAAATGCTCGCGCGAGCACCATGGGGCAACCCATATATAAGCTGATTAGCACTGATTGCATGCCGCCGATGTGAAACAGGGGCATGACGTTGTAGAACGTAGAATGTGCATCCAATTGGCTGC
The DNA here is from genome assembly GCA_023253715.1 of Halieaceae bacterium. Taxonomy (GTDB): domain Bacteria; phylum Pseudomonadota; class Gammaproteobacteria; order Pseudomonadales; family Halieaceae; genus Aequoribacter. The sequence goes on from JALRFH010000124.1 coordinate 1,225, forward strand.
TCTGCTGAATGTTTAACGCGCTGGCTTGCATCATTCTATGGGTGTAAATCACACCTTTTGGACGCCCTGTAGTTCCCGATGAATACATGATCATTGCATAGGTGTCACCGTCGACGCCTACCGTTTGATCTATGCGCTTGTCAGAAAATAGTGACTCGTAACCAGAAGCGCTGCCATCACCGTGGGTGGTGATTGAAACCAGCCAAGTTAACTGTTTTTGCACTGCCGTAGCGACTGCCTCAAACGCATGGTCACAAATTAACAGCTTGGGCTCAGCATCGCCGATAATATAACTGAGCTCATCGGGCGTTAAACGAAAGTTCAAGGGTACATACACAGCGCCGATGCGTTGCGTGGCGCATAGTATTTCGATGGTGTCGGTGCTGTTTAACCCTAGGTACGCTACGCGGTCGCCGCGTTCTATACCACGTTGACAGAGTGCTGCCGCCAGTTGCGATACACGCTGGTGAAACTTCAACCACGTAAATTGCCGTTGCGAATGATACTCGATAAACCCCGTTTTACTGGGTTGCATTCGAGCTTGGGTCTCTACCCAATCGATGTAAAAGGCATCGCGATTCATGTGTTTTGTCCTTGTTCTTATCTTTTATCAGCTTGGGATTGTGCCATGCATATCGGTCAGTGCCTACGACGGAAATGTCTAAACGATGGAAGTCGCCTTACCTCAAATTTAAGGCTTTGTCGCGATCTCGCCAGTCGGGCAAATATTGCGTCATTAAGGCTTGAAAACGACTGCCATGGCTTGCCTCGATTAGATGCACCAGCTCATGAACCAACACCAGTTCAAGCTGTTCGATGGGCTTTTCTGCCAGCCATAGATTCAGCCAGATACGTTGCTTAGGAATATTGCAGCTCCCCCAGCGTGTGCGCATTTTTTTGATTCGGTATTCGCTGGCGGAGACTTTCAATTCGCGCTCCCAATGGGGCGCTAGTAGCTGAATTTTTTGCGACAGTTCGTCTCGATAATATTGGTCTAAAATTTGCTGTTGTCGTGTTGCATCATCCCCATGCAATAGAGCAATGCGTAAATATCCTTCAGGCTCCAAGGTTACTCCGCGGTTTACCCCACGCTCTATCTGCACTCGTACTTGTTCGCCCCATAATTTGATACTGCCTGGCACTGTGTGGTTAAGTGCTTGACGTTTAAGCGCAGCACGCTGTTTTTGGATAATCCACTGTGACTTTTCCCGCAAGAACGTTTCGATGGTGCACAGTTTGGTACCCGTGGGGGCAGAGATTTTTACGCGACCACTGTCGCGCTCAATCCGCAAGTACAAATGTCTGATTGGTTTAAAGATAATGTCCGCGTCATGTAGGCTAATGTTTACGGCATTCGTCATGCTCAGTTAACGTCCTGTTCGCGCAATACCTGATTAAGATAGGCGGCAATTCGAATGCCGGCTTGTATTAGGCGTTCGTTTACAGTGTCGATGTGCTTGTAGGGGTATTCGTAGTAAAGCTTATCGTTTTCGGGGTAGATGGTGTCTCGGATGGCGGTACTTTCTTCGATCCAAACTTCCGGGTTGGTGCTTGTGTATTCTTGAATTAATGCGTTGTTGATTCGGCGATTCAGAAATTGCGTATATTCCGTGTAAGACAAATTTTGTGATTCGATCATCTGCGTATCCCACACTCGGTGCAGGTTTGAGGGTTCACTGAAGTAGCTCACTTTAAAATCATTGCCACCGCGGTCCGTGCCGTTACCGGCGTGCAGGGGTTGATGCAAGTCGCCAATGATGTGAATTACAAACCTAAGCGCTGTCGCTTTGTCTTCCCGACTCGCAGTATTCGACTGTAAGGTCTTCGTGAATTGCTTTAGGCCCGTTATGGCGTCGCCTTGGGGTGGGGCACCCACTTCGTGGTAGTGCTTGTGCGGCGGCACTGTCACGTAGTGCAAGGGGGAAGATTGACGCCAAAACGGGGCGTCGCTGGAGCGCATAAAATCGGGCCAAGTCGATGCTTCGGCAAGCGATTCATTACCGATAATAGAGTCAATTGTTGCTTGTGCTTGGCTACTCAGCAAAGTAGTCGCTATGGCTCCGGTGATGCGGTGGCCGTTCTGCCCCCAAGCGAGGGCGAAGGATGGCGTCAGTAACAGCAAAAGAAGTGCAAGTCTCATGGTGGCAGCCTATAAATCAGTAAGCCGAAATTAAACCCAGAATTTCAGGTTATGTTAAGTCTTTTAAGGGTTCGCTCACAAATTTTTCACGTTCAGCTGGCGTTCAGCTTGGTAGCAGTAATCTGTGACTACACAGCCACAGGAGGGCTTTATGATGAAGCTAAATAAGGGACTCAAATCTAGTAAATGTCGCTATTCACACTGGCTCGTATCGGCCGCGTTGATCTCAGGGTGCTCGAACATCGCAGTTGCCGGGGCTCAGATCATTGAAGCCCCCGTTACGGGAGTTACCAAGATAGTTGAGCGAGTCGAGGAACACATCCCCTATGAAAGTTGCCGCCTACAACGTGTTGCGGTCCCAAGGTCCACATGGTCTGATGGTATGACACCGATATTGACGGGTGGTTTAATTGGCGGTGCAATTGGTAGCGAACTGGGGCGACATAGTAAACGTAAATCACTGATTATTGGCGCGAGTGCTCTATTGGGTGGTTCCATTGGTCGTGATATCTATCGAAGCTCAAACCACCATTCGAGTGTACGATACCGAACTCAAGAAGTGTGTAATACGGAGTATCGAGTTCGCGAATATCAGCAAGTCTCAGGCTATCGAGTTCGCTACGAGTATCATGGTGAGGTATACGAAACGATCACAGACTCCGATCCTGGTGCTACAATGCCTTTGGAAGTGTCCGTGACACCCTTGCGCTAGCGAGACTGTTGGGAGTTTAACAGGAGGTAAATCATGTCAACAAATCGTTACCTTGTTGTTGGTGTGCTTGCCTCTTTTACACTGCTGCTCTATGTGCCACAGAGCGTCGCTTGGGCTCGCTACCAAGCAGAGCAAAGCTCGGTGCCCGTAGGTGCTCGAGTCTTAGTGCCGACGCCTCAGCGGAGTTTGGTTGCGCCCAAAATTGCCACCAAGGAAAAGGCGGCCGTTGCAAAAGCGGTTGAGCAGTACGGTGGTAAAGCGTTGGGGGTCGCGGCGGTCGAGGGCGGATATAAGGTTCGCCTGTTGTTGCCGGAAGGCCGTCTTAAAACCGTTTTTATCGAGCAGTGAACCGTGCGTGTGCTTGTTATCGAGGATGAACCGCGCCTTCGCGAGGCCTTGGTCGACTCCTTGCACCAAGCGGGTTTTGTTTGCGTAGAGGCAGGTAGCGCGGCTGAAGCGCAGTTTTGCATCGACAATTATCCTTGCGACTTAATCCTCTTAGACTTGGGATTGCCAGACGGTGAGGGACTCTCCTTACTGCGCCGCTGGCGTGATCACGGTGTGGATCTTCCGATCATTATTTTGACAGCCCGGGCGGATTGGCGAGATAAGGTGTCCGGGTTGGAAGCTGGCGCCGACGATTATGTAACCAAGCCTTTTCGAACAGAAGAGATGGTTGCTCGCGTTAAGGCAGCCCTGCGACGGGTCCGAGGTCGAGCCACAGACTGTTCGGATTTTGCGTGTGGGGTCACTATTGATTTTGATGCCAGACGGGTTTGGGTGAAGAAGCAGGAATTATCGCTTACTTCGTTCGAGTTTAATCTGTTGTCCCAGTTGGCCCAGTCACCGGGTTCGGTTCGGTCAAAGTCTGATTTGTCTGAGCATTTGTACGACGCGGATGAAGATCGCGATAGCAATGTATTAGAAGTTTTGGTTGGCAGACTGCGAAAGAAGTTTGCTGCGGTTATGCCCGAGATCGTTATCGAAACGGTTCGTGGGTCGGGCTATCGCTTTGCGCTTGAGACTAAAGCGAAATGAAATTACCCAATTCGATGCTGGTACGCGCAGTGGCAGGTAGTTCGCTGGTACTACTTCTTATCCTGCTAGTCGGCTTGTATCTGTTTGAGCGGCAAGCTGAGCATCGAGCCTACGCTCAGCAGGCTGAGCGTTTGAGGCTGCATCTATACACCTTGTTGGCACAGGCTGAATTTGGTTCGACGCTGTCGATGCCAGTTTATTTATTGGATTCGCGTTATGAGGAATTGGGGTCGGGCTTGATGGCGTGGGCGCTGGATGAGAGCGGCGATATTGCGTGGATGTCAACGTCAACGCCCAATCCACTGTCGGCGTCAATACTGAACGGTGTGGAGCAAATGGATCGTGCACCGGGTGAGTTTAGTTTTGTAACACTTGCCGATGCTTCCTTGCACCTAGCGCATTATCGGGTGCTTTGGGACGCACCCTCCGGTATGACACGTCAAACCCGATTCTTTGTGGCAGAGACAACGCAGGACTTGATGGTCGAGTTGGACCGCATGCGAGGGCAGGTGCGTTTGATCGCGGTGGTGCTGTTTGCGGTCATTTTGATGGTTCAAGCGATCGTTGTTTTTTGGAGTACCCGCCCCCTTAAACAGCTGACCACGCAGATCCAAGACGTGGAGCGCGGTGTTCGGGTCGAACTCAGTGGTGAGTGGCCCACAGAGCTTCGACCCTTAAGTGAGAATCTGAATATTTTGTTGCGGGGCGAACAAGATCGCCGCGACAGAATTCGAAAAACCTTAGGGGATTTGGCGCACTCTTTAAAAACACCGCTCGCGGTGTTAAAGGGTCTGCAGACCAAAGATCACACGCTGGCCCTGGAATTGCATGAACAGGTCAATCGCATGGACGAAATGGTTCAGTGGCAGCTTCAGCGTGCAGTAGGTGGTACCAGGAATGTGTTATCAAAAACGGCATTGGCGCCTGTGATCGAACGCTTGCGGATGACCTTGTTGCGTGTTTACAGCGATAGAGATCTCACTATCGACGGGGAGGTCGGTGATTTATTCGTTCGTATTGATGAGCGCGACCTGCTTGAATTACTGGGTAATGTGATGGATAACGCCTGCAAATACTGCCGGTCCCGGGTGACTGTGAGCGCGAAGACCGAGGGTGCTGTGAAGGTCATCTTTATTAGCGATGATGGTGACGGTATTTCGCCCGACTTGCGTTCGTTATTGCTGGAGCGAGGCGAGCGGGCTGACCGGCGTCAACCGGGGCAGGGCTTGGGATTGGCGCTAACGGTCGATATTATGTCAAGTTATGGTGGACGAGTTGAGATTACGGAATCTGAGTTGGGCGGTGCGAGGGTGGCTTTGTGGCTGAGGTAGGGCTGGAATTTAGGCGGATAGGTGAAGAATGGGTTTTATTGCGCTTCGGTGATGCCATTTGCGATGAGGTTAGCGAGCGCGTGCGGCTGGTTTATGAGAATGTAAAGCGCTTAGAGGTCGTGTGCGAGTGCATCCCGACCTACACCGACCTTGCACTCCGCGTTAGGGGCGATGCTTTGGAATGGGAGGGCCAGGAGTGGCGAGCCTTGGTATCCAACTTCACAGAGGATGGCGGGGCTCAATCGAGTCGACGGATTGAAGTCCCGGTCCGCTTTGCGCAAGCTGAAGACCCTGCTTGCGATTGGCAGCACTATACGCAGCAGGTAAACCTACCCGCCGACACAATTATTGAAAAGCTCTTAGCGACCGAGTTTACAGTGGCCATGATTGGTTTTTTGCCGGGCATGCCCTATTTGTCGGGTTTGCCTGCAGAGTTGCATCTGCCTCGCCGCGAAAGCCTTGCTACCGCGGCCCCGGGAACCTTTGCTATTGGAGGCCAGCAAGCGGGTTTTTTGCCTAATCAAACTCTGACAGGTTGGTGGCGTTTGGGCCTTACTGCACAGGCTATTTTCGACATGAATCGAGAGCCGAGCAGCCTGTTCCGTTTGGGCGACAAAGTACAATTATTAAGAATGGATTAAGTTCGGCGTCATTAAAATGTAAAAAAAATACCAGTTGACCAAATTTGGTGTTGTCACCGGGGCAAAAGCTGGTTAATGTTTACGAGCCTCACATAACTATAACGAAGGAGTCACATCGTGAGAAAGACCGTTATTGCTACAAGTATCGCGGCTTTGGCAGCCACCTCTCAGCTGGCTTTCAGCCAAGCAATGTTAGAAGAAGTGATCGTTACCGCGGAAAAACGCGCAACGAGCATTCAGGACACCCCAATTGCTGTATCAGCGTTTTCTCAGGACGACCTGGATGCGCAGTTGATTAATGATCAGATGAACCTTCAGTTCAACGTGCCCAGTTTGACCATGACCAAGGGCAACTTTACCTCGGCAGACGTGCGCATTCGCGGTGTGGGTTCTGGTGCAATCGGACCCGCTGGTGATGCGGGTGTTGGCGTGCACATGAATGGCGCGTACCTGTGGTCGAGCCGTATGTTCGAAGGCCAGTATTTTGACTCAGAGCGTGTCGAGGTGCTGCGTGGCCCTCAGGGAACCCTGTACGGCCGCAACACGACCGGTGGTGCGATTAACGTCATCACGAACAAGGCCGATCCAAGCGCTATGAGCGGTAACATTGAGTTGACGGCGGGTAACTACAACGCGACGCAAATGCGTGGTTATATCAACATGCCCATTACCGATAACTTAGCGGTTCGTTTTGCCGGCATGCAGTTGCAACGAGACGGTTTTGTAAACAACCAATTTACCGGTAACGATATCGACGACCGCGATATGTGGGGCGGACGTCTAAGCGTTAACTGGACGCCAACCGATTCGACTGAAGTGAATTTAACCATTCACCACTTCGATGAAGAAGATTCGCGTGCACGTTCTCAGAAGTCAGCGTGTAAGAAAGACCCTTCAGGTATCTTAGGTTGTTTGCCTGGGTACAATGATGTGTACGAAACGATTCACTCAGCGTCGGGTATATCCGGAACACTGACAACGCAGATTGGTTCTATTGCGTCAGGTATTTACGGTGTGTATGCCGCGCTTGCTGCCCAGCAAGCGGCTGGGCTTGCGGCAGCGGGTGACGCTGCGGGCGCGGCGGCGGCTCAAGCGCAAGCGGCGGCAATGGCTGGTTTGTCGGCTCAAGCAGTATTCCCGGCCGATGACTATGCTGTAGATACCAATCCGGACGGTATGCGTACAGTTAACATGGACTACGAGCCTACCTATGCGGCTGATGAGACCATCGTAACTTTGGATATCAAACAAGATCTTGGAGATATGACCCTGAGCATTCTTGGTGGGTACTCTAAATCTTTTGTTGATTCCACAGAAGACTACGAGAAAAGTGTTGCTTCCGAGTCATGGGCTGGCCAAATAGCAGCACTGGCAAACCTTGCAAACGTGCCTGCTCTGGATGCAGCATTAGCGCCAACATTGACGGCTCTCGGTGCAGGTGCTCTGGTTCCCTTCATGACTAATGCCGTTACTGGTGTTCCTGGCGTCGGTTTGTGGGCGGGTAACCCTATGATGGCAGGTCTATCAAACGGTATTCCGACTTTACTGCCAAATGGCGGGTACGAGAATTTCAACAATAACTGGGGCGCAGACCGAAGCTTCAGTCAAGCAGAAGAGTTCACTGCTGAGGTACGTTTGATTACCGATTTTGATGGCGACTTCAACTTCCAGGTCGGTGCTTTCTATATGGATGTTGAAAACTCAAATGGCTATGTCGTTCGTAGTTCGGGTTTGTCGTTAATTGGCGCAGTGTTGCCCGTCAACTTCGGTTTCTTCCCCGCGCCACTGGGCGACGCCAACGATCCTTTCAGCCGCTTTAACCCCTACATGCAGGGCTATCATAACGACTCTCGCTCCTATGAAGTCAGTACGTGGGCGGTATTCGGTGAAGCCTACTACCAGGTGACCGATCAGTTAAAAGCGACGGTGGGTTTGCGTTACAGTGACGAGCAAAAAGACGGCGAGCAGCGTACGATTTACGTAACCTTCTTGGATTTGCCAACCGAAGCGAACGACGGGGATTACTATTACCCAACGTACGAAGATAGCCAGACCAGCTGGAAAGTGAACCTAACCTATGACTACTCAGATGACATTATGTTCTACGCGACTGCGTCATCGAGCTTTAAGTCAGGTGGCTTTAACCCAATTTCTTCTGACTCGCCTTTAGTACAAGCCGACCCTCGCAACGCGGTGTTTGAGCCTGAGTTTATTGACGCCTTCGAAGTGGGTATGAAAGCGACTTTGCTTGACGGATCAATGCGCTTGAACGGTACTTATTTCTTCTACGACTACCAAGATCTGCAAGTCTCTCGTATTGTGGGTGTAACCTCGTTAAACGGTAACACTGATTCAGAGATTAGTGGTTTGGAAGTCGAATTAGATTGGGCTTTGTCCGAGAATTGGATTTTGTCCGCTCAGGCTTCGTTCATTGACACCGAAATTTTGGATTACCAGGTATACGATACTACCGACCCCAATGGTCAGGGTACGACGGATAACCTGATTTCTATTAACGGTAACAACTACTTGCGTAGTGTCAATGGTGGAGCTGATCTTGCGCCTGCGACCTTGGCAGATTGTCCTGCCGGTCCAGTGCCTGTGACTGTTGCTGGAGTGGCGACTGCTCTGTGCCCAGGTGTATTAAAAGACCAAAGCGGTAACGAGATCGCTAACACGCCAGGAACGAGCATCAACATCGGCTTGAGCTACCTGACTGAGTTGGGTGGTCATCCGTTGACCTTGTCCACCAACTACTACTGGCAGGACGATATGTATTCTCGTAACGAAAACGAGAAGAAAGACGTGTCGCCTTCTTGGGAAGTTTGGAACGCAAGTGCACGTTACGAAGACTCAGATGGCAAGTGGTACGCTGACGTGTGGGTTAAGAACATCCTAGATGATGACTACATCACTGGTATGTACTCAACCGCTCAGGTATCAAGCTTGTTCACCAACCAGTTCTTGCTAGATCCACGTACTTACGGTTTAACTGTAGGCTACCGCTTCTAAGCAAAGCTAAACAAAAACCCCGGCACTGCCGGGGTTTTTTTTGTCTGCAAGAAGCGTAGGATGAACGCTTGCAATGACGTGTGGTATACGCAAAAATATCGATATTTTTAAAATATATAAATAGTTGGGGCCTCGTGGTGCAAGCACAAGACGATTCGATCGAAAAAATTTTGAGGCACTATGCCGATGTGCAGGGCGGCTTGTTACCGTGTTTGCATGCTTTACAAGCAGAGTGGGGTTACATTGTGCCCGCTGCTATTCCTCGCTTGGCTAAAGCGTTTAACCAATCTCGAGCAGAGATATGGGGCACCCTAAGTTTTTACTCATTTTTTAAAACCGAGCCACCTAAGCCCTTTCAAATTCAGATTTGCCAGGCCGAGTCCTGTCAGGCGATGGGAGCCAGAGCGATTTTCAAATCCGTGACGGCTTACATAGCTCAGAACTCACATCTCACCGACGTGGTCGACATTGAGGCGGTCTACTGTTTTGGTAATTGTGCCTGCTCGCCGTGTGCGCGCATTGGTGACCAAGTTCTGGGTGAGGTGAGCGCCAAGCAACTAAACACTGCAGTCGAGGATATGGTGGCAGGAGGTGGCAGTGATTAAGTTGTTTATCTCGGCGGACACCACCTCGCTGAGTAAAGGGACGGATCGC
>JALRFH010000135.1 GCA_023253715.1 Halieaceae bacterium
CAGGGACCGGTGTTGCAACCATTGCCTACTTATTTGATCAACTCATGAAGTCACTAGGCTACCAGCAATATTACGCCCACGGCGGCGATTGGGGCAGCATCATTACGCAGACCCTGCCGCTCATACCCGACACAGGGGTTCTGGGCATACATATCACCATGCCCGTGGTGCAACCTGACCCCGCCACCATGAACGAACTGACACCCGAAGAAAACGACGCCTTGGCCGCTGGCGCGCACTACGTACGTTGGGACAGCGGTTACTCGACCCAACAGGCCTCTCGCCCCCAAACCATTGGCTATGCCTTAACAGACTCGCCCGTTGGACAGTTAGCGTGGATTGTTGAAAAGTTTTGGTCTTGGACCGACTGTGAACGCGAGGGCGTCAGCTTACCCGAGCACGCGGTCGATCGAACCACACTATTAGATACCGTATCGCTTTATTGGTTTACCGCTACCGCCGCAAGCTCTGCGCGTTTGTACTGGGAAAGCTTTCACCCCACCGAGGAGCTACCCATCGTCAATGCGCCGACCGGCGTGAGTTTGTTTCCCAAAGAGATCTTCAAAGCCTCCCGCCGGTGGGTAGAGAATCGATTCCCGAACTTGAATTACTGGAATACGCTCTCGGCAGGTGGCCACTTCGCTGCACTGGAGCAACCGGATACCCTAGCGCAAGAAATTAGAGCGTGCATTGCAAGCTTTGGCTAACGGCGGTAAATCGTCACACCACCAATGACCGTGCGCTCGACTTTAAGCTCGTGCACGCGGTCCGCATTTTCCAGAGGGTTACCCGATAACACCACCAAATCAGCCAATTTGCCCGGCTCAATCGAACCCAACTGCTCCTCTTGCCCTACCTGCCATGCAGCGTCGATGGTTGTCGCTCGCAAGGCGGTCATCACATCGGTGCGCTGTCCTTCGCCGAGCAGCTGCCCTGAACTCGTTAAGCGATTGACCATCGCAGATACAGCCCGCAGGGGACGCATTGGCACCACGGGGGTGTCTAGGTGGGTGGTAAAGCGCACACCGCTCTGCAAGGCCCACTGCGAGGGACTGATGTTTTCAGCGCGCTCTGGGCCCATGAAGATATCACGATGCCGATCACCCCAAAAATACACATGCGCTGTGAAGAATGATGGCGTTACACCCAAACGGGCCATGCGTTCTATCTGATCCAGGCGAGACATCTGGGAATGAATCAAGATCGTCCGGTGATCCTCTTTGGGAAACTCCTGCAAAGCCGCTTCGATTGCATCTAAGGCATCATCGATCGATGCATCACCATTGGTATGAATGGCCACTTTGTAACCGTTTTTGAAAATATCACGGACTTGTCTGAACAAATCTTCTCGCGACACGCGAGCGTAGCCGCGGTAATCCGCATCACCTTTGTAGGGCACGTGGTACGGGTGACTTAAATACCCGGTGTATCCCTGGATGCTGCCATCCGCTACGATTTTAAACCCAATAACATCAAATCGCTCGGTGTCCCATTCAGCTTCGTCAAACAACCCATCCGAAATCGCTTGATCGTTCTCGGTTTGCAAGGGCATCACCGTCAGTCGTTGAGGGATCACGCCCCATGACGACATCATTCGCAGGCCCTTCATCTGCTCCAGAGACGCCGCCCCCATATTCGCGGTTGTGACGCCATGTTGGGCGTAATCCTTAACCGCGGCCTTGGCCATTAAAAACCCTTCGAAGGCACCAAAGCTGAGCACTTCCTGCATCAGGCCCATCATCGCGTTTTCTTCCAGCACCCCAGTGGCCTGCCCTTGATCATCGCGAACAATCACCCCCCCCTCAGGATTGGGTGTATTCGCGTCGATACCAAGCAGCTCCATCGCCTTGGTATTCACCGTCGCGAAATGTAAAGAACTGTGAAGCGCTACAATAGGATGAGTCGTTGACGCCCGATCTAGATCCTCGCGAGTTGGATGACGATGCTCAGCAATAGCCGTATCGTCATAGCTTGCACCAATAACCCATTCACCCGGCGCTTTCGACTGCGCTTGTACTTGCAAACGCTCGATCAACATCTGCATGTCGATCACATCACCGACCGGCGGACTGCTTAAGTTCGCCACTAAGGCATACAAACCCGAGCCTGGGAAATGGCCATGAGCATCGATAAATCCGGGCAGTAGGGTTCGGCCGAGCAAGTCGTGAACTTCGGTCTCGTCGGTTACCAGCGCCATGATCTCGTCGGTGCTTCCCACCGCCTCAATCGTCTTACCACGCACCGAGATGGCTTGGGCAATGGGTGCCTCGGCGTTCATCGTAAGTACCGTGCCATCAATAAACACCTGATGTTCGGGTGGTTCGGGGGTACGCGTAGCCATTTGAAACAACACGTACAGACCACCGAAAAACGCTAAGGCCACCAAAGCCCAAGTTGACTTACTCATACCTTTCCTTTCTTACTAAGCCGCTACAGGACCGAACACAATGTCTGCCAACTTGGCGCGATGCCAAACTGCATCACCATATAGGGCTTTGCTGTGCATTTGACGCTTAAAGTACAAGTGCACATAGCACTCCCAAGTGAATCCTATGCCGCCGTGCATCTGCACCGCTCTGCTGGCTGAAAAATCAGCGGTCTCTGCCGCTGATGCCTTGGCGACATGTCCAGCTTTTTGCGTATTAGGCTCGCCACAATCGTAGGCACACGCGGCGTTGTAGGCCAATGACTTAGTTTCATCAATGGCCAACATCACGTTCACCAAGGGGTGCTTCACACCTTGGAAAAAACCCAAGGGGCGGTCAAACTGCTTGCGAACACTGACGTATTCCACCGTGGTGTGCAGCAACCATTCGCCCGAGCCGACCACATCCGCAGCCAGCAGCGCCAGAATAGCCGGCTGAGCCGCGTTGAATGCCTTACAAGCGTCGCTACCCAGGCATACCGCTTCGGCATCCGTAAACGTGACCGTGGCTTGATCGCGAGTCAAATCAATAATGGCGTCTTGCTTAATACCCACGCCCGCGCCGACCTTGTCGACCCAATACCAGGCAATACCCTCAGCGGATTTTGCTGCAACCAATAAGGCATCGACCTTGCCCGCTTCCTGCACAAAATACGCGGTGCCATTGAGCTTACCACCCATCTCTGCTACTTGAGTGCTGCTCGGTTCGTAACTCCCGTCTTGATCGGCAAACGCCAGGGCCGCGGACTTCCCCTCTAAAATGGCTTCAAAGCCAGCATCGGCTTGATCGCAATGTGATAACACCAAACCGACATTCAAGGTTTCAAGTAGCGGGCTAGGACACGCTGATTTGCCTTGCGCCTCAATCAAACCCGCGACAGCCACTAAAGGTAAACCCAAACCGCCTTTATCTTCAGGAACGGTAAGAATAGACCAGCCTAACTCGACCATTTCAGCCCAGATTTCGGGCTTCCAATCTACCACGGGGGCACGATCCGGCGTTGAATCGTGCGCCACTAGGGCGTGTAATTGATCGACCGGCAAGCGATCATTGAAAAACTTTTCTGCTTGCGATTTCAGGGCTGCGGCATCATCGTCGTAGCCAAAATTCTTAGGTTGTGCCATGGTCTGCCCTCCTATTTTGATTTGGGTAGGCCGAGCACACGCTCGCCTAAAATATTACGTTGCACTTCGCTGGTACCTGCAGCGATGGTGAAGCCAAAGGAGTTCATATACCCCAAGGTCCACTGCCCCCCTTCTAAAGCAGCTTCGTCACCTAAGTACAACGAGCCTTTCGCGCCACCCACTTCCATCGCTAGATTTGCGGTGCGCTGATGCATCTCGCTGACTTGCAATTTACCCTGCAACGGAATACGCATTGGATGATCCGTGAGCGCGGGCACGCGTGCTCTGCGTGAGGTGTGTATAAAGCCTTCCTCTTTGACCAACTCTTGCATAATCTTATCGCGCATTACAGGATCGTCCGACACCGGTTTGCCACCGCGCATGGTCTCTTTTGCCAGTTTTACAACAGCGCCAACCGATGTCGTAAACGATGCTTTAGACGTCATGCCGCCCGCTCGCGGCGTATCCAAGTTGCCCGCACCGCGCTCGAATAACAGGGTAGTCATCGCGACTTGCCAGCCTTTGCCCAACTCATCTAGGCGCATGCGATCATCGATCACCAAATTATCAAATAGCACTTCGTTAAAGCCCAGCTCGCCGGTCATTTTGATCAAAGGTCGAACCGTGACGCCTTTGCCCAAGGCGGATTTAATGGGCACCACAAAATAGCTCAGACCATCGTATTTGTGGGACTTGTCTGTACGCACCAAAATAATCATCCAGCTGGCAAAGTGCGCCAAACTGGTCCACACTTTATGGCCATTGATTACCCACTTGCCATCCTCGGTGGGCTCGGCAAAGGTCTGCACGCTCGCCAAATCCGAACCGGCACCGGGCTCACTAAAACCCTGACACCAAATATCTTCGCCCGACAACAGTCGAGGCAATAACTCAGCTTTAAGCTCGTCGCTTGCATGATTCAAAATTGTAGGCGCCGCCATACCCAAACCAATCACGTTCGGTAAAATCGGGGTTTTTGCTCGGATCATTTCCTCGTTGGCAATACGCTGAAAATCGGTATGGCCACCACCACCACAAAACTTCGGATAATCGCAACCCACCAAACCGGCATCATAGGCCGACTTCTGCCAGGCCTGCAGAAAATCCATTTGGTCGCTATTCATAATCTCGATGGCGCTTTGGGGCAAGCGCACTGGCGGTTCGCCTGGGTGATTTGCTGCCAGCCACGATCGGCAGTGCTCTCTGAACGCTGCCTGTTCGGGGGTATCGACTCGAGCTGCGTCGCTCATGTTATTCTCCTTTATTGTGACTAAGTCTAGTAATGCGGGGGGCGCTCGACCACGTTAGTCTCGCCCCACTGCGCGCTGGCTGATTCCAGCGCACCACGTACCTCATCGATTTGGCGCTTTAATTCGCGAATCATCACGTCCTGCCGAGCCACGATATCGTCAAGCTCCGCGTGTGCTTCCTCTGCGAAAATCAATCGGGTCTGCAAATCTACAATCTGCGCCTCTAAAGAGTAGAGATCAGGGCTTGGTGTTGTCTCGGTCATTTCTCGCCAACTGTACTGCCATGGTAATCCCCAATGATAACGATGATTGGCTTGTCCAACCACCAATGCGGTAAACTTTTACCCATCGCGTGCGCACGCCGAGTATTGGGAACTCTTATGGGCAAAAAATCGGGCTTAGTTTATTCCACCGAGCATGGCCGTCTGTGCTCAGGATGCGGGGAACCTAATGCGCATTGCAAGTGTGGGCCCGCCGCGCCACCGGT
>JALRFH010000142.1 GCA_023253715.1 Halieaceae bacterium
AGCAGCGGAGGCAACGCTGCTCGAATCAATCCCTGGCCCACCGCCAAACAAGAAAAGCACCCTTCGGGGTGCTTTTTTTTGTTTTAGGGCTGGGATGAGAATCCCCGCAGGGGTTCGACATATCGCGCCAGCGATGTGGACGCGGGAGCGAAGCGACGGCGCCCGAAGGGTGAGAGCAGCGGAGGCAACGCTGCTCGAATCAATCCCTGGCCCACCGCCAAACAAGAAAAGCACCCTTCGGGGTGCTTTTTTTGTTCTAGGGCTCACATAAGCCAAATAGCGGATGCATTTATGCGCATTGCGGGGCAAAGTTTGGGACCGCTTCGAATGATAAGGAAACACAATGTCTGGCTCGATTGGCCCCCTACTCCCCAGCGACGAATACTTTAACCATCAAATCGTCGACACCTTCGCAAGCGTTGGGCAAAGTGACCCAGCCTGGACGGAGAAAATTTGCGGCATGGCGGCAGCAAAAGACGGTAGCCTGCAAATTGCCTTTGGTTTTGGGAAGTACACCAATCGCAATGTCGTCGATGCCTATGCCGGCATAGCCCAAGGCAAAGCCCAGTGGACGGTGCGTGGTAGTCGAGCACTGCACACCGACCCCGACAGCGTCAACGTCGGCCCGATGGGATACGAAATTGTAGAGCCCCTCAAAAAAATCCGCATTTTTCTAGAGCCCAACGACGTACAACCCATCGCCTTTGATATTGTGTTTGAGCATGTAGCCGCTTGCGTTGTGGAAGATCGGGAAGACCGGCGCGATATGCATGGGTTTAGGCGCGCAACTGATCAAATTCGCTATCATCAATCAGGCACTGCTAAGGGTTGGCTCAGTATTAATGGCGAGCGCCATACCATAGACTCAAACGACTGGGTTTGTACGCGGGATCACTCATGGGGCATACGACCTATGGTCGGTGTGCCAGCGAGTGACCTAGAACCCGACATCCACCACTTAATTCCACAAGTCCTCGCAATATGGAATCCAATCATCTTTGAACGCCCAGACGGCAGCCATTACGCCTTTCATCATTATTATCTGGCATTTGCAGGTGGCGGTTTCAAACAAGAACGCATTCAAGGTGGATTCGAAAGCCTTATTGGGCAGGACAACAAAGTCACTAGTTTAGAACCCAACCTGAATTTTGAGTCCCCAACCAAGCGGTTAAAAAGCGGCACATTCAACTTGAGTTTGAGCGATGGCAGCAAACGAGTACTCGAGTTCGAGGCAGTAAGTGACTTGGGCTTTTACTTGGGGGCTGGGCACTACCACGGCGGCGACGGCAAGTACCATGGCAGTTGGCGCGGAGAGTTTCACGTAGACGGTGATTACGTGGCGGACACATCGGACCTTGACACGATCAAACGTTACGGCCAATTTAGGGACTGCATTATCAAGGTCACCGACCTCGAGCAGGGAGACATCGGCTACGGCAACTGCCAATCCCACATCCACGGCGCCTGGCCCGAATTTGGATTAAGTGGCGACGAGCCCATGCTATAAAAACCAAGACAAACAAAATAAGAACGGATCGCTATGATGAATTTCCCGACCCAAGCTGAGGACCTGAGCCCCGAATGGCTCACCCACTTATTAGGAAACCAGGGCTTACTGAATTCCGAGACCGTTACCGGCCTGACTCACAGAACCATCGGCACTGGCAAGTTGGGCAGCAACGTCGTGTTTGATATCACCTATAGCGGTAGTATCAACGGAGCACCAACGTCCTTAGTGGGCAAGTTTGCCGCTCGCGACGAGAACACTCGCGCTATGGCGGGTATGCAGGGCGCCTATTACGCCGAGGTCAACTTCTATGAACGCTTCGCCCAGCGCACACCAATGCGGCTACCCAAAATTTATTACCGTGGTGTCACTGACGACAAGTTGCAGTTCTTGCTCTTAATGGAAGATCTGTCAGCCTATCGAGCCGGTTCTAACTTGGTTGGCGAATCTCGAGCACACGCCCAGATGGCGCTCGATCAGGCGGCGAAGTTGGCGGCGACTTTTTACGGATCCGACGAGATTCTCCATACCGACTTTGTCGTTCACGCTGCGCGAGATGACGGCGGCGCGTTTGGTCAGGCACTGCTGATCGAGTACTGGCCCAAGTTTTTAGAGCGCTTTGGCAATGCACTTAGCGCCGAAGCCGTCGCCTTTGGCGATTACTATGTCGCCAGACACGGACAATTTGTAACAGGTCGTGAGGCGCCCTACACCCTCGCTCATTGCGATTTCCGCTGTGAAAACATGCTGTTTGGCGAGAATGAAATGGTGACGGTAGATTGGCAAACCCCAAGCGTCGGAGGATTACTCACCGATGCGGCTTACTTTTTGGGTGGCAGTGTAGACACCGAAGATCGGCGCCTTTGGGAGCACGAACTCATTGCTGAGTACCGAGATCAGCTGTGCCATAATGGTGTGCATATCAGCCTCGACGATTGCTGGCGACAGTATCGTCGTGAAAGCATGCACGGACTCATGATCATGATTCTAGGCGCCTGCTTCTCTCAGCCAGACGAACGCAGCGACCAGATGTTTAGCACCATGATCCAGCGTCACTTGCAACAATGCCTCGACCTAAACGCTGCAGAATTCCTACATGATTAAACATACCCATTGCAGTCAGGCCTCGTTTGGTACGCCGTAGTGCAGTTGATAACGCTCAAATAATGGTCTGGACGCCAGGTGTTGCTCTTGCACAGGGTACCTGTGAGCCCCAAATTTACCCTTCGGCTTGGCCGCTAAATACTTGGTCATAGCGGCTCGTGCTTGCGCGCTGAAGTCTAAACCAAAGTGTTGATACAACCTCTCGATATTAGCGATAGGGTCATCAATCAGATCCTGATAACGCGAATCAGCGATATTGCCAGGGGGAATTAAGCCTGAGGCCCGCTGGTCCATGACTTTTTCTAGACGCTGGGCGGTTGCCTCTCCCATCAGAATATTCTCGAACATGGCGGCATTAAAGGACTGATCCGAACGCATGTGGTACAGGGTGCCCATTAAGCTGGTAGTAGAGGCCATACATTGAATGGGATCGCGATGTGTTTGCACGATGCGTGCATCGGGGTAAACCTGTAACAACACCTCCAAATGCACCTGATGCTCGGGCGCTTTTAAAAGCCAGCGGGCTCTCGGATTACGCCACTGCAATACTTGCAGCACTTTGCGATGGTACTGGTAGGCCGGCAGATAATCCGCTTGAGCACACCACATCGCGTATGAAGGTGTCTGGTGTAATGATCCAACATGATCGCTGATAAAACTGCCCGCCATAATCAAGCCACACTCCGCCGGGATATCCCCACGCATCTCATGCATCGCGGCAAATTCGGGCGCCACGCGGTTCCATTGCGTGAATACTGTGTCGGCGTATGCGATGCGCGGATCGCTGCGGTAAGTCTCTGCGTCTGGCGGTGGACAGGGTTGTAGCGCCTCCCACATCAAAGGCACACCAACGTCAGGGTCTTGGGCTAACAGCTCAAACAATATAGAGGTACCCGACCGTGGAAGCCCTACGATAAACATCGGAGCCTTGATTTCTTGTTCTTCAATTTCAGGATAGCGTTTCAGCCAATCCATCACCTCAAGGCGCGACGAGAGCCACAAGATCAAGTCGTTGCGCGCCATCAATCGGCCAAACAGCGTCAACTGCGCCTCGGTTTCCAAAGACCTCAGGTAAACCTGAAAGGGCTCACGCCACGAGTCTTCGCCAAAGTCACAAAGCCCCGTCTTGTTCACGGCATGATCGAGCAGTGACTTTTCGTCAAGTGGGACAACTGCCTGTAAGTCAAAGCATCGAGCCTCGTTATTAACTTGTTGCAGCCACTCAGGATGAAGCGGCGCTTCCCAACGCGGATTATTCGTACTCATACTTTGAACCTATTCAACACACCCCTGCGGCGTGCCCTCAGTTGAAGAATGCGTTGTTCTTGGGTGATTGTCTTGTGGTTGTTCGGTAGACAGTCGAACAAATCTTTGCGGGCCACTTTCTCACACACTGGTTGCGGATAATGCGCCGCCCCCATCCAACGCACCGTAATGTAACCTTCTTCATGGCCCGATGGGTCTAACCAATTGGGCAGACCGGGATCGTCATGTGACACCACCAGTAAGAGCTCCCCCGAGTCTTCCAATACGGCATGGTGACAGTTGGTGCTACACAAACGATAGCGGTAATCCATCGTTTCCCACCAATGATTACCGAACTCTACCGCCCAATAATCAGCTTTGGGCGGTGTGACTCGAACGATCAGTGCTTCGTCTTCGGCCACCTGCCAGTACGCAATGAGTGGTTCGCCCCCGGGGGTCGCATCGATATCATTATCTTCCAACTGACGATAGGACATGAATTGATGTGGGCGGTTCTTCCAATGGGCTATCATCATGGCCCAGTACTCGGTGGACTCCCTCACCCAACGCGCTGAGCGGATAAGACCCTCTGTCACCTTTTCTGGGGTCAGCATCCGCTCAACCGGTTCGCGATCCAGCAGCTCAATACTCGCGTCCATGGGTACTTCATTTTCCCAATCTGCAAAAAATTCTCTGAAAGTTACACGCCACGCTCCGGGTTTCGTCTGAATCCAATGACCGGTATGTGGTGTTGGGCTCAAAATAATTTCGAAAAATCCGTGCTCGTCGACCTCAATGTCAGACCCCATCAAACTGGCAATAACGCCACCACCCCAAGGCGTATTGCCATCCTCTAAAACGGTCACTGCAAAGTATTTGGCGCTACCACGATAGCCGGATATACGGTAGCTGAGCTCGCCATTGATGGGGGCTCCCCGATATAAGGCGTCGGTATTATCTCCGCCCTGTTTGCGAACGGGATCAAAGTAGTGCATTAGTTCTGGGCAGCCGGGATCTTGATTGTCTAGTTGGAACTGCAAACCCAGCGCGATGTTGCGCGCCAACAAACGCAAGCCCTTGGCTCGGTCGATGTCTGCCCTCGGTGCAGTATCCCTAAATATTAGTTCACCCGCGTCAGCCAATTCTTGACAGAACGCCTGCCATCCCTCGCGCAGAAGGACATCATTATCGTTATCCCCGTACATTATTTTCACCTTATTGGATATGGGTTGACATCTACCCTACTCAGACCACTGACGGGGCACATCTGCCAAATGGTCTAAACGATAAAGTCGACTTTTCTTGCCTCTTTTTAGGTCCTTAACTCGATTTTGCGCCACACATCACTTAGCCTAGCGCTGAGAGAGAAGGACACCCAATGAGTACACGCATTCACATCACGAGCGGCCTGTCCATAGCGGCGGGCGAAATCGACTATCACGCCATTCGTGCACAAGGCGCAGGCGGACAAAACGTCAACAAAGTGTCGTCAGCGATTCATCTCGCTTTTGATATCAAAGATTCCAGTCTTCCAGAACGCTATAAATCGGCCTTACTGAGCCTATCAGATCAGCGCATTACCAAGGACGGTATTATCATAATCAAAGCACAACGATATCGCACACAGGAACAAAATAAGGAAGATGCGTTAACAAGACTCCGCCAATTGATCATCAAAGCGGGGCATCAAGACAAACCTCGGAAAGCCACAAAGCCCACCAAAAGCTCACAGAAAAAACGTTTGGATAGCAAGACCTTACGTGGTCGAACGAAAGCGATGCGGTCAAAAGTGATCGACTAGGACCGTACCGCAGAAGCGGTCCTAGGGCGCTTTGCATAGTCTCGAAGCGCCTCTACATCGCGAATCTGAACACTGCCGTACCCCTGCGCTATCAAGCCACTGGACTGTAGCTCTCGCAAACAACGGTGCAGCACCTGCCGCGAACAGTTGGCTAGCTGCTGTAGTTGGTGGTGGGTAAGCAACACCCTCGGTTGATCACTGGTGTCTCCACTCACTTCTGCAATCATTAGCAATAAAGTCGCTAGCCGCTGAGTCCGCACAGGATTCAAGACCAATTGCGTAAGGTCGAGCAGCGCTCGAAATCGCTTGCCATCCAAAGCCAATACTTTGGGATACAGCTGGGGTTGCTGCTCTAAAAATGCCCGCAACGGAAGCGCAGGTATGGCTAATAATCGAGTATCTGGACTTGCGATCAAAGTACGCTCAGCCGGACTGTCAAGAAACAGAGCCACCCAACTACTGGTACTACCCGGCCCGAAAACGGCAATCGTCATCTCGGCTCCCCAAGGCGAATGCGCAACCATTTCCAGACGCCCTGTCATCACGATATACAGATGATGGTGGGGGTCTCCGCTGCGCTGTACCACGGTACGACGATCAAACCGCTCGACCGCGCTGTGCGAAATCAATTCATCACAGCGATCGTCACTTAAATCCGAAAACACCGATACGGTGCGTAAAAATTTAGCGAGGCCGGGATTGTGCATGATATACCCTTAGAATCCGAAGCGTGTTTGAACATGGGCCCGTCTCTGTGCCCGTTGTTTATCTCTGTCATCTGGCGTAAGGCTAGCCTCTTTGAATCCGGGAATGACAGATTCCAGCAGACCGATATCGATCAACTCTGCACTAGGCCATCGATCTTCATCAATAGCACCGCCAACACCGTCATAACGCATAATGAATGCCCCCTTCGCCAAGCCCATGGTATCAAGCCAGTTCGGATACCCTGTTTCGGCTTCTGTAATGACATAGTAGAGCGCCCCATCAGGCGCCACCACGCTTTGTTTTTGGGTTAAGCTGGTGACACGACTGCCATATTCGAGCGACGCAAACCACAAGTCGGTAAGTTGAATACCCTGATACGGCGCATCCACGGGCCACGACTTGATAACAAGCGCCTGATGGGGTTTCAACTCAAAATGACCGCTCGCCATCCAGCGTCCTTGCACGCCGCCGAGCTTGAAGGTATCCATCAAGGGGCTAACCTGATTTGGGGGGCGGCGGTCGGTGTAACGTGTCTTAACCATTTGTGGCCACGTGACCGCCGACTGAAACATGGTATACGCCATTGCGTTTATGCGCTCGGCCACACCATGGGGGGTTGGCGCAGACTTGGCTTTACCCTCAAAACCCAGGCGATCGATATGTAACTCCCCTGCCGGCTCCGCGTTCCAGTCGACATAAATTTGCCGCACCATCACGGTTGTCGTATTGCTGGGATTGTTCAGGCAGTTTGCTTGTTCGTCCGTGCAACTGCGCAATATTTTAATTTGGAAACCACCGTTGCTGTCGAGCTCTATGTCCTCAAAGGCTAGATAGTCCAAGCTTTCGCCATCGTTAGCCCAGGGTCTACCTGCATAGAGCTGCACCTCGAGTCGAGCGGCGGAACCGAGCTGACCTCGAATAATGTAATCGCGGGCCCCGTGGATCTCGGCGAACGAGTAGCGCTGATCCGGGTTATCGCCGCCCTCTTTCATACGCGGATCCATAATTCTGAACAAAGGGAAGTCCGGATCATTCAGCAACTGCTCCTCGATCCCTTTTAATAGCGCTCGCGATAACAACAGATAGGCCCTGGCTTGATCCTGTGCTGAGTCAAAAAACTCGAAGTCTCGAACATCGTGCTCAGCGCGTTGCATCGCCTCGATCAAGGTCTGCCAAGATTGTGCCAGCGGATCCCGCACCTCCGTCTTGGGATCAGAATCAGAACCCGCCTGAGCAAACAGTACTGCCAACAGAGCGAACCAGAGGCCCACCATCGTGATTACGCGGTGCATTATTCTCCCTTATGAGTGTCACTACGATCGCGAAGTGTCTATATTGCAACTTTTCAACCGGCTTGTCGCCTCTATATTGTAAAAAAATAGACATTGAGCATTTAAAAAGAATGCTAGACTGACTTCGTCTTTCCTTGAGCATGACTTATGCCAACAAACTCAGCGTTACATTGTTCGAATCGTTCCCGCCTCAAGCAAGAGCTTGAACACACCTGCTTCGACCTTGCCATCATCGGGGGCGGCATTACGGGCGCAGGAATCGCGCGCGATGCGGCGCTCAGGGGTTTGAAAGTCGCCTTACTTGAGGCCCAAGACTTCGCCAGCGGCACGAGCAGCCGAAGCTCCAAAATGATCCACGGCGGTCTGCGTTACCTCATTCAAGGCGACATACCGGTGGTCAGAGAGAGCGCCTCGGAACGCGCGATCTTGCATTCTATCGCGCCCCATCTAGCGACAAAATCGCCCTACATATTGACCACTCGATCACGCCTAGAGTCCTTTGTCTTGCGTATCGCGCTAAAAATTTACGAAGTGTTGGGCAAGGTGGGTAGCGCAGACAAACACCAAATCTGGACTGTTGCCAAACTCCAAAAGCAAGAACCGGGTTTGTCCACGAAAGGCGTACACAACGCCATCGTGTATCCCGAATTCCTAACGGATGACGCGAGGTTGACACTCGCCACCATTCGCTCGGCCAAAGCGGCAGGCGCGGTTGTTTGTAACTATATGGCGGTCACGGGCATATCGCGAGACGGTCACTTTACACTTAAGGCTGAATCCCGTTTGCCCGAGGACAACACCAACACTACGGTCACAGCCAAACTGATCATCAACGCTGCAGGCCCCTGGGTTGACCAACTCTGTCAAATGGAAAACCCTTTGCAGCCGCCCCGGCTTGCACTAAGTCGCGGAATTCATGCGGTCGTGTCAGCCGATCGATTAAAGGTAAAAAATACTGTCGTGATGTCGACCCGTGATAAGCGCAAGATTTTCGCCGTCCCTGTCGACGATTACACTTACCTGGGCACGACCGATGAGTTCTACCCGGACAGTGATTACTGGCCCAAGGTTTATGCCAAAGATATCGATTATCTTTTCAATACAACGAACCGCTACTTCCCCAATACGCATCTCAGCGCTAAGGATGTCATCTCGGTGTGGTCAGGGGTGCGTCCTCTCGTCGGCAGCACCGAGGGCAAAGCCAATGAAATTTCCCGTAAAGACGAAGTCTGGGAAGGTCCGATGGGCATGCTGAGTATTGCCGGCGGCAAACTGTCGGCCTACCGAGCCATGGCTGAGCGCATCGTTGATCGAGCCGTCGACATCTTAAACATTGACGCCAAACCTTGCAGCACGGCGAAACGCCCCCTGCCCGGCGGCGAATCGATACTGTATGCGCACCTTACCGAACTCGACAAAAAAACTCAGCGGCGCTGGATGCGCCTGTATGGCAGCGAGATCAACGAGGTCAATGCTTTGGGTAAAGGGCTTGACGCTGAAGTTCGTTACGCCGTCCTGGTAGAGGGCGCTTTACGCTTGGAGGATTATTGGGCACGCCGAAGCAGTCGTGCGTGGTTCGACGACCGTGGGGGAATCGACTCGCTTGAACCCGCATCAAAAGTCATGGCCGAACTACTCAATTGGAGTGAAGAGCGGCGTCGAAAAGAAATCAACAATTGCTTGGACATCGATCAAGCATCACGACAACACTTTCAGTAAGGTGGCGACCATGACCTTTTCTCATACTCAGGCACTCAGCGACCTATTGGGCGCCTCACAAGTGTCCTCAGCAGACGCAGACACACATCAGCGCCGCTTTGACCGCTGGTGCGTTAAGCATTATCGCGATTGGCGGGGGCAAACCGTGACTGCACCGGCCTGTGTCGTCCGCCCCAGCACGACCGCGGATGTGCAAACGCTGATCCGCTACGCCAACGAACATGCAATCGCTGTCATTCCCTATGGATTGGGCAGCGGTGTCTGTGGAGGGATTGAACCTAAAGGCGGCGATATTCTGCTTGATATGAGTCGCATGAATCAGGTTTGCGACATCAACACTACGGATTTTTTGGCGACTTTCGAGGCCGGAAAAAATGGTCTAGAGGCTGAGGAAGCTGTTGCTGCCCTTGGCTTAACCATAGGTCACTGGCCCCAGTCGGTCGCGATTTCGACCGTCGGCGGCTGGGTTTCAACGCGCGCTTCGGGGCAATTCTCGACCGCTTACGGGAACATCGAAGACATTATTTATGCCATGGAAGTCGTCCTACCCAACGGTGAGGTCGTGACGCTTGGAAAGGCACCCCGCGCTGCAGCCGGCCCCGATTTGCGCCATTTGATTATGGGGGCAGAGGGCATTATGGGTGTTGTTACCAAGGTCACGCTATCGCTGCGACGCCAACCCGAGGCGCGAGACGTTAGCGCATTCTATTGCCAGTCAATGGCGCAGGGGTTCGAAGCCCAGCGGCAGATTGTGCAAGCCGATTGGCGGCCACCCGTCATGCGCCAATACGATGCATCCGAAGTCACGCGATTATTCCCCAACTATGAATCGAATCACTCTGGCTTACTCTTGATGGTACACGAGGGCCCTGCGAGTCGTGTCACCGCAGAGCTGGAAGCCATTCGCGCCATCGCCAATACGTTAGGACTGACAGAAGCCGACAGCGAGGTCACTAGGGGTTGGTTAGACCACCGCAACCATGTACCCGAGTGGGTAGACCTATTAAATATGGGTGTGATTGCCGACACCATTGAAGTCTCTGCCACTTGGCAACAAATTGATCAGGTTTACAGCCAAACGATTGCGGCTCTGCAAACTGTGCCAGCTATTGCCCTTGCCTCCGCACACAGTTCACACGTCTATCGATCGGGCATTAACCTCTACTTCACCTTTGCCTGTGCACCGGCCGACGCCGCAGACATGGAAGCCTTATATTTTGAAGCTTGGGACAAGGCATTGACGGCAACAGCAACAGCCGGTGGTGGCATCGCCCATCACCACGGTTCGGGACGCTTGCGCCGACACTATTTGCACCACGACTTAGGTGAACAAGGTATTGAATTGCTTCGAACGGTTAAACAAGCAATCGACCCTAAAGGTATTATGAACCCAGGGAACCTGCTCCCTGAATAATAACAACTAGGTAGCACCATGACCGAAGACCTGATTCTAGCCATCGACAATGGCACCCAAAGCATTCGCGCCTTGGCGTTTAACCGCCACGGCGCGCTGGTCGACAAAGCGCAAGTGGCTTTGGATGACTATACCCATCCCCACCCAGGCTGGATGGAGCACGACGCCGAGGCTTTTTACACGGCCCTGTGTCGCGTTTGTCAGCAGTTGTGGCGCCAGAATCGCGTCAAACCAGAGCAAATCAAAGCGGTCGTTCCCACGACTCAGCGGGCCACCGTAATCAATCTTGACTCTAATGGGACGCCCTTGCGGCCAGCGATTATTTGGCCAGATCAACGATTAGCTGAGGTCCGATCAAAACGACCTCTCATATGGCGCATTTTGTTTCGACTGCTCGGACTAAAGCCCACAATTGATGCACTAGAACAAGCCTGCGAGATCAACTGGATCGCACAAAACGAACCCGATGTTTGGACCAATACAGCGCACTTCTTGTTGCTCTCGGGTTATTTAAACTACAAGTTGACCGGAGAAATAGCGGACAGCATCGGGAATCAGGTGGGTTACATCCCCTTTGACTACAAAACTCAGGACTGGTGCAAAGACAGCGACTGGAAATGGAGCTGCATGCCGGTGCGCCGAGATCAACTGCCGCGTTTGGTACAAACCGGTGCACGACTGGGCCGAGTTACCCAAAATTGCGCTTCTGAAACGGGCATACCCTTCGAAACCCCCGTCATTGCTGGCGCGGCCGATAAGGCCTGTGAGGTGCTCGGTAGTGGCTGCGTAGATCCCAGTGTTGGCAGTATTTCTTGTGGCACCACAGCAACGATTAATGTCACACATCACACGTACTTAGAACCCAGACCTTTTATTCCACCCTATCCTGCCGCCATGCCGGGAGTCTTCAATCTTGAAATCCAAATATTTCGGGGATTTTGGATGGTTAATTGGTTGAAGAGTGTGTTCGGATTAAGCAAAGATGCAAGCCCCACGAGCAAGGAAACGGCCATTGAAGCATACTTGACCGCGACGGCACCTGGTGCCGAGGGCTTAGTACTACAACCCTACTGGAACCCTGGCTTGGGCGAGCCGGGCCCAGAGGCTCGAGGCAGCATCATTGGATTTACCGACGCACACACGAAAGCTCACATCTATCGGGCGCTGATCGAAGGGTTAGCCTTTGGGCTGCGTGAAGGTAAAGAGTTACTCGAAAAACGCGGCAAACAACCCCTACTGTACTGCCGCGTAGCTGGGGGTGGATCGCAGAGCGACGGCGTCATGCAAATTCTCGCAGACGTGCTGAACATCCCCTGCGAGCGGCCATCAACCTATGAGGCCAGCGGTCTAGGGGCTGCCATCCTAGGCGCTGTAGCGCTACAGATGCATCCAACAATCGCCGAGGCCTGCGAACAGATGACAGGCACGGGTGAGCGTTTTGCGCCCATAAAAGTCAATGTTCAACGCTACGATCAGTTGTACCATCGGGTCTATCAGCGTCAATACCGACGGCTCAAACCTCTGTTTCAGTCGTTGTTTGGGCTCTACAACAAGGTTTAATCATCGGCCATCGTAAACAGATCGGTATTGCCGCCCTTCGCCACCACGTTATCCGTATACGTGCGCTCGACCGCAAACCGCTGCAGGTAATTGGGTCCCCCCGCTTTCGGACCCGTTCCGGATAGCCCCTGACCACCAAAGGGATTTACGCCAACTACGGCACCTACAATATTGCGATTGACGTAGGTGTTACCCACCTTAGTATTCGCAAATACCTCCCGTGCAAAGCCGTCGATCCGACTGTGTACACCGAGCGTTAAACCATACCCCGAGCCGTTGATATCCTGTAACGCCTGCTCCACGTCAGACATTTTGTAGGTGATGACATGCAATACCGGACCAAACACCTCTCGCGTAAGCTCGCTCAACCGACTAATTTTGAATACATGCGGCTCGATATAGTGGCCCTGCTGTTCCAATCCACTGGCTGGCGCTTTCGCCAGCAGCTGTTGCGTTTTCGACAGGTGTTCTATGTGGCGCCGGATTTGACGCGCGGCGTCTTCGTCGATAAGGGGGCCCATGTCAGATTCAGGCAGCCAAGGGTAACCCACCCGCCATTCGGCCAACGCGCCTTGCAGCATACGAATGATACCCTCGGCGACATCTTCCTGTAGATACAGCACTCGCAGGGCCGAACATCGCTGCCCAGCGCTTTGAAAGGCTGAAATCATCACGTCATCCACCACCTGTTCCGGCAAGGCCGTTGCATCCACAATCATGCAGTTGATACCGCCTGTCTCGGCAATGAACGGCACAATTGGCCCACTTTTCGCCGCGAGCGTTCGGTTAATGAGCTGAGCAGTTTCTGTGCTACCGGTAAACGCCACCCCGGCAATTCGTGAATCTTCTACCAGCGCTTTACCCACGACAGCACCATCGCCGCAGAGGCAATGTAGCACAGCACTCGGCACACCACTCTCATGCAGCATAGCCACCGCCTTCTGGGCAATTAATGGCGTTTGCTCAGCCGGTTTTGCGATGACCGCATTACCCGCAGCCAAGGCTGCAACCACCTGCCCAACGAAGATGGCCAGTGGGAAGTTCCAGGGGCTGATACACACCCAAACGCCTCTGCCGTGCCATGATAAGGTGTTCGTCTCTCCGGTGGGTCCTGGCAATACCACAGGTGTGCCAAACTGCCGCCGTGCTTGGCTTGCATAGTAACGACAAAAGTCTACGGCTTCGCGCACTTCCGACACGGCATCGTCTAGCGTTCGGCCCGCTTCCAAGCTAATCAGAGCAGACAACTCAAAGAGCCCTGCCTCGAGTTTATCCGCAAAGGTTTCAAGAGCCTGAGCGCGCGGCTCTGCACCGGCACGGTCCCAATCAGGTTGCGCCATTTGCGCTGTGGTGATCGCCTTGTCAATATCGGTGGTTTGCGCCGCATGCACGCGTCCCACTTGTAATGCCGCATCGGCTGGACTCAGCACGACAAGTGTCGCATTCCCAATACCACCATCAGCGTCAGAGTTTGCCGCCGAGTAACGCGAAGCACGCAACCGCGCAATAGCATCGGCGAATGCAGGATAATTTGCCCGATCCTGCAGATCGACACCCGCCGCATTCCGCCAAGGGTAGGCCTCACGCGCGTATAACTTTTGAGGTATGGGCAGTTTTGCATGGCGAAATTGAGATTGAGCTTGCGTTAACGCTACAGGGTCTTGCACCAAGTCCGCGGGTGACACTTTGGCGTTCAAAAATCGGTTCACGAACGACGAGTTCGCGCCGTTTTCTAACAGCCGCCGCACGAGATACGGTAACAAGTCACGGTGCTGTCCCACAGGTGCATAAACACGCACAGGAATGTCCGGACGCTGACTGCCCAGTGCCTCGTACAGCAAATGCCCCATGCCATGAAGGCGCTGGAACTCGAAGCCCTGCTGAGGCTTGGCGCATTCAAGTATCAGAGCGACTGTGTGAGCGTTGTGTGTCGCAAACTGAGGATAGATCTCTCTCGGGTAGGACAGCAGCGTTTCGGCACACACTTGATAAGACAAATCCGTGTGACACTTGCGTGTAAACACAGGATAATCCTCTAAGCCCAATTCTTGCGCGTGTTTAATCTCTCGATCCCAGTAAGCGCCTTTAACCAAACGAACGGGAATCACGCGATTCGAGGTGCGAGCCAGATCAGCCAGCCAATGGCATACGCTTAAGGCCCGTTTTTGATAGGCCTGTAAGACAAAACCCAGCCCATTCCAACCTACCAAGCTTGGAGCCTTCGCTAATGATTCGAATAGGCGCATCGACAGTAGCAGTCGCTCAGACTCCTCTGCGTCGATACTCAAACCAATACCACCGGCTTTAGCGGACTCTGCTAAGGTCAATAGGCGCGGGTACAACTCTGCCATGACTCGCTCCGCCTGACGCTCTTCGTAACGTGGGTGCAATGCCGAAATCTTTACTGAAATGCTGTCGCTTTCGACAGCCCCATGCCCAGCACGCTTCTCTATAATCGCGTCAATGGCACTTTTATAAGACTCAAAATACCGGTCGGCATCTGCCGCTGTTCTGGCGCCTTCCCCCAGCATATCGAACGAGAACCGAGCGCCATATTTCCACGCTTTGTTGGTTCGACTCATGGCTTCTTTGATCGTGCGCCCTAGCACGAACTGGCCACCCATAATCTTCATGGCTTGCAATACCGCTGCACGAATAACGGGCTCACCCAGACGAGTGCCCAAGCGACGCATCCAGGCGCCCGTGTCTTTGGTAATGGACTTGTCTAGCGAAACAATCGAGCCGGTGAGCATGAGTCCCCAGACCGAGGCATTAACGAACGCAGAGTCAGAACGCCCTTTGTGCGCGCTCCAATCGCCAGAACTGAGTTTTTCGGCGATCAAGCGGTCAGCAGTCACCTCGTCAGGCACGCGAAGCAAAGCCTCCGCTAAACACATCAGCGCTATACCCTCCTTGTTGGACAAGCCAAACTCCTGCAAAAAGGCATCAAGCGTACCCGCTTTGTGGCTCTGTGACCGGCAGATACGTACCAACTCAATAGCGTGATCAACAATCGCTTGACGTTGCAAAGGCTGTAGCGATGAAGAAGCTAATAGAGCACTGACACACTGGTGTTCCTCTGAGGGGGTAGCATTTAAGAGCGGCAATGAGGGCAATGGCTCGGCCAATTCATTTGTCGACATAGGGCTTATCTCCAGTATTTTTGCGCATGATGCCAAGCTTTCAACAGAGTTATTCGCTATTATTAAGCCGAAATTCATTCAAAAATAGGGCGACGAGCGAACATATGGCGGAAAAAAAGAAAGCATTGGACCGTATCGACCGCAAGCTACTAGAGATCTTGCAGCGCAATTGCCGAATATCGAACGTCGAATTAGCGGAGCAAGTCGCTCTCAGCCCAACGCCCTGCTTAGAGCGAGTTCGGCGGTTAGAGCGAGACGGTTACATTAAGGGCTATGTCGCGCTCGCCGATGGCAATAAACTCAAGGCAAATACCCTAGCGTTTATTCAGGTACTGCTGACCAACACCAGCACCGCCAACTTAAAGCAATTTAACGAACTCATGCGTGGCATCACCGAGGTAGAGTCCTGTCATATGGTTGCCGGCGGTTTTGATTATTTGTTAAAGATACGCTGCACCGACATGCAACACTATCAACGGTTTTTAGGCGAGAAACTGGCGACAATTCCCCTGATCAACCAAACCCACACCTATGTGGTGATTGAGGAAGTGAAAACCGAAACGGCGATACCGGTGCGGGCGGAAATCCTGTGAACAAGCGCAGATACGTGTTGTGGCTTTGCTGGTTATCGGTTTTTTACACCGCCTGGGCGGTTTATCTGACGACCTCGCAAAACTGGTCCGTTCTCAGCGAGCACTGGCCTATTGCTTTGAGCATGGCGCTGGGCAGTTACTTTGCCGGCTCAACCCCAATGGGTGGCGGTACGGTAGGGTTTCCGGTACTGGTTTTCGGGTTCGACTATCCGACCCAAATCGGGCGAGACTTTAGTCTAGCGGTACAATCCATCGGTATGACCAGTGCGAGCCTGCTGATTTGGTGTCGCCGACAAGCACTCGCTTTAACAGTGCTCAAAGGCAGTGTGTTGGGGGTCATTGTGGGATTACCTATTGGTTTATTTGTCATCTCTCCACTGGCATCCGAGTTCGCCGTTAAAGCGATTTTCGCTGTGTTGTGGGCTAGTTTTGGCCTTTACCACTTGCGTTTCGGTCAAGAACTGCAGGAGCAAACGGGATTCATCTCGCACCACCAAACGACTGATTTTCGCGTTGGCTTGATACTCGGTCTCATTGGTGGCCTCAGCACCGTCGCGTTTACCGGCGTCGGTATCGACATGCTGGTATATAGCGCATTAATACTGGCCTACCGAGCGAGCATCGCGATCGCCATTCCAAGCTCTGTCGTGATTATGGCTTTCGCGTCAGTGTATGGCAGCCTCTTACAAAGCGTGACTGGATCCTGGTCGGATGGCGTATTCGAGCAATGGTTAACCGCCGCACCCGTCGTAGCAATCGGAGCCCCTGTCGGCGTCTTAGTAGTGGCTCGTCTTGCGCCCCGAACTAACGCCGCTGTTGTATCATTTTTGTGCCTCGCGCAATTCGTCTGGTTTTTACTCATCGAAAGCACGCGATTGAATGTCGCCAGCATGCTACTGCTGGCAGTTTTAGCAGTAGCGATTTGGACGTTTCTCCGGAAGCTCAAAGCTTTTTCACGCTAATTCGCGGAGTTTAAGATTAGGTTCGCACATCCTGAGACAATGTGACAATTATTGCCAGAATGACGTGGACAACAATTGTCACTCTGACAATAAGTGTCAAAGTGTCCCTGTATCTCTCGCATCCT
>JALRFH010000013.1 GCA_023253715.1 Halieaceae bacterium
TGCGGAAGTGAACAAACTGGCAGCACAGCTCGCATCGGGTCCCACGCTGGCCTACGGCAAAGTGAAAAAATTAATGCTGTACACCCAAACCGATTCGCTGGAATCTCAGATGCAGCGAGAGACTCGCTATATTGCTGAATGTGCGATGACTGACGATGCTCAAGCGGGCTTTCAGGCCTTTGTGAACAAACAGAAACCGGCGTTCCATGGACGATAAAGGTAAAGTCCTACGGGTGCCGCGGATTTTTCGGCAGAGACTGCGTGATCGCGCGGTCGACAAAGTTCGACAAGACATGATTCACGCGGGGCGCACCGAGAGCGACTATAGCGATGAAGACTTAGAGTTCTTGATCGCTGAAAAAGAGCGCGAAATCTGGTCAAGTATTGGTTGGCGTGGTTTTGGCGTTGTCGCTTTGCTATTGGGCATTAATATCGGAATTTGACATGTCCTTGTTTAAGTTCGCGAAATACTCGACCTTGCTCTTCTTTATGAAACGCCATAAGAAGCAGCTACATCGACTGGGGGCAACGGCCCTGCTGCTGTTGGTGTCGTACTTTTTATTGGGTGATTTACAGAACTTTTTTGCCCAGACTCACCCAGATTTAGCCATTTACATGTTGGTAGCGAAAAGTGCCTTGCTGTACGGCGCCGCCGGTATACTGATTTGGCAGTGGCGCCCCAAGTCAGACAGCTCGACTTCAAACGTTAAGGCGAAGTCGGATGCACTTTCGATATCAAAGAACCAAGAGGTAGCGCAAGATTCGCCAAGCTCTCGCCTCGATGCCTTTAAAAATTTGGACCAGCACGACAAGCTGCGGTCGCGTTACCAAGCTATGATGAAAGATAAGTCTGGGCGATAACAACTAGTTGGGTTGGCGCGTTTGCAAGTAGGCGATAATATTTAATAAACCTTCATCGTCGACGAGGTTCGACATGCTCTGCATTTGCGCACCCAATTGGTCAGCCTGATGACTGCCCCGGCGTTTGTCTTGAAATGCTTTCATTTGCGCTAACAGATACCAGTCGTCAGCGCCGGCAAGGGCCGGAGCATGTAGGACGTTTTTACCTTCACCATTGCGCCCGTGACAACCGGCACATAAGTTACGATAAGTGGTTGCGCCTTGTTCGGCATTCCCACTGAGTGTTCGCTCCTTGGTGGCACTGGGTAGGGCGTTGATATAGACCGCGAGATTGCGCTTTTCGGCAATATTGTCCCAGCCCTCAACAGATGCCGCCATAACCGCCGCCGGTGTGCCGGCCTCACCCGACCGCACACCTGTCGCGTAATTCTGCAGCTGACGCACAATATAAACAGGTTGCAGGTGGCTCAACGCCGGGGCATTCAGTGCGGCATTACCCTCTGCTTGGGCTCCATGGCAGGCACTGCATTCGGCATAGCGTGCCTTGCCGGCCTCGACATCGACTTCAGCTTGAGCCAATGTTGCGCTGATGGTCAGCATAAAAACAAGTAGTGCTTTCACGGGCGCCTCGCGTTGAATTTTCGAGGCGCAAGTATAGTCGATCTGAATAAAAAAGTGCTGGTCGACAAGTGACCGAGTTCGTCTTAGTCTTAGCACTGACCTGTTGCGGCGATAAGCATGGTATCAATAAGAACGAAATGGATGTATGGCTCGGGCGGAGCGGTTTATGCAGCGAAAGAAGCCGCCTACACCATGTTTGTATTGCTATTTTATACGCAAGTTTTGGGCTTGTCTGGGACCTTAACAGGTCTTGTCATTTCCATTAGCTTAGTGTTCGATGCGGTCTCTGACCCCTTGGTAGGTGCCTGGTCAGATCGGCTACGTGCCGCTTTGGGGCGTCGTCGTCCCTTTATGATTGGCGGACTCGTCCCCGCCGGCCTCGGTTTTCTCGGTTTGTTTGCGCCGCCGGAAGCTCTGGGTCAAAGTCAGTTCGCGCTTGCAGGGTGGCTGTTGTTTTGGTCACTTTGGGTGCGAATAGCCGTAACATTCTTTGCCATTCCGCATTTGGCACAATCCACAGACATCACGCAGGATTACCACGAGCGATCTAAAGTCATTGGTGCTCGAATGGCCGTCATGTTTTTTGTTTCTGTCATGTTACCTGCAGTTGCCTTGACGACGATTTTTGCGGAGAAAGGTGCCATTGATGGACGTTTTGTCGGCGATCGATACTTCTATTACGGCGTGATGAGCTGCTTGCTGGTGTGGCTCACGGGCACTGTGAGCTGCGCTTTGAAGGCGCCAACGCCCGCGTTGCCAGCTCAATCGCACTCGATGGTAAGCGCTTTCGTGAAGACATTTGCCAATCGTAATTTTCGGTTTTTATTGGGGTACGACATCTTTGCGACAGTCTCGTATGGCGTAATTGTCAGCTTAAATATGTTGGCTTGGATTTATTTTTGGGAATTCTCCGCTTTCGAAATATCGTTGATCTTGGCCGGCCCAAGTTTGGTTGCCATTGGTGCCGTTATGGCGACCTTAAACTTTTGGGTACACCGTTATGAAAAGCCAAAAATTTTGCGTTTTGCCCTGGGCATGATGATGTTAAACGGCGTCTGGTTATATCCGCCTCGTTTGCTGGGTTGGTGGCCAGAGAATGGCGAGCCGATC
>JALRFH010000210.1 GCA_023253715.1 Halieaceae bacterium
GGGTCTTGAGTGAGACGCTATTTGCGGGAAGCGATAAGTCCGCTTTACTGCAGCGCTTGATCGACCCTGCAACGCGCTTGGTGACCCTGACAGTAACCGAGAAGGGTTATGGTTTGTTGTCAAATGGTGAGACTTTGAATCAGGATGATCCTGCGGTCGCCGCTGATTTACAAAGCATACATACGCCTAACTCGGTACCTGGCTTGCTATTGGCGGCAATACATGCGCGGGTGACGCTGGGACTTGCGCCCTTTACCGTGCTCTCCTGTGATAACTTGCCTCACAACGGCCGACGTGTGCAAACCGCTGTACGGTTGTTGGCCGAGCGACACCATCCAGAGCTGGTAGAACGTATTCAGGCGATGAGCTTTCCATCGAGTATGGTCGATCGCATCGTGCCTGCTGTGACCGATGAGGCCATTGCAAAAACAGCGCGGTGGCTTGGTAAGCAGAACCCGCTTGTTGTGGTCGCTGAGCAATTTTCGCAGTGGGTTGTTGAAGAAAATTTCGCCAATGGTCGTCCTGATTGGGAGGCCGATGGTGTCACTATGGTTGACGACGTTGAGCCCTACGAGACCATGAAGTTGCGGTTGCTTAACGGTGCGCATTCGCTCCTGGCCTACGCGGGGCTGTTGCTCGGGCACACCACGGTTGATCAGGCCATTAACGACACAGCCTTGCGCACCTTGGTGCTCGCTTACTTCTACGAGGCGCGCGTCACCGTGAAAGTTGCTGTTGATCTGGATGAGTACTGCGCTGCTCTTCTTAAACGCTTTGCAAACAACAGTTTGCACCATCAGTTGGCGCAAATTGCGATGGATGGCTCTCAGAAAGTGCCACAGCGTTGGTTGCGCGGTGTTATTGATCGCAGGCAACAAGGTCTGGATTCACCCATTGCGGCCTTGGCCTTGGCCTGCTGGATGACTCATCTGCGCGGCGAGGGTGTGCAAGGCGCGTTCTACCCAATCAACGACCCGCTTGAAGACAGTCTAAAGCAATGCGTTGATGGCGATCCCAGTGCATATGTGGCTAAGCTCGTTGCTGTGGATGGACTCGTGCCCTCAGCGTGTCGCTCCGACAATGGGTTTATTGCCCAGCTGGTCGCTAGCCTTGAACGAGTCAGCGATTGCAAGACCATGGCGGCGCTTACCCAGGTGCTCGTTAACGCGACCCTATAACGTCGTATTGGCTGTATCGTTTAGCCCCACTGTTTTATCAGCTGTTTGCCTAAGGCCATTTGGTGAACTTGATCTGGGCCATCTGCTTGGCGGCACCAGCGCGCATAGTTAAAGGCATCGGCCAAGAAATAGTCGGCGGTTAAACCTCCAGCGCCATGCATTTGCATGCATTTATCGAGCACGTTTTGAATGGTTCGCGGCACACCCACTTTGGCCGCAGCAATCATATCGCGCGCATCCTTCGCGCCTACCTCATCCATTTTGTGGCAGGCTTTCAGTACCAGTAGTCGCGAGGTCTCGATGTCGATAAAGCAATCGGCAAGGTCCTCGCGCACCGATTGGTGCTCGGCCAGCTGCTTGCCGAAGGTTACTCGTTGTGTCACACGTTGACAGGTAATTTCGAGTGCTCGTTGAGCGGCGCCAATCAAGCGCATGCAGTGGTGCATGCGACCCGGGCCCAGGCGTCCTTGTGAGATCTCAAAACCTCGACCTTCACCCAGCAGGATATTCTCTTTGGGTACCCGGCAGTTTTCGAAACGAAGTTCGGCGTGACCGTGGGGTGCATCGTCATAGCCCAAGGTGGTCAGCGGTCGAATAATGTGTAAGCCGGGCGTGCCCTTGGGGATCAATACCTGTGACTGCTGAAGGTGGCGCGATGGATTGTTTGGGTCAGACTTACCCATGACGATAAAAATCTCGGTTTTTTCGTACATCGCGCCTGTAATGAACCACTTGCGGCCATTGAGCACCCATTCATCGCCATCGGCTTCGATGGATAATTCGACGTTGGTGGCGTCGCTAGAGGCCACCTGGGGTTCTGTCATGGCATAGGCCGAGCGCATTTCTCCCGCGAGCAAGGGCTTAAGCCAGCGATCTTTTTGGGCCTTGGTGCCATATTTCATGAAGACTTCCATGTTGCCAGTATCCGGCGCGTTGCAGTTAAACACCTCGGCACTCCACGCGACTCGCCCCATCATTTCCGCCAAGGGTGCGTAGTCGAAATTGCTTAAGCCCCCAAAGTCCGTGTATTCACCGTGGGAGGGAGGTACGAACAGGTTCCATAAGCCTTGATCTCTAGCTTTTTGTTTCAGTTCCTCAACGATGGGTACCGGTGCGAAGCGATTGCTCGCATTAGCTAATTGATGTTCAAAGGTTGATTCATTTGGGTAGATGTACTGCTCCATGAACTGTTGCAATTGAGCCTGAAACGCTTGGGATTTTTCGCTGAACTGATACATGGTTTTCTCCTATTGATCGCAGAACAATATGCCGAGACTGCTGGTTTGTACAATCGTGTTTGGCTTAACCTTGTGTGGATTTGCGGTAGATCAAAGGTGACACCCCGATGGTGCGTTTAAACAGTCGAGAAAAATACAGTGGGTCCTGATAGCCCAATTCTGCCGCGATCGCCTTGACGCTCAGGGTACTGGTATCGAGCAACTCACAGGCGTATTCCATTTTCATGTTTAAAAAGTGCTGAATGGGTGGGTAGCCCGTCAGACGTTTGTAGCGGTTCGAGAAATGAAACTTTGATAAAAAAGCCGCTTGAGCCAGTTCTTCTAAACTGATGTGACTGTTTAAGTGTTCGCGCATCAGCTGCTGCGTGGCCTCTAAGTCCAAACCTTTCGGTGCAGCTTGTTGATAGCGCGTTTGACCCAGCTCGGTCAGCAACAATTTTAGCCGATTGGCGAGCGTTAAAAACGCACTGAGGTCATAACCGGTTCTAGCAACGTCGAGTAAGCCTTGAAAGGCCGATCGCAATTGCGGATGGTTGCCGACATGTGTTACGCGGTACTCGGCTTGTTGTAGCAGATAGTCGGTGAAATCTTGTGCTTTGTTGCCTAAGTAGTGGACCCAGAATATGGTCCAAGGTTGGTTTCGCTGTGCTCGATAGCTGTGAGCTTGCCCCTTGGGTAGTACTATGAGATCACCTGCGCCGATATCATGTCGGTTTTTACGAATAGTCAGTTTTCCGCGACCGTCAACGCAATATATGATCAGGTAGTCATCGTGAACGGTACGCTGCATGCGATGCCCTTTGGCGCTAGGATAATAACCCAAGGCGGTCGGGTGTAAGTCCTCGCTCAGCGCATGGGCCTGCAATCGCTCTAGCATGAAGGCTGGGCTTACGATTCTGCTACCCTGCGGCGGTAGCGGCCATTGCGATGGTGTGCTCATGCATCTAGGCTAGTCGATAAAAGCAATATAGTCCATGCATTTCCCAAGATCGGTAATGTCGAGGTTGTAATACTCGTGTTAGCTTAGAGTCTTGTCACTTTTTAAAGAGTAAATACCATGA
Source organism: Halieaceae bacterium (assembly GCA_023253715.1). Taxonomy (GTDB): domain Bacteria; phylum Pseudomonadota; class Gammaproteobacteria; order Pseudomonadales; family Halieaceae; genus Aequoribacter. The sequence goes on from JALRFH010000210.1 coordinate 3,478, forward strand.
AGCGCGTTCCTTTATTCATTAACGGCGAGTTCGTTCAAAGTGCGTCCCAGCAAGTCATGCCCGTGATCAACCCTGCCAATCAGCAGGTTCTAGCTGAGGTGCCGATGGCCACGGCGACCGAAGTGGATTTGGCGGTGGCATCGGCTAAAGCGGCATTCGAAACATGGCGCCTTGTTCCGGTGGCAGAGCGCGCACGTGTCATGATGCGCTATCAGGCTTTGTTAAAAGAGCACCACGACGAGCTCGGCGAAATTTTGGCTAACGATACTGGGAAGACGTTTGAAGACGCCAAAGGCGACGTGTGGCGCGGTATTGAAGTAGTGGAACAGGCGGCGAACGTACCTTCGAATATGATGGGTGAGACCGTTGCTAACGTAGCAGGCGGTATCGATACCTACAGCTATATCCAACCCTTGGGTGTGGTGGCAGGCATTACCCCCTTCAATTTTCCGGCGATGATTCCCCTGTGGATGTACCCTCTGGCGATTGCCTGCGGTAATACTTTTGTTTTGAAGCCCTCCGAGCAGGTACCCCTAACGCCCATTCGCTTAATTGAATTGTTCATCGAGGCAGGCGCGCCCAAAGGCGTGTTGAATATGGTCCACGGTGGCGCTGAGCAGGTGGATCAAATTTTGGCGCATCCCAACGTCGAAGCCGTTTCCTTCGTCGGGTCCTCGCGAGTGGGCGAGCACATTTACAAAACCGCTACCGCGGCGGGTAAACGGGCGCAATGCATGATGGGCGCGAAAAACCACATGGTGATCATGCCTGACGCCGATCGCAATGCGACTCTGAATGCTCTAGTGGGCGCATCGGTAGGTGCCGCTGGACAGCGCTGCATGGCTATTTCTGTTGCGGTCTTTGTGGGCGATTCTTACGAGTGGGTCGACGAGCTAAAAGAACGCATGAGCAAAGCTCGACCTGGCGTCTGGAATGATGCCGGTGCCAGCTATGGTCCCATTATCTCTAAAGCGGCGCATCAGCGGGTACTGGGCCTCATCAGCAAAGGTGTCGAGCAGGGCGCTCGCTGTTTGCTCGATGGTCGCGATGTGCTCGTGGAAGGGTACCCCGACGGGAACTGGGTGGGCCCCACCTTGTTCGCTGATGTCACAACGGATATGGCAATTTATCAGGAAGAGATTTTTGGGCCGGTATTGTGTTGCATGCGGGTCGATACCTTGGATGAGGCCATCGCTTTGATTAACCGCTGTCAGGTCGGTAACGGCACTTCGATCTTTACGGCCAGTGGTGGAGCAGCCAGACACTATCAAAGCGAGATCAAAGTCGGTCAGGTCGGTATTAATATTCCGATTCCTGTGCCGCTGCCGTTCTTCTCGTTTACCGGGTGGCGTGGGTCTTTCCGTGGTGATTTGCACGCCTACGGCAAACAAGCGGTGCGGTTCTATACGGAAACCAAAACGATTACCGCAAAGTGGACGCACACCGAGCCGAGCACGAGTGCGCAACCGAATATGAGTATCAACTTGCGTTAACACGGGGAGTCAACAATGGACTTTTCCTTAAGTGATGAGCAGCAGGCCTATGTCGATAGTGCAAGAGCATTCGCTCAAGCAGAAATGGCGCCACATGCGGCCCGGTGGGATGCTGAGGCTATCTTCCCGGTAGATGTGCTACGCCAAGCCGGCGAAATGGGCTTTATGGGTATGTATACTCCAGAGTCCGCCGGTGGCTTGGGAATGTCGCGTTTAGACGCCAGTTTGATCGTTGAGGAGCTTGCCCGTGGTTGTACCACCACAGCGGCTTTTTTAACCATTCACAACATGGCGACAAGCATGATCGGCAAGTACGCCAATCCTGAGGTCATCGAGCAATGGTGTCCGGATTTGGTGATGGGCGCTAAGCTTGCATCGTACTGCTTAACTGAGCCTGGCGCCGGTTCGGACGCAGCTTCCTTGCGCAGCAGCGCCGTGCTTGATGGCGACCATTACGTCGTCAATGGTGCGAAGGTGTTCATTTCGGGCGCTGGTTCAACGGATGTGTTGGTTGCGATGCTGCGCACCGGTGACGCAGGCGCTAAAGGTGTTTCGGCCTTCTTGATTCCCGCCGATGCAGAAGGCATTAGTTACGGTAAAAAAGAAGAAAAGATGGGCTGGAACGCGCAGCCTACCCGCATGATCAGCTTCGATAATGTGCGTGTGCCTCTGGCAAATCGCCTCGGCAAAGAAGGGCAAGGATTCGCCATCGCCATGGAGGGTTTAGACGGTGGCCGAATCAATATAGCGACCTGTTCGGTTGGGACTGCTCAGCAGGCCTTGGTCGAGGCCACAGCCTATGTGCAAGAGCGGCACCAGTTCAACCAAAGTATCGCGGAATTTCAAGCGACTCAATTTCGTTTGGCCGATCTACAAACCGAGCTGGTCGCGGCTCGCAATATGGTCCGACTGGCGGCGTTTAAATTGGATACTAAAGATCCTCAGGCCACCGCGTATTGCGCTATGGCTAAGCGTTTTGCGACCGATGCGGGGTTTGAGATATGCAACCAAGCGCTGCAGCTGTTCGGTGGTTATGGTTATATCAAAGAATATCCGATGGAACGGTTTGTGCGCGATACACGAGTCCATCAGATATTAGAGGGCACAAACGAGGTGATGCGAGTTATCATTGCCCGTCGAATGTTAATGGAAGGCGCCTTGGAGGTCATAAAATGAGTATTAGCCCATCTGAAAAAGTCAAAGTGGTTATCGAAGGGCACACGGCTCTGATTACCATCGATAACCCCGCCGCGAACACTTGGGACGTTGAAAGTTTACCTGCTTTGCGCGATGTGGTCGCGGCGCTAAACGCCGATCGTTCCATTTTTGCGCTGGTGATTACGGGTGCTGGCGAGAAGTTTTTTTCGGCGGGCGCCGATCTAAAATTATTCGCCGATGGTGACCCTGAGAATGCTGAAACCATGGGGCGGCTGTTTGGCGAGGCTTTCGAGGCTTTGGCGGATTTTCGGGGTGTGTCGATCGCAGCGATCAATGGTTTCGCTATGGGTGGTGGTCTTGAGGTTGCCCTAGCTTGTGATATTCGCATTGCAGAACAACAAGCCAAAATGGCACTGCCGGAAGCACGTGTTGGTTTGTTACCTTGCGCCGGTGGTACGCAGCGCCTAGCTTGGTTAGTCGGCGAGGGTTGGGCTAAGCGTATGATTTTATGTAACGAGCGAGTTGACGCTGCGACGGCTGAGCGTATTGGTTTGGTCGAGCAAGTGGTAGAGACAGGTCAGGCCTTTGAAGTCGCCAAGCAACTAGCTGTTCAGGCGGCACAGCAAAGCCCAATTTCGGTGGCTATGTGTAAAGAGCTGATTCACTCGGCACGAGACAAGGCCATTGCCGATGGTTTAGTGGGTGAGCGCGACAAGTTCACCGCATTATTTTCCACTGAAGATCAGCGCGAGGGTGTGAACGCCTTTCTAGAAAAGCGCGAGCCTTTTTGGAAGAACGCGTAATGGAGGCGAGTGTGGGGGTGATCGTTGCAGAACACGCGTGCGCACAAGGGCTACTTGGACACTTAACGCTCGACGTGCCGAAGACCTTGAATTCGTTAACTCTGGATATGGTCGATACATTGCAAGCGGCGCTGGATGACTGGCGCGATCGCGCTGACATAGCGGCGATTCTGATTGATGGCGCTGGCGAAAAAGCGTTTTGTGCGGGTGGTGATGTGCAGGCGTTACGCGAATCTTCGATGGGTACTCCTGGTGGCCCCTGTGAGTACGCGGAAACCTTTTTTACCCGTGAATATCGCATGAACTACACTCTGCATACCTACCCTAAACCCATTATTTGCTGGGGCAGTGGTATCGTGATGGGCGGTGGCTTGGGCATTCTTGCTGGCTGTAGTTTGCGTATTGTGACCGAAACAACCCGAATTGCGATGCCAGAAGTCACCATTGCCTTGTTCCCTGATGTTGGCGGTAGTTGGTTCTTAAATCATATGCCGGGACGTACGGGCTTATTCTTGGGTATCACTGGTGCATCCATTAATGCGGGCGATGCCTTGTACACAGGGCTGGCCAATCGTTTTATGAGTAGTAGCCAATACCAAACCTTAATTGCAGACCTGACGGCCGTTAAGTGGTCGACTGATGCCAAACAAAACGGTGATTATGCGCGTTCGGTCGTTGCTGCCTTGGCTGCAGTCGCGGAAGCATCACCGCCGGAATCGGCCGTTGCCATGCATCGCGAGTTGATCGATGACTTATGCGATGCCGATCAAATATTAACGGTATTTGACCGTATCAAAGCACATGTCGATTCTGAGGATCGCTGGTTGTCGAAAGCAGCGCAAGGCTTGGCGCACGGTTCGCCACTGGCGGCTCTGTGGATCGCGCGCCAGCTGCATGAAACGCGTCACGCGTCTCTAGCAGAGGTGTTCCAAGCTGAAATTCAGCTGGGCACCAACATTATGCGTCACCCCGAATTTGCGGAGGGTGTTAGGGCTTTGTTGGTCGATAAAGATCGCCAGCCCAATTGGCAGTTTAAAACCCCTGAAGAAGTCCCCGTCGCAGTACTGGACTCGTTTTTCCAAGCGCCGTGGGACCAAAACCCCTTGGCCGATTTGACTTAGTAGGACACCCTTATGGCAAGCGTTGCGTTTATTGGTTTAGGTAATATGGGCGGCCCTATGGCTGCCAACCTGATTAAAGCCGGACATCAGGTTTGTGTGTTTGATTTGTCAGATGCTGCGTGCCAAGCGTTAGAGGCCCAGGGAGCGGCGCGAGCGAACTCAGCCTTAGACGCAGCGAAAGGGGTGGATTATGTGATTAGCATGTTGCCTGCGGGCAAGCATGTCGCAGCGGTGTACTTGGGTGAGGAAGGCTTGCTGGCTAACATCGATTCATCAACCGTGGCGCTCGATTGTTCCACTATCGATGCCGCTACTGCGCGTCAAGTGGGTGAGGCTGCTGCCGAGCTGGGTATTGGCTTTATGGATACACCCGTGTCGGGTGGTGTCGCCGCCGCCGCGGCTGGAACTTTAGCCTTTATGTGTGGCGGCCCAGAGGCGGTATTTCCCAAAGCCAAGGCCATTCTTGAAGGTATGGGTAGTAAAATTTTCCATGCCGGTCCTGCGGGTGCAGGCCAAGTGGCTAAAGGCTGCAATAACATGCTGTTGGCGGTGCACATGATCGGTACTTGCGAGGCACTTGAGATGGGTGCTCGAAATGGCTTAGACCCCAAAGTGCTGTCTGAAATCATGTTGGCGAGCTCGGGCCGAAACTGGTCCTTGGAGGTTTACAACCCCTATCCTAATGTCATGCCGACCGCGCCTGCGAGTAATGATTATAAGCCCGGCTTTATGGTGGACTTGATGGTTAAAGATTTGGGTCTTGCGGCTCAAATTGCTGAACAATCGGGTGTTGATAATGTCATGGGTAAGTTGGCGCAGTCTCTCTACGAACAGCACCAAGCTCGAGGTAATGGCCCTCGCGACTTTTCCAGTATTCTTGAGCGCTTACATCAAGCCTAAGGCCTTATTCTCTTGGTGCCGTGGTCGAAGTTAGTCACGGCGTTCATATCCTTTTATCACCACCTTTCGGCGCGCAGGCCTATCATTTAGTCGCTTAGTTTTTGCCGTTGGTCGAGCGTAAGCTGGGTGTTAGCTCGTACTGGCGCTATGCTTGCGCTTTAAAAATTACAGGAGACTGTTGTGCGTAAAGTATTAGTGTTAGCGATGGTGCTGGGCTTAACCGCATGTTTCGACGTCGAGCAACGTTTGGTCGTGGTGGGCGATAAGGCAACTTATGACGCTGTGGTTGTGGTCAAGTCAGATACCCTAGAAACTCTTGAGGATTGGGCGGAAGACGACCATTGCGATATTCAGATCGATGAGCTCGATAATGAGTTACCCGAAGGTGTGGAAAAACGCGTTAAACAGCACGTCGACGACGTGGGATTACATTGCGGCGTGACCTATGAAGGACCTATTAGTGCCATGCGTCAACTGACTTTGAATAAGAAGGGTGAGGGCAAAAGCCAGTTATTTGCTATGCGCGAATTGGGTACTGATTATTTTCGTATAGAATCTCGATTGGATGATTATCAGGTAGAGATCGAGGATGGTGCGATGACCAGTATGGAGCGCGTAGCGCGTAACATATTGGCGCGTATGTTCAACGACACTCATTTGTCGTGGTACCTTGAGGCGCCTGCGATTATTTCAAGCAACGGCGAAATTGCTGAAGACGGTAAAAGCGTGCGCTGGAAAACATCTCTTAGCGATATGATTAAAGGTGATGCTGAGCGCGTGTTTTACGTCGAGTTTTCAACACATCCCTCGGGCGCGATAGAGATCTAGATGGGTTCTATGATTCCCCATTCGGAAGCCGCCGAGCGCAATAAACAGCCGATTCTAGAGGTCCTGCGTCGGTATCTATTACCGGGAGCACAGGTCCTTGAGGTTGGGTGTGGCACGGGGCAGCACGCCGAGTATTTTGCGCGCAGTTTGCCTGAGATTACGTGGATACCCTCGGATAGATCTGAGTCTTTACCCTTGTCGGAAGAGCGTTTGCAGCAAGCCCAATTGCCCAACCTTGTGTTGCCTGTTACAGCCATTGATGTCTCGCGTTTGGAGTGGCCAGTGGGTCCGGTAAGCGCTGTGTTTACCGCCAACACGCTTCACATTATGTCTTGGGAAGAGGTCGAGTCTTTGTTTTTCCGGGTGTCGCGAGTCTTGCTTAGGGGTGGCGTATTTTTGACCTATGGCCCCTTTAATGAGGATGGTGCTTTTACCAGTGCCAGTAATGAAGCTTTTGACCAGAGCCTGCGTTCGCGCAAACCAAGCATGGGTATTCGCGATGTCGATGACCTGCAGGCTCTGGCAGAGTCCTGCGGCTTGTTATTTCAGGCAAAGCACAATATGCCTGCTAATAACCAAATTCTAGTGTGGGTGCACGCAGACTAGCGTCTCATGCATCCCACAGCAGTTTGGCGATCATGGCGATGAGTGTCAGGTTAAGTGTCCAGTAAATAAAGCGCTCGCCGCGCGCGACCGAGATTCTGACGCCAAAATACGCGCCGATTATGTTGCCTAAAGCCAAGGCGCCGCCCAGCAGCCACACAATTTGATCTTGCGAGGCAAAGACCCAAAGCGCCACAATCGAGAAAAATGCGACGATGAAGACTTTGTGCATGTTGGTCTCGACGAGTGATAAGCCCATAACGCGAGACAGGATGGGCATCATTAAAAAGCCAACGCCAATTTGAATAAACCCACCCCAAATTCCCGCTAAGGCCATGAGTAAGTGGCCCGCGATTAAGCGCGGTCTGGAAATAGCGCCGCGTTCTTGCACTTGCTCGTTGGTTTTCCAAGAGCTTTGGAACTGCATGATGATCATGACCAAAATCATGACGCCTGCTAAAACTTGATTAAACAGTTCGCCTTCAAGCCTCACACCAGCGTAGGCTCCAGCCAAAGCGCCAGGGAGGGTCGCGAGTGACAAGGTAAAGCTCAGTTTGAAAGCGCTAAAACCACGATTGCGAAAAGCCCAGATAGCGGTGAGGCTTTGCAGTAAAATGCCAATGCGGTTGGTCCCGTTCGCCACAGGTCCGGGTAAGCCTAAAAAGACCAATGCAGGCACCGTGAGAAGCGAGCCGCCGCCTGCGACAACATTCAAAAATCCCGAGGCAGCGCCCAAAAAGGCGAGTAGGGCGAGTGCTTCAGGGCTGGCTGTCATACGAGGATCTCTTCGCTCAGTGTCCGCATAGTGACGAATTCTTCGGCGGCTGTTGGATGAATACCGATAGTGGCATCAAATTGAGCTTTGGTGGCGCCCATGTTGATGGCAATACCCAAACCCTGCATGATTTCGCCAGCGTCAGGGCCTACCATGTGAGCACCCAGTACTTTGTCGGTGTCTCCGTCGACAATCAGCTTCATGAAACTGCGCTGCTCACGCCCGCTAATGGTGTGCTTCATGGGTTTGAAATCGCTGCGATAAATTTTTAGGTGAGCGTATTGCTCGCAGGCCTGTTCTTGCGTCAGGCCGCAGGTGCCGACTTGGGGCTGGCTAAATACCGCAGTCGCGACGTTTCGATAATCGGGCGCGTTACTGCCTTGGCCGAACTGCTGGTGCGCAAACGCCATGCCCTCTGCCAGTGCGACCGGTGTGAGCTCTGGTCCACCAATGATGTCGCCCAGTGCATAGATGGTGGGGACCGCTGTTTGGAAGTTCTCGTTAACGGCGATGGTGCCATCCTTGTTCAGGGTGACGCCCGCTTCTAAAGCCCCCAAGCCATCTAGATTGGGCCGTCGGCCAATGGCGTATAAGACCGCGTCAAATAGTGCCTCGGTGCCATCGTTAAAGTGCGCCAAGATCCCTTCGCCTTGTTGCTCTAGACGAGTGACATCGGTGTTCATGCGTAAATCAACGCCTGTCATTCTGATTTCGTTCAGTAGATGGCGCCGAACATCTAGGTCAAAGCCACGCATGAACAGCTCGCCGCGATATACCTGCGTTACCGTGGAACCTAGCCCGTTGAATACACCTGAAAACTCAGTCGCAATGTAGCCGCCGCCAATGGTTAATAAGCGTTTGGGGAATTTGGGCAGGTCGAAGATTTCGTTTGAGGTAATCGCAAGCTCGCTACCCGAGATGTCTGGCACAACAGGCCAGCCGCCTGTGGCAATTAGAATGCGATTTGCGGTCAGTGATTGCTCGCCGACCTGTACGGTTGTGGCTGAAGTGATCTTGCCGCGGCCATCAATGACGGTGGCGCCCGAGTTATTAAGCATGTTGCGATAAATACCGTTCAGGCGCCCGATTTCTTTAACCTTTGCCTGAGTTAAGGTGGGCCAGTCAAACTCGGGCGCCTGTTTAAAGCGCCAGCCGAAGCCTTCGGCATCTTCTACTGCTGCGCCAAACTCGGATGCATACACATAGAGTTTTTTAGGAACACACCCTACGTTGACACAAGTGCCACCCATGTAGCGATCTTCAATGATGGCGACTTTGGCTCCCAAGCTGGCGGCAATCCGCGCAGCTCTAACACCGCCCGAACCTGCGCCGATTACGATGAGGTCATAGTTTGAGCTCATTTTCACACCTTTTTGCCGAAAGTCGGCTATTGTAGCAGTGAACCGATCGTGTCCATACTGCTAAGATCGACGCTTACCGAAGAAGGAAGACCTATGAACAAATCAGTCGTTATAAGCGCACTCGTAGTCGTTTTATTATTGTTGGGTATTAATGCCGCACCCATGATGCTGGGTATCGCGACTGGCTACACCGCAAAACAGTTGTGCTCGACACATTTTGTGGCTGAATTGCCGGATCAGTACATTTGGGACACCGACGTTTACCCAAGGATGGAGCTGATGGGCCCTTTACGCCCCTTGTTATCATACGAGGTTGATGAGCCCGGTCGTGCCGTCAGCTCGTCGCTGCTTGGTTTTACGTCTACTGCGCGCTATTTAGGCGCGACGGGTTGTACCTTAAACGCACCAGCGGCTGCTGATTACGTAGTGCCAAGACCCAATGTTGCAGTGCAAGCTGATGTGGGTGTCCCTGATGATTTGGTCGATTTATTTGATGCGGCATTCTCAGAGCCCACGGGTGAAGGTCGCAATACACTGGCGGTCTTGGTGATGCACAAAGGCGAGCTCATTGCCGAGCGCTACGCCGGGCCGGTAACGAATGCGACACCCATGCAAGCTTGGTCAATGAACAAAAGTCTTATGGCCACCTGGGTGGGTATGCAGATTAAAGCTGGCCTTTTAAGTACGGATTTGCCCATTAAAG
>JALRFH010000029.1 GCA_023253715.1 Halieaceae bacterium
CATCAAAGCGTCCGTGCAAACCGCTCACGTGTCGACCTATGCGATGAATGGTTTGCACCGACTCGTGATAATCCGACGCCTTATTGTTCAAGGCAGCTTGATAGCGCAACCAAATTAAGGGCTCTAGATCCTCTTCCGTGACTTTGCGCTCAAGCACATGCTCGCGCGCCTTTACTTTGGCGACTGTACCTGCTGCCATAATCTGAGCCGTGGAACCATAGAATTCACGAGGGTCGATACCCAAGTCTACGGGCTCAACAGTGTGACCCAAACTTTCACAGAGCTTCGCCGTGTGCATGACCGCTGCAATGCAATCGGCATGCACGGGCGTTTGCGATACCGGCGTCGTGACCAAACCGATGCGCAGTTTTTTGGGCGGCCTGCCGACATAGTCGGAAAACGAGTGCAGGGGATTGGGTGGTCCGCCCGCTGCGCCTGCTTCAGGGCCCGCCGTTGCGTCTAATAACGCCGCGCTGTCACGAACCGAGCGCGAGACACAGTGGGTAATACTCATCCACGCATGAATCGCTTGCGGGCCATGGGGCGTGCGCGCACGACTGGGTTTCATACCAAACAAGCCACAACAAGACGCCGGTATACGAATAGAACCCCCCCCATCGGTCGCATTAGCCAACGGTAGAATGCCCGCAGCAACCGCAGCTGCCGAGCCACCCGATGAGCCGCCCGTGGTTTTTGTCAAATCCCAGGGGTTGCGAGTATCACCAAACAGAATCGATTCCGTCGTGGCCGTGCCCCCAAACTCCGGGCTGGCACTTTTACCCATCATCAAAAAGCCGGCATGTAGATAGCGTTGCACCATGGTGTCGGTGTAGGACGCCACTTGATCCTTGAAAAAGCGCGAGCCTTCAGTGGTTTTTGTGCCTTCCAGCATCAAGCCCAAGTCTTTCAACAAAAAAGGCACACCGGCAAAGGGTCCTTCCGGCAAACCCTGTTTAATTTGGTTGCGTGCGTAATCGTATAGAGGCTCGACAATGGCGTTAATACGGGGATTGACGGCTTCGGCACGAGCGATGGCCGTTTCCAAAACCTCCATCGCGTTAAAGTCTTTGCGCTTGATGCCCTCAGCCAGGGCCAATGCGTCCATCGAGCGATAATCGTCAAGACTCAAAGGTGTACGGCTGGCCCAGCTTAGTCGGGACGAGCTTGCAGCCATGGTGGCAGCGGCAACGCTGAGGTTCAAAAATGAACGACGAGATAATGGCATAGTAGAGCTCCTGTTTTTGAGAACTACAATGCGCGAATTTTCAGAAAGGGTAAACGTCTGATTGGCTTAAGCCACTGCGCTCTTGGGATCAAAACCCAGACACCTTAGAGTGTCAGCACCTCTTCATCTAAGATGGCCGGATCGTCAATACTGGGCTCCATCAAACCCCGCACTGACTCGAGCGTTGCGGCATCCAAATGCTCAACCGCAAAACCCAGTTGCGATCGCCCTGCGTGCTGCAAATACGCGTGCAACTCGAGATCGCCCTGATCAGTCTCGAGCACAATCGTAAAAGGCTCGTTATATTGAGCATCAAAATTTGGGGGTTCGTCCACGGCCAAGCCTGTTAATGACAGGTTCACCAAAGAGCGGTTCCACACGGATGCCCCTTGCCGAATTTCTACAGGTAATTCAATCGCCACCCGTGTGTAGCGGCGGCGGTCTGCTTCATGCTCGGTCATGTTCAACTCCGACAACCTCTTTTGTTTAATAGTGCATCAGCTGAATCATGACCGCAACGCTGAATAAAAGGATCCGTCGTAAACTGACCCAATTTGGGTCGATTTAATCCTTTAATTTGCGATATTTCACGCGCTTAGGTGCCGCCTGTGCCCCCAAGCGTTTTTGGCGATCGTCTTCGTATTCGGTGTAGTTCCCTTCATGGAACACCACGCCACCGTCGTCCTCATACGCCAAAATGTGAGTAGCAACACGATCTAGAAACCAGCGATCGTGAGAAATCACCATAGCACTGCCCGGGAAGGCCAGCACGGCCTCTTCTAAGGCACGCAGAGTTTCAACGTCCAGGTCGTTAGTCGGTTCGTCCAACAGCAAGACGTTGGCGCCCTGCTTTAACAACTTGGCCAAGTGCAAGCGGTTGCGCTCACCACCCGACAAATCTTTCACGAACTTTTGCTGGTCGCTACCCTTGAAGTTAAAGCGACCGACGTATGAACGCGAATTCGTTTCGTAGGTGCCAATACGCATGACATCCAGGCCGTCGGAAATTTCTTCCCAAACGGTTTTGTTACCCTCAAGTTCATCACGGGACTGATCGACGTACGCGATTTGTACCGTTTCGCCGACCTCGATCTCTCCACCATCGGGCTGCTCAAGGCCTACCAACATTTTGAACAGGGTTGATTTACCCATACCGTTGGCACCGATAATGCCGACAATGCTGCCTTTCGGTACCACGAACGAGACATCATCAAACAACAAGCGGTCACCAAAGGTTTTGCGCAAGTTGCGCACTTCGATTACCTTGTCGCCCAAGCGCGGGCCGGGTGGAATGTAAATTTCGTTGGTCTCGTTGCGTGTTTGAAACTCTTGCGATTGCAACTCATCAAAGCGCGCCAGACGCGCCTTACTTTTCGTTTGGCGGCCCTTAGCATTGCTGCGCACCCACTCCAATTCGGCCTTAATCGCTTTTTGATGCGAGGCTTCTTGACGCTTTTCTTGCTCGAGGCGCTTCTCTTTGGCATCCAGCCAATCCGAGTAGTTGCCCTCGTAGGGAATGCCGCGACCGCGGTCGAGCTCCAAGATCCAACCCGCCGCGTTATCCAAGAAATAACGGTCGTGAGTAATCGCTACCACTGTTCCAGGAAAATCGTGCAAGAAGCGCTCAAGCCAGGCCACACTCTCGGCATCCAAATGGTTGGTGGGCTCGTCCAGCAACAACATATCGGGCTTGGACAACAATAAACGACACAAGGCTACGCGGCGGCGCTCACCACCCGAAAGCGTAGTAACGTCCGCATCCCAAGCAGGCAGGCGCAAGGCATCGGCCGCGACTTCTAGGGTGTGGTCAATGTTGTGTGCGTCGGTCGCTTGAATAATGTCTTCTAACTGCGCCTGTTTTTTGGCTAGCGCGTCGAAGTCGGCATCGGGCTCGGCATAGGCCGCATACACCTTATCCAGCTCGGCTAGGGCGTCGATGGCATCTTGCACCCCCTCTTCCACATTGCCGCGCACGGTTTTGTTGGGATCAAGCTGTGGCTCCTGCGGGAGGTACCCGATTTTGATACCGGGTTGCGGACGAGCCTCGCCTAAGATATCGGTATCTAAGCCCGCCATAATTTTCAGCAGGGTCGATTTACCCGAGCCGTTTAAACCCAAGACACCAATTTTGGCACCGGGGAAAAACGACAAAGAGATGTCTTCCAGAATTTTGCGTTTGGGCGGAACAATCTTGCCCACGCGATTCATTGTGTATACGTACTGCGCCATAAAAACGACCTAATAAACTAAAAACGTGTTAAAGCCTGCTTAGCCCTACCGAATGGGCAGTAGGTGCGCCTAAGCATCTGCGACAAAGTCGCGATTATCTCACAGCAGGCAAGGCAAGCCCAAGTCTCTGTTTAGCATCAACAGAGCATTAAGCGTGATTAAGAACGTCCTGGGAGTAGGCACTCGCGACCCCAAAACACCGCTCAGCTACTCGCGATACATCGCCCGCAGTTTTTCGATATCCGCCGCGCCGAACCCCAACTGCTTTTCAAAGTAAGCCTCGACCGAACCGTACTCGGTGTCGATCCACTCAAGCGTGAAATCCAAAAAGGGGCGCCCCTCAGGCGTCAACAAGGAATTAGGACGCGACGGACCGTCATGCCCTTGACTAAAACGCAGCATCATTTTGGCAAAGTCGTTGGTTTCAGCGGCCCTCGCTAAATCTACCTTACCCTGTTCGTTAGCCGTTTGCCGAAAATCGGTCGATAACAAGTAGTCTTCGATGATGGTGTCTTTTGACACACCCAACACTGTTAATAGCAGCGCTGCAGTTGTGCCTGTACGATCTTGGCCTGCAGAGCAGTTAAACACCAAAGGCGTTTTACCTTCGAGCAAGCGTGTGACCAAGGTTTTCAGTTGCGGCTCGATATTCACCAACATATTGGGATAGGCCTCGGCAATGCTGTTCACCCGATCAGTCGACGCTCCAAGCGATTTCAAAGAAGGAATGATCGAGTAATCGCGCGCCACGACATCGATGCCTGCTTTCACCGCCCAAGAATTTGGGTACAAATTACGCTCTTCGCTCGAACGCAAATCTACGACGGTTTTAAACGCGAAGTCATCCAGGTATTCCATATCGGCGGGTGTGAGCGAGGTCATAGCGCCAGAGCGAAAGATTAATCCGCGTGACACGGTATAACCATCTTCGGTTTTATAACCGCCGACATCGCGAAAGTTAGAGCCGCCTTGCAAAGGCAATACACGACGGTAGGATTGTAGCAACTCTGCCGAATCACCCGCAAAGCTCGTCGATGGCATCGCTGATAAGGTCAGCACGCACAGTAAGATAATCTTTTTCATCGCCCACCTCACATCCATCATTGGCTGAAACCTAAAGCGCTATTGGTGGTTCCTGCGCCACCTCTGGCACAGACTCAGACTCGGGCGAATAAGTTTCCGTAAAGGCCTCGAGCTTCCAGTCGGTTTCGGAGCTGACTTGTGCAATGTGAAATAAGGCGTCACCCTCATAAGCCAGCGGCAAGTTGGTGCGCCCAATCACAATACCGGCTTGATCCGCCACTACAGCAACCTCTTGGGTTCCTAGGGGGTCGGCGATGATACCAATCACCTGCCCCTCTTCAACCATCTCACCCAAAGAGACCAAAACACGCAGGACACCGCTGTCGGGCGCACGCACCCACGCGGTTTTTTCGCTGATCATAGGCGGCTTGGTTTTGCCTCGACTTTTGCGCAACATCCCAATGTGGCGCATGACGTTCAAAATGCCTTTTACGCCGGCGCGAATATAGATTTCGTCAAATCTCAGAGCCTCGCACGATTCATACAGTAGAACCGGCACACCCTTTTCTGCGGCCGCTTGTCGTAAAGAACCATCTCGAATACGGGCGTTAATCGCAATCGGCGCCCCAAAAGCATTGGTCATCGCCAACGTTTCGGCATCCAGCAAATTAGCTCGAATTTGCGGAAAGTTACTGCGATGTCTTGCACCGGTGTGCAAATCGATACCGTGCGTACAATGCGCCACGATCTCGCTCATAAAGGTCTCAGCAATACGCGCGGCTAAGGATCCGCTGGCAGAGCCAGGGAAGCTGCGATTTAAATCTCGCCCGTCGGGTAGCTCACGTGTTTGGTTCACAAACCCATAAACATTGACGATAGGAATGGCAATTAAGGTACCGCGCAGCTTGTCCAACATACGGCTCATCAAGAGTCGGCGAATGATTTCCACGCCATTGATTTCGTCACCATGAATTGCCGCGCAAACGAATAAGGTCGGGCCCGGACGCTTGCCCCGCACGACGTTGATATTCAAACTCAAGCTGTCTTGCGTGTAAACCGGGGCGACCGGGATGTTCACGATCTGACGCGTATTTGGGAGTATCTCAACTCCTCCGATCACCATTGGCCCTGCCATCTATCTCCTTCTAGTCAAGCAACGCGTGCTTAAAAGACAAGGTAACTGCTATTTTTCACCCTTTGTGGCCCGCCGCCACAGCCGTCCTCACGGACATCTGCTCTGAACATGCTTCTCAATAACGCTGCTGCAATGTAGCTGGATTCGACGCCTACCCCTTTGCGTGTCCACGAAGCGTTAAAGGTTTGGCGTGCTCTTCAACAAACCGAATAATCTTATTTGCAACATTAATACCCGTCGATTCCTCGATACCGCGTAAAC
>JALRFH010000095.1 GCA_023253715.1 Halieaceae bacterium
GCCAGAGTATTCTCAGTAAGTTTTACGTCGCACTGGTGTTTGGTGGATTATGTAATTATTACCAACGGAACGAACCGCCTACTTTAATGTGTTCGGCGAAGACATTAAAGTTCGGATATTGGTAATATCTACTATTTCTAATATACGAAAGGGCTAGGTTTAGAGAAATCTCGAGAGTGTTGCGGTCTCGTCGGTTTCGTCGATAAGCGATCTTCCTGAATCTTTAAACGTCTCTATATCTGTTTGATTCGGGAACGAAAAATAGGCCGCTTTACCTAGGGTTGCCACTTTAGGTAGTTCCTTACCCTGCTCAATCAAGTTGATGGCCTCTGCGATTTGCTCTGCCCCTTGCTCGTAGAGTTTATGGACGTGAGCAAAATAAGAGGCTTCTGTGACGCGGTGTTTGTTGATCGACACAATGGCTCCGGTATCGATGCCTGAATCGGAAATCCAATGCAAGGTTGTGCCGATTTCTTGATTGCCCTGCAGTATTGACCAGAACGAAGCCATGACACCTCGATATTGAGGTAGGATTCCTGAGTGTAGGTTCAAGGTTCCTATTCTAGGTATGCCGATTGCCTCGTTTTGTAGAATCTTGCCAAAACGGATACTGATCATAAGATCGGGATTGAAGCTTCTTAGTTTTTCGAGCCCAGTGTTTTGATTGACATCATCAAGCGTTGTCACAGCGCCGCCTAGGCTTTGCGCAATTTGGTTAAATGTTAAATGTGTTTTACATTCGTCGAGCTGTTCAAGGGTAGGGAAAATATATTTGTTAAACAGTGTTTGTTCCGTGAACTGCAATCGCGTTACGTCAGGATGCGTTGCTGCAGATTTGCCCACTTGGCTCGACATGAACAACCCGATAGAGTGACGCTCTAGACAAGGTAGCAGGATGTTTAGGGCCTTGTTGGCGTGAATGTCTTGATTAAAAAGTAGAGCGATGCGCATTGCTCAGATATTAACAGGGTAATAACAACCCTCCAAGCGGTAGCACTTATGGCAGTAGATGGTTTTGGTCAATGGTTTAGCTTAATGGCTTTTGCGTTTGTGATGTCGATTACGCCAGGCCCTAACAATTTAATGTTGATGGCATCGGGCGGTAACTTTGGTGCAAAGCGATCCATTCCGCATGTTTTGGGTGTAACGTTCGGTCACAGTTTTATGATACTCCTGTTAGGCTTGGGGTTTATGGGCGTGATTAACGAGTTCCCCGAATTTTTGACGGTGGTTCGGTGGTTGGGAGCGGTCTATCTCTGTTATTTAGCCTACCAGCTTTTCGGTTTCAGAATGTCGAATACACCCTCACATAACTTGGATCAAGAAGCTCGTCCTATGACTTTTGTGCAGGCGACCCTATTTCAATGGGTGAACCCAAAAGGGTGGGCCATGGCTGTGACTGCATTGAGTCTATTTGTTCAGGAACACACGATCATAAATGTGGTTGCCGTCTCTGTTGTGTTTGCTTGTACCAACTTCCCGTGTATTACCTTGTGGATGCTGGTTGGTGTCAAAATTCGCCAATGGTTAAAAACAGAGTCTTCTATTAAGCGATTTAACTTAGTTATGATCACATTGCTGATAGGTTCACTTGCCACGCTATGGATTGAATGAAATTATGCAGCTGTATGCGCCCAAAGTTGCCACCGCGATCGTTATCGCGAATATGATCGGAACCGGGGTTTTTACCACCTTAGGCTTTCAGTTACTTGAACTTCAGTCACCCGTACTTATCTTGGTGTTATGGGCAGTGGGCGGGCTTTCGGCACTGTGCGGTGCAATGTGTTATGCCGAGCTGGGGACTCGTTACCCCGGGTCTGGGGGAGAGGTGCATTTTTTGGGCACTTTGGTGCATCCCTACGCGGGTTTTTTGTCTGGCTGCGTATCTGCTACGATCGGATTTGCAGCGCCCACCGCACTTGCTGCGCTGACCTTTGGTACCTACCTGTCGGCCGTTAGCGAGCAAGTAAATCCGACATGGGCTGCGACCTTACTGATTGTGAGTCTTGTGTTGATACACGCTAAAACGCACTCTCGGAGTGGTTCGGGCCAGTACCTGCTTACCGCTTTAAAACTGTGTTTGATTGTTTTTTTCATCGTTTGGGCTTTGCTAAAAGGCCCAGATTTTACCGGTCAATTATCTTTCACGGCGCCAATCTCATGGCGCGAGGCATTTGGCGCCTCATCGGCGGTTGCTTTAATTTTTATTAATTATGCGTATTCGGGTTGGAATGCCGCGACCTACATTCTTAGCGAGATGGAGAATCCTGCAAAAAATCTTCCTAAGGTCTTGCTGTTCGGATGTGGGCTAGTTGCCGTGTTATACGTACTATTAAATGCCGTGTTTATTGTCAGTGCGCCAATCTCCGAACTGCGCGGTAAAGTTGAAATAGGCTTTGTGGTCGCAAACGCTATAGCGGGGGAGGCGGGCGGAACTCTAGTTGCGATCGTGTTGGCGGGTATTTTGATTTCTACGGTCAGTGCAATGGTATTAGCGGGACCTAGAGCGCTACAAAGGTTGGGTGAAGACAACCGGCTTTTTGCCCCCCTGGCTAAGCGCAATCGCGACGGGATTCCCGCGCGGGCCATTCTTTTTATGGCGGCTATTGCTCTGGTATTCCTTTGGACATCGACGTTCCGAGAGATTTTGCTATTTTCAGGTCTCATGATGGCGGCTAACACCTTCGTGACGGTAGCGGCTCTGTTTATTAGTCGTCGCAACCCCCAACCCGTCTTAAATAAGACCTTCCAAGTGCCTTTTTTTCCACTTCCAGTTTTGATCTTTCTTGGGATCACAGGGTGGACCGTCGTTTACTCGGTACAGGAATATCCAATTCAGTTGTTGTTGCTTGTACTGATATCCATTATTGGATTTCCTTTGTACAAGCGGTATCACCTTACGCCATCGGACTAAGATGTATGGCTGTTGGGCGCATTTGCGACGCGTTTTTAGCGCCGCGCATTACCACGAAAATTTAAGACATAGCCACTTTGCTAGGTCGCTTGCCCCCGTGGCCGTACAGGTTAGCCGTTAAGCTTGAGATCGCATGTACCAAGATAATGGGCTCGATTTTTTGCTTGCCGGTCCAGACGATATTCGGGAAACGGTCAAGGATGCGCTCGTAAGCCATGCTGAGCTGCATGTGTGCAATCCGATTACCCAGACAGCGGTGTACCCCGAGCCCGAATGCCATATGCTTTTCGACGTTGTCGCGGCTTAAATCGAAAGTGTCCGGGTTTGGAAATACGCTTGGGTCCCGGTTAGCCGAGCCGTACCACATAATCACCTTTTCATCTTTGGCAATGCGTTGCCCTGCGATTTCAGCGTCTTCAATAGCTGTGCGGCGCATGTGCATCACGGGTGATGTCATGCGTAACGATTCGTTAGACATGCGATCAATGAGTGAGCGGTCGTTTAGCACAAGCTGGCGTTGATCCTCGAACTGGGTGAGCAAGCGAATTGTGCCCGATAACGAATTTCGGGTAGTGTCGTTGCCTGCAAAAATAATCAGTAGCCACGAGCCGTCAAGGTAGCTTTGCGACATGGATTTGCCGTCGAGTGACGCATTGGCGATGGTCGTCAGCAAGTCTTGGCGGGGGTTGGCTATGCGGTCGGCCATGACCCGCTCGCCGTAGTCGAACATGTCTTCTAGCATTTTCTCGAAACGGAAAACAAACATCGGCTCTGCTAAAAACATACGAAATGGATGCGTCAGAAACTGTGGCGCCAGCTCCAAATAGTGCATCCATTTGGCAATTTGCGGCCGATCTTCTTCGTCAACGCCGAGCATCTCGCACAAGGTAAACAGGGGTAGCTGGGTTGAAAACATTTTGGCAAAGTCGACTACGGGACCTTTTTTCTCGATGTCGTCGAGCAGCTGGTCAATCTTTTGACCGACTCGCTCTTTAAGTTGCTCTACATATTGCGGGAGAAAAAAGGGCATCTGTTGCGCGCGTAACTCGCGGTGTACATCGCCATCTAAATTGATCAACGAGTTAAAGGCCGCATTCATAAGGCGCTCGGCCTTACCGCGGTTTGGCATGACCGCCATATTCATACTGCCGCGTTGTGACGAAAATATCTGTGGATTTTGCTCGACGTATTTAACGTCGTCGTAGCGTGATACAGACCAAAACCCAGACGTCTTATTGAGGCCCGGTGACCACATGATGGGCGCTTCTTCACGCATCCGTTTATAAAAATCGTAGGGGTGTCCTTGAGTCCAGGAATTGGTCGAGCCCAACTTAAACTCTGATAAACGAGGGTATATTTCGGGATGGATAGGATCTAAAGCGCCATTGTCATATAAAATATCATCGCTGACGGGAGGATAGTGTTTTGTTGGTGCTACGGTTGAGTTGCTCATTGTTATTGCCTGCTGAAAACTGCCCTCATTATAGTGAATCGGTGTTGATGTGCTAGGTCCGCTCAGGCCGCATTGAGTGCTCGGTGCGTCCAGAGACTCCGCGGTGGTTAACTCTTTGTGTGACAGCAACAGCGAGTTAGCGTGTATCAGTCTTAATCTTGGCCGTACACTTGAATTTGATTGCGGCCCAGTCGTTTGGCGGCGTACAGGGCTTTATCTGCGTCTTGAATGAAAGCATCAGACACTGATGGATGCGCAGGGATAGTGGTGTGAACACCAATGCTAACCGAGAGCCTCGATCCTGTTGTCGGCGAAGCTGGGAAAGGGCATTTTAAGTCTTCGACACGCCGGAGGATGTCTTTGGCTATCGCTCGCGCTCGTCGGCCATCTGTGCTGGGCAGGAGCAGGGTAAACTCCTCACCGCCATACCGAGCGGCCAACCCCTTGCAGTGAGTAGCGATGTCAGACAGCGTCTCGCCAATTTTCGTTAGGCAAAAGTCGCCTGCTGAATGCCCATAGGTATCGTTGTATAACTTAAAGTGATCAACATCGAGAACTATGACCGAGAGTGTCGCCTTGTATTGATAGTGGCGTTCCCACTCAAAAGCCAACTCTTCGTCTAAATGCCTTCGGTTTGCCAAACCCGTCAACGCATCGGAGCGTGAATCAGTGAACAACTCGGCGTTGAGTTTTTTGAGTTTGTTCGCAAGACTTTGCGTCTCTGTTTGCGACTGAATTAATTCTAGCTCTAGGCGTTGCTGGGTCAGCATGATGAATGCCAGAACCCAAAGTAATCTGACAGAAATTAAAACCAGAATGACGTAGGCATTTTGCGGCGCGTTTTCTAGTGGCAGTCCAGCGTCAAATAGTAGCGGCCAAATGCTGACAAGTCTTGCGGTCAATAGCGCCGAAGAGAGTATCAAACCTGATTGTATAAGCTCGGTACCACCTTGGACAAATTTGGACATATGCCTGCGGATATCCATTAGACCTGCTAAGCAAAAGCCTAGGCCAAGTGCACTGATGATTGCGCGCCGAGGGTATGGGGTCTCTGATTGGAGCGATACCAGCACAATTATCGTGAAGCTCGCAGCAAGAAAAGCCACTAGCCAGAAAATGTTGGGTTTTAAATCTAAAAATTGTCTGAGCCCATACCAACCGAGTATGGGCATACCAATCACAAACGTCGCAAAGATATTAGTGACTATGGATTGAGTGTTTGACTCGTAAGCGATTAAACCCAATTGCCCTATGATGTTAGTGACAACTGCCAAAGTCCACGCGGTAAATCCGGGGTAGGTCCGACGGTATGCTCGTGTGTGGAGTAAAACGCCAATCATGACCACATTGATAGCGGCGCTTGTGTACAGCAACGAAGGTAAATTCAGTTCAATCATCCAGTGTGGGTCGCTTTACTCAAAGTGGAGCGCCACGCTGGCATCCAACATTCCCCACTATGTTGATTCGCATTTTTTAGTTCTTGATATGCCTTGATTATGTTTGAAAACCCCCGTGTTAGTCTGCACGAAAACCGCGATAGTGTCTATTGATAGACATTTTTAGACGGGTTTTTTTGATGACAAATCGCCCGCAGTTGTTGGACGGGAGAGGCATGTCGACTTCATGTAGAGGTCGATCGCTAATGTATAGACCCATGCTTGTTGTTTTTGAGCTAGGCGAAACCTTTGGCAACCTATGCAGCGTTCGCGCTTTTGTGTGTTATGTTTGTCGTCGCAAGCCTGCGGTATTAGTCTGAGACGGAGTAGCCTGAGCGCCACGGGGCCTGCCTACACTATGTACTGTGGGCAACCGCTCGCTTTGGATAACCATAACAACACAAGGACCTACGTATGCCGATCGGTGTTATTGCCAC
>JALRFH010000143.1 GCA_023253715.1 Halieaceae bacterium
GGGATCTCGATTGGGGATCTGCAAACAACGTCTACCCTGCGCGACGCTTTTGAAATCGCGATCAGACACATCGATCCCAAGAATGCTATGTTAGTCAAGAGCGACTCGCTTTAGAGGCAGACACAGTGGTACACGATCGCTTTAGTGCAGTACAAGGGCAACTGTTGGTACATGCCCCGAGCGCCTTCACGCCTGAGGTTTTAAACTCGCTGGCTGATAGCATATTGAATGCGCTCAGCACACAGCGTTGTGACATCATCATTTTAGATTTAAGCAACACAAACTACCTAGACAAAGAAGAATTTTATGCACTAAAACGCTTAGCGCATATGGCAGAGCTGATGGGCCCGCAATTAGTTTTGGTTGGGCTTAACGCTGGCATTGTGCGTTATCTCATCGATACCAATGTCGACACCAGCAAGCTAATAATTACTCGGGACATCGAGCAAGCGTTAAATAGACAAAAGGCCATGACTTGATGACCAACGCCGGCTACGAAACCCAGGAATGGGAATTTAAGATCGCCGGTTCTGTCGATATTCAGCTGGCTTGGGACCAATTAGCAAAACAACGTGCTTTGAACGCAGTCTCTGATATCGATCGCAGCTTGTTACGCACCATGATTTCAGAACTTGGTACCAACATTGTCAAATATGCCGGTCGTGGTGTTATTCGTGTAGCGTTAAGCCACGGCGCGCTAGGCAGTGAGTTTGACGTTTGGGCTGAAGATAATGGCCCAGGTATTGAAGACCTGGAAAAGGCTATGCAAGACAATGTCAGCTCCTCTGGCACGCTAGGATTGGGGTTACCGGGCGTTAAACGCATGAGCGACGACTTTTGGATTCGCAGCGACAAACGCGGCACCCTGGTCTTTGCCAGAAAACATCTTAGTCGCAGTGACCAACGCTTAAATACTGTTGAGAACTCTGGGCAGCGCGGTGTATCGACAAACCCCACCGTCGACATAAAGTGCATGCACGACTCTCATATTAAACTGTGCTCGGGGCTTAGAAGCTACTACGGCAACCCATTCAACGGGGATGCGGTGTTCTGCGAGCGCGACAATGAACGCTTTTTGTTTGCCTTAATAGACGGCTCGGGCCACGGCAAAAGTGCGGCAGATGCCGCACAAACAGCGAGAAGAACGCTCTATGAGAACGCCCCCAGCGCCATTCCACAAATTCTTACAGAGCTGAACAAAGCCCTGATAGGCACCGTAGGGGCTGCAGTGGGTATTTTCGAGTTAAATCTAAAAACCCGTAGCGGCAACTTCAGTGGCGTTGGTAATATTCGCGCCAGTCGAATCAGCGGCGCTTCGTGGCAAGGCGTAAGCCGCGATGGCGTCTTGGGGCACCGCCTCCCCACACCGCGCGTACACTCCTTCGAATTTAAAGTGGGCGATCGGTTTTTAATGTGCAGCGACGGATTTCCAGATTACGACAGCCGCAAGTACGCAAAAAACAACAACCATCAAGACCTGAGAAATATATTACAAGGTCTGTTTGAGCACTGCGGAAAATTGTATGACGACAACGGGCTTTTATTGGTAGAGGTGGCCGCATGAAACTCTGCTACCGCGAAATCAGTAATCGTTATGAACTTGAACACACCCGGTCACGCTTGAAACATGCTTTGAGCTTTTTGCAAGTACCTAATGTGGAGCAGGCCGCATTTATCGGCCGCGTGTCGGATCTACTAAAAGCCCGACTCACACCTGCGGAGCAACCCGTTGGCTTTGAATACAAGCTACTGCAGGAGCGCACTGACCTTGTGTTCGTATTTCAATGCGTCGGTGAGGTGAACGATTCCGATCAAAGAATGGCGATTGTGCTGAAAAGCAGGCTTTTATCCAAAGAGGATGAAGAGCACCTGATCAATCTACTATCGCAGCGGTCACGAGACGAGCTACTCCGCAACCTGACTCAGCAGAATCAAGCACTAGAGCAAGCGACAGCGCAAGCCTTAGAAGCAACCGAGGCAAAGTCAAATTTTTTGGCGAACATGAGTCATGAAATTCGCACTCCCATGAACGCCATTATCGGCATGAGTCACTTGTTGGGTAAAACCGACTTGTCTGATCAACAGCAAGATTACTTGCGTAAAATCGAAACCCCAGCCCGACACTTACTGTCGATTATTAACGACATACTAGACTATTCTAAAATCGAGGCCGGCATGCTGCGTCTGAGCCCCGTGCCTTTTAAATTACAAGATGTTAGGAACAGCTTGAACGATTTGTTTGCAGATCGTTGTCGCGAAAAGGGGCTTGAGTTCAACATCACGCTCGAGCTCGGCATAAACAACGCTCTGCTCGGCGATGTCATACGCGTTGAACAAATTCTTATCAACCTGGTCAACAACGCGATAAAATTTACCGAGACCGGCGGTGTTTACGTAACCATCAAAGTCTCAGACATTGGGACCGGAATGGCAACCTTAAATGCGTCGGTCCGCGATACCGGTATGGGTATACCTAAAGACCAACAGAGCAAATTATTTTCAAGCTTTCAGCAGGCAGACGACTCAATTACCCGACGCTACGGAGGTACGGGTCTGGGACTTGCCATTTGTAAAAATTTGGTGGCGATGATGCATGGTCGCATCGGCTTAACTAGCAGCCACGGTTTAGGCTCGACATTTGAGTTTAATATCGAGTTACCAACAGTTAGCATTCAACGCGCTGACAATATCGAACTTCACTTCAATCATGCCCTAATTATCGACGACAGTGATGGCGCTCAGGCCATTCTAAACGATATGCTCATGCCCTACTGTGACCGCATCAGTGCGACCGGGTCGGGTCTAGAGGCACTGCGTCTACTCCGTGATAGCAGCGACCTTCCATGCCCCGATCTCATTCTCCTAGACTGGCAAATGCCGGAGATCGATGGCCTCAGTCTGGCGGATGAGATTCACAAACTCGAGCTGCACATACGCCCTCTCGTGGTGTTAGTCACTGGCTACAACCACGAAAGCACCTATGAAGCCTTGAGCGCAAAACGTATTGATGCCTTGATCTCAAAACCGGTTCAGGAAAAAGCGTTAACAGATACCCTAAAGCAAATACTTAACGACAATTCAGAAACAAGCGAGACAAGCGGAAGTGCAGACGTCGAACTGCGTTGGCTCGACGTACCCGCGTTGTTAGTAGAAGACAATTTACTGAACCAAGAAATTGCGCAAGCACTCTTGGAGGACGCTGGCTTTACGGTGACAATCGCCAACAACGGACAAGAGGCATTGGACAGACTCAATGAAGACGTTTTCGAGCTGGTACTGATGGATATGCAAATGCCTATTATGGATGGTTTGGCTGCCACACAGATTATTCGAAAAAACAAAAATTACGCTAAGTTACCGATTATTGCGATGACGGCCAACGCTATGGAAACGGACAAAAAACGTTGTTTGGAAGCTGGCATGAATGACCACATTGCCAAGCCTATCGACCCTAAGCTGATGCTCCAAACGATCAACCGTCACTACAAAGCCAACACAACTAATTCTGTCCTTGTTGAACAAAAAGAAGACACTACAACTTTAGACCCAGCGAATCATAACAACCAAAGCTTCACCAACTCTAATCAATTCAGCACTGTGGATCTGAATATCGGACTAAAACATACCAATGGCAACTCGAACCTCCTGTTAAAATTACTGGATCGCTTCGTCGAGGACCACCAATCATCATGTGCCGAAGCATTAGAACAGGCCGGCACGGCGGAAAATAAACGCCGCTGGGCGCATACTTTGAAAGGTAATGCGGGGGCACTCGGTGCCAGAAAGTTGGCAGAGTTAGCAGGGCAGCTGGAAAATTGTTACCGAGACAGCCAAACCCCAACCGACGATTTAGTGGGAGATTTGGAGCAGGTTCTGGCACAAACGCTTGATGACATGAATACAGCTCGGTCGAGATTAGACAATCATGTGAAGCTACCGCAGCCAGAATTATTAAGCACGCCGGCATTGATTGATGTTTTAGGGACCCTATTGGAGCAGCTTGAAAGTTTTAATCCCGCAGCCACTGACATATTCAATGATATTTCACCGAGCTTAAGGCACTTGGAGATCGACGAAGTTAGTAAGCTTGATAAAGCTATTCACAATTTCGATTTTGCAATCGCCTCGGATCTAGTACTTACAATAAAAACGAGAATAGCCAAATGACTAGCCTGAAGCCTCTTATTTTAGCGGTCGACGACTCACCGCAAATTCTGCAGCAAATCCACGGCTTGTTATCAACAGATTATCAAGTCATGATCGCTAAAGACGGTGAGACAGCGTTGACCCTGGTAGAGCGACGCAGACCCGACCTTATTTTGCTAGACATTGTTATGCCTGGAATGTCTGGCTACCAAGTGTGTGAGAAACTCAAGGCAAATCCCAAGAGCCAGCACATACCTATCATATTTGTCAGCTCACAATCCGACGATGACGATCAAGAAAAAGGCTTTGCCTTAGGCGCAGCCGACTATATCTCCAAACCCTTTTCGCCCAATGTCACCTTTGCGCGCATTAAGACCCATTTACAACTAAAAGAAATGGCCGATTTTTTGCGCGATCAAAACACCTTTCTGGAAGCTGAGGTGAACAAGCGAACCGACGAAATCAAAAGCCAAAGCGAACGGCTGCAAGCTCTGCAACAAGCCACAATCTTAATTGTGACATCGCTTGCCGAGACCCGCGATCTCGAAACGGGCAATCATATTCGACGAACACAGTATTTTATTGAGGCCATCGCCCAAGAATTGGTAACGAGCAGGGAATACAGCGACGAGCTCAGCGCTGACATGATTGCGCCAATCGTGCGTTCCGCGCCTCTGCATGATATCGGTAAAGTGGGGATTCCCGACGCCATCTTAACCAAACGTGGCAAGCTCACTGAGCCCGAATACGAAATCATGAAAAACCATGCGCAGTTGGGTTTAGACGCCATCGAACGGGCCGAAGAACAACTCGGGATCCAGGTCGACTTTTTACAGCATGCCAAAGAGATCGCGGTGGGACACCACGAAAAATGGGATGGATCGGGCTATCCTAAAGGCCTGGCGGGCACGGATATACCGATTAGCGCGCGTTTAATGGCTATTGCGGATGTGTACGATGCGCTGATTAACCAGCGCTGCTATAAACCCGCCATTGAACACGACAAGTCGATCGCTATCATGCAAGCGGGTCGAGGTACGCACTTTGACCCCGTCGCCTTCGACGCATTCTTGCGCATAGAGCAACGAATTATCGAAATCGCACATGAATACCGTGATGATGACGATCCAACAGAAACCCTAGAATCACTGGAGTGGAAAACCTAGATCGGCGCTAACACCACCTTCGCGGACATTTTGTTGACCAGAACACAGACAAGCACACTCTGTCTTGTTCTAGAATTTAAGCTCAAACTCATCGGCATCCATAAACGCGGGAAACTGTTCGTGATACGCCCGCATAGCAGCGGCATCAGCAAGGCCTTGCTCGCAACCCGCGCGATTCTGCATGTCGACCACTAATTGACCGCGAGGGTCCACTAACATGCTGTCGCCTGAGTAGTTCAACCCATTGGCATCGGTACCGATGCGGTTAACGCCCACCACATAAGCCAAATTTTCGATCGCGCGCGCCTGCAATAAGGTACGCCAGTGGTGTGCTCTGGCGCTCGGCCAATTCGCGACATACAACAACAGGTCGTAATCTTGTTTATTGCGGCTAAACACGGGAAAGCGCAGGTCGTAACAGACCTCGAGCTTAATGCGCCAATCTCGCCAGTTGACAATCACTCGGTCGCTACCGGGCGCGTAGCGCTTGTGTTCGCCCAACATGCGAAACAGGTGGCGCTTGTCGTAATGCCAACAGTTATCGGGGGTTACAAACAGCAGGCGGTTGTATACGAAATCACCCTCTTTCACGGCAATACTGCCTGTGATCGCACAATCCAACTGTTTAGCCAGATCTTGCATCCACTCTTGAGTTGGGCCTTGGGGTT
>JALRFH010000159.1 GCA_023253715.1 Halieaceae bacterium
GCGATTGCGAGAACTCCAGAGCTATCTCAGAGCGACGGTACCAGAGGCTCAAGACCTGCTGAAATGGGGTAAACCCGCCTTAGTGGATGACGGCATCTTGTTTGTCTATGCGGCAGCAAAAAACCACATTAGTTTGCACCCCACCCCCTCGGTTGTGGCGCAAATGCAAAACCAACTCGGTTCACACGAATACTCGGAAAACACCATCAAGTTCCCCATCAACGAACCCATCCCTAGGATATTAGTGACAACAATCGCCGAGTTGCGAGTGTTCGAGAAAAACTCGTTAGGCATTAAATGGCGCTAGGGCTGGCGCTTTAGGCTGATACAAAAAAGCCCGCTGCAAAGAGCGGGCTTCTGAGCCTACATGCTGACTCAACTTGAGAACGTAAAGTCAGCAAACATATCGCGCAACGTCGTCTTCTGGATTTTACCGGTTGCAGTGTGTGGCATCTCATCGATGAACTCAACCGCATCCGGCGTCCACCACTTCGCGATCTTACCGTCGAACCACGCGGTAATCTCCTCAGCGGTCAAATCAGCGCCCTGCGCATTTCGTACCACGATCAATAAAGGCCGCTCACCCCACTTGTCGTGAATACGACCGATCACTGCCGCCTCTGCCACCTTCGGGTGATCCGTCGCCACGTTTTCGACGTCGATCGATGAAATCCATTCACCGCCCGATTTGATCACGTCTTTGGTTCGATCAGTGATGGCGATATAACCACGGGGATCAATCGTCGCTACATCACCGGTTTCAAACCATCCGTCCTCACCGTGCGCTGAGCTACCGTCTAATTTGTAGTACGCGCTGCAAATCCAGGGGCCACGCACTTTGAGCGAGCCAAAAGCTACGCCATCCCATGGCAATTCGTTATTATCGTCATCCGTAATTTTGACTTCGCAGCCGTAAATTGGACGTCCAGCTTTCAAGCGCAATTTAGCGAATTCGTCCGCTGGAATTTCGTCGCGAATATCCATGCTGGGGTTAGTCGTACCCAAGGGGCTCATTTCAGTCATACCCCAGCCGACGCGGGTCTCCACGCCATAGGTATCAAAATCTTCCATAATCGATAAGGGACACGCCGAGCCGCCCACGATAACGCGACGTAACGATTCTACGCGCATGCCAGACTGCTTCAGATAGTTGATCAAACTTAGCCAGACTGTCGGTACACCCGCAGAGAAAGTGACGTTTTCTTCGTTGATTAATGCCGCCAGTGTCTCACCGTCGCCCATTTTATTGCCGGGCATAACCATTTTGGCACCAATCATCGGACAAGCGTAAGGCAAGCCCCACGCATTCACATGGAACATCGGTACGATCGGTAAAATCACATCAGCTTGCCCCAGACCCATCGCATCGGGCATTAAGCCGGCATACGCGTGCAGAATGGTCGAACGGTGTGAGTACAAAACACCTTTGGGATTACCCGTTGTGCCCGAGGTATAGCACAAGGCACAGGCAGCGTTTTCGTCGACATCGGGCCACTCGTAATCGGCGGCGGCAGATGCCACCAAGGTCTCGTAGCACATTGCATTGGGAAGCGTGGTCTCTGGCATTTGATCTTCACTGATCATCACCACGTAGCCTTTAACCCCGGGGCATTGGTCGGCGATTTTCTCTACCAAGGGCACAAAATCGGCATCCAGGAAGACATACTGGTCGTCAGCGTGGTTAATAATAAAGACTAACTGCTCAGGAAATAGGCGCGGATTAATGGTATGGGTCACATAACCAGAACATCCAACAGCGTAGTACGTTTCGAAGTGCCGATAGTCGTTCCACGCCAAGGTCGCAACGCGATCACCGGGTTGCAATCCCCAAGAAGACATCGCCGATGCCAATTGATTCGCGCGTGCAAAGGCCTCTTTGTAAGTGTAACGATGACGTGGATTATCTCGAGTGACCGACACGATCTCGGCATCGCCATTCACTCGTGATCCATGTTCGATAATCGACTTTAGATTGAGCGACACGCTCATCATTAAACCATTCATGGCTACTCCTTATTTTTATGCAATGTTTACAGCCGTTACTTTATCAGTGCCCAGCGCTCATCGGAAGAGCGAGTTACTCGCATTTCAACCTCTAATTTTAACAAATGCGCCTCTAGCGATAGCTTTGCCCAAGTATGCAAACTGGAGTCGACATCGTCATAGACGGCAGCGACCATCTCGGAGATCGTTGTTACACCGATTCGTTCCAGCGTATCAACGACTTTTGCTTCACGTTTGAGCCTGTGGGTTATCAAGCCATTAATCTCGTCCAAAGGGGCTTGAATCAAATCACCGTGCGCTGGAGCAATCACCTGCAAAGGCAGTTGAGCCAATTTTTGCAAGGACTCGATGTAATGTTTCATGTCGCCGCTCGGAGGGATAATCACTACGGTTGAGCCGTTCATGACATGATCCCCAGCAAAGACCATGCCCTCTTCTTCGAGGAAAAAACAATAGTGATTACCCACATGACCGGGTGTATGTATCGCTCGAATCGTGTAGTCAGCGCCCATAAATGTTTGGTCATCACGCACCGGAACAGTCGGCGTAAAGGTTTGATCGTTAAAGCGATCATTAGGTGGGGCAGCACCGATCAGCTCAGCGCCAGTGAGTTCTGCTAATCTCGCTGCCGCGGGCGAATGATCGCTGTGCGTGTGAGTGCAAAAAATGCGAGTGATTGCACTGCCCCCAACCTCAAAAATGGCATCGATGTGACGATCGATAGCCGGACCTGGGTCAATCACCGAAATGTGATCAGTACCCACCAAATAAGTATTGGTGCCGGGCCCCGTCATCGGGCCTGGATTGGGCGCTGTTATCCGTCGAACACGTGGTGACAGCTGAACCGCCAGACCCGGTTCAAACATTGGGGTCAATCAGTCCATCTATATCGACCACGGGATCAACCTCAGCATCGTAATCAACCCCGTCAACTTCAAAACCAAACAACTGCAAGAACTCACGTTTATAGCCCGCAAAATCAGACAAGGTGTTCAAGTTGTCGGTATCAATTTGGTCCCACGCTTCAGCCACTGCAGCTTGCACGTCATCTGCGAGCTCTTTCGCGTCGGCGCGCAGACGCCCCTCATCATCCATATCGGGCGTCGTCGAATACAACCCATGACGGAACAAATATTGAATTTGCTCGATGCAGCCCTCGTGTACGCCTTTAGCCTTCATGACTTTGAATAGGATAGCCAAATAAATGGGCATAGCGGGAATGGCAGCACTGGCCTGAGTCACCACGGCTTTCAGCACCGATACTCGGGCGTCACCGTCTTTTGCCGCCAACTTCTCGCGAATATCGACTACGCGCTTGTCCAAATCTTTCTTGGCGGCACCAATGGTACCGTGCCAGTAAATATCCCAGGTCAGTTTCTCGCCAATGTAGGTGTACGCTGTGGTTTTTGCCCCCTCGGCCAACACCCCGGCCGCATCGAGCGCATCAATCCACATTTGCCAATCTTCGCCGCCCATTACGGCCACGGTGTTGGCAATTTCGTCTTCATTTGCGGGCTCTAAGTGAAAGTCTTGAATGCTCTCTTTGTCAGTGTTTACCCCCTTCTGAGTACACGCAGCACCGATGGGTTTTAGAGTCGAAGAATAAACAACCCCTGTGTCAGGATGGGTGCGACGAGGTGCAGCCAAGGAGTAGACGACCAAATCGACCTGACCCAGATCTTTGCGGATAACATCGATGGCTTGCTGTTTGAGTTCGTTTGAGAACGCATCGCCATTGATACTTTTGGCGTACAAACCTTCCTCTTGAGCACAATCATGAAACGCCGCTGAGTTATACCAGCCCGCCGTGCCCGGCTTTTTCTCGGTGCCCGGCTTTTCGAAGAAAATACCTAAAGTGCTCGCGCCACAACCAAAGGCCGCGGTAATGCGAGAAGCCAAGCCGTAGCCAGTGGATGCACCAATGACCAAAACGCGCTGCGGACCGTTCTCAATCGCGCCTTGAGCTTGGGTATATCGAATTTGGCGGCGGACGTTTTCGGCGCAACCTTCTGGGTGCGTTGTGGTGCATAAAAAACCGCGAACTTTAGGTTTAATAACCATGCTGTATTCCTTGTAAATCGGGCAAACTGAGTATCAGGCGCAAGTCTACCACAGGCTGATAAAACAGGCTCATTCCTTGAGTTTGGCGCTGATTTTTCGTTCAATACGCGCTGACCAATGGAAGGATACCGAATGAACTCACCGCTACGCCTTAGCACTTCACCAGAATGGGTTAAAACCGTTATGGCGAATTTCGACGAGTTTTTGCTGGATCATGCCGCCGCCGAAAAAAAAGCGTCTGGGATGGCAATATCGATGTTAAGCCACTACCCCGATAAACTCGAGCTGGTGAGCACCATGGCCGACTTGGCTGTTGAAGAACTAAGTCACTATCGCGAAGTGGTAAAATGGATTCACGCCCGAGGTCTTATTACGGCAGCAGATGCCAAAGACCCCTATGTGATTGAGTTTCGAAAAAGTATCCGCCAGGGTCAGGACATTTACCTGATGGACAGGCTACTGACTGCCAGCATCATCGAGGCTCGGGGCGCCGAGCGTTTTGGCCTGATCGCCGAAGCCTTAAAAGAACCCGGCTTAAAGCAATTTTACACTGCCATCGCTCGATCAGAAGAGCGCCACTACGAAACGTTTTTGAACTTGGCGTATTTGTATTTACCCCAAGTCGAAGTTGATGAACGCTGGCAAGAATTACTGGATATTGAAGCCGATATCATTCGCTCACTGCCTTTAAGAGCAGCTTTGCACTAGGCCTACGTGATGCATGAAAGCATCCAAAAATACCTAAACCGCTACGCAGAACCGAATCTTTCGGAACGCCCTGCACAGCACCTACATCAAACCCAATGGCATTGGGTATTGTGCATACCCTGCTTTAACGAATCGCCTGAGTTTATTCACTCACTCCCCCGCACACCCAACACATTATTTATACTAGTTGTGAATCACCCTCAAGGGCGTGATCACGATTTGAATAGAAGATTCGTTGAATCGCTGTGTCACGGGCGAGCGCGCGTGTTAATAGGAGATTACGATCAACTGATCACTCTTGAAGGCGATAACCGCCACATCTTACTCGTTGACCGGAGCATCAACCAAGTGGGCTTTAACCCTAAACACGGTGTGGGTCTGGCACGTAAGTTAGCCGCCGATATTGCTTTAAAGTGGCACAGCCAAGGGTACGTTCAGAGCGACTGGATTGCCATGACTGATGCCGATGCTGTGTTGCCCGAGCACTATTTCACGACCTTAACTGCAGACAATGTCGAGACACCCGCCGTCGTTTTCCCCTTCACCCATGGCCAGGCCAAAACAGCAGATGAGAGAGTGGCACTGGCATTATATGAACTCAAATTACACCACTACGTTGCGGGGCTCATATGGGCAAAATCGCCGTACGCGCATCATTCCATTGGCAGCTGCATAGCAATTCGTGCCAAAGCCTATGCGCAAGTACGCGGCATACCCAAACGGGCCGCGGGTGAAGATTTTTACCTATTAAATAAAGCCAACAAACTCGGGCATATTCAGACGCTCAGCCTAGACTCGACCATTGTGTTATCGCCCAGGCGATCCGACCGCACCCCCTTCGGCACCGGCCAAGGTGTAAATACACTAAGTGATCAAAGACATCCCTTAAAAACCGAGATGTTTTATCCACCTAAGGCATTTAACTGTCTGAAAGACTTTTTGGATAAGGTCGCGGCTGGCGCACAAACGTTCGAAGCATTAACAGAGGGCCTGTCTGAGGAGGCAAATTCCGCACTTGTAAATCTTGGATTAGAAATGGCACTCAGGCATTGCAAAACGCATGGCCCCACGCCTCAAAAGTTCCAGCGACAGCTCCACCAATGGTTTGATGGTTTTAAAACACTGAAATTCATCCATCAGTTAGCGCCGCCACAAACAGGCTTACTAAGCTTTGAAGAATGGGCGATAAAATCCGGCAACGGAGACCTTACACCATTCGAGGCTAGCCAAAAAATGCGCACGTTCTGCTACCAACACCTTACTGATGATTAGGCAAATTGGTTAACCACAGACTTTGATAGGGCTGTAAGTTTACGCGCTGGTTGCGGTCCACATGGTCTTGCCCCGAAATCAGATCCACCCAATAGGGTTCTACCAAATTCAAATCAGCCATATGAACTTCTTGTGGCGTACCCGCCACATTGAACAAGCAAAAAATACGTTGACGACCATCAAGACTCTCACGCCAAAACCCGAATACCTCTTTGTTGAGGTGCAACAAAAATTGCGCCGCATTGGGATGAAATGCCGATTGTCGCTGTCGTATCTTGAGCAAATTCTTCAAACCACTCAAAACGCGGGCATGGCTCGAGGATTGGTCGTCTAACTGAGCCAACAAATCCGATTCGAACCATTGCCGCCGATTGATGGCTCGGTTGTAGCCTAAATGCTCCAATCGCTCATAGTCATTATGGGTACCCAATAAACTGTGGATATAGATGCCCGGGATACCTGCCAAGGCAAACATCAAGGCATGAGCACAGAGCATTCTCTCTATACCGGTATCCATTGATTCATCTGCGGAGTCCCGCAAGGCGTCAAACAAGGAGATATTAATTTCGTAAACACGTGATTCGCCATCGGCTGTGCTACGCCTAGATAAACGCCCGCCTCGTGATTCCATGGTATCGATTAGGCTTTGCAGCTCTTCGTCATCCAACAAACCCTCGGCAGGACGCAGACCAATACCATCGTGCGATGCAATAAAGTTAAAGTAGGTCGTCCCAGTTTTAGCCGGCGGCATGCCCATCATCCACTGATTTAAATGCATGCAGTCGCCCCCGACTAAGGCGTGAAGTAACAAGGGTGGCAAGCTAAAATTATAAACCCCATGCGCTTCGTTACCGTTGCCAAAATAACTCAGATTTTCGATGTTAGGGATGTTGGTTTCGGTAATGATCACGGACTCCGACACCGCATGCTCCATCAATTCACGCAACAGGCGCACCACTGCGTGAGTTTGCGGCAGGTTGATGCTGGGTGTACCCACCTCCTTCCACAAAAACGCCACCGCATCTAAGCGAAAAATTCGCACCCCCATATCCAGATAAAACCGGATGATCGATACAAACTGTCTCAGAACGTCGGGATTGCGAAAGTCCAAGTCGACCTGATCGTGGCTGAAAGTACACCACACATGCTGAGTGCCGATAGCGGTCTCGACCTCCTGTAGCAGGGGAGAAGTTCTCGGACGAACCACCAAGCTCAAATCGTCGTCTGGACTGGCTGTAAAAAAATAGTCTGCACCGGGTTGCAGGCCCTTCAAAAAATTTTGAAACCACAGAGAGCGACTGGAACAATGATTAATCACCAAATCCGCCATCAATGAATAGCGCGATGCTAAAGATTGAATGTCACTCCAAGACCCAAGTGTTTCATTCACGCTGGAATAATCGAGTACGGCAAAACCATCATCGGAACTGTAGGGATAAAACGGCAATACATGCACACCGTTAATCGCGTCTGACAAATGGTCATCTAAAAACCGCCCTAAGGTAACAAGGGGTTTCTCATCATCAGCGACGATGGTGTCGCCGTAAGTGATCACCCAGGCATCCCGCTGACTCCAGACATTTTTGTGCGCCAGGGGTAACGTGGAATCGCTATTCAAACGCATTTCGGCCAGTAATATGCTGGCCCATTTCTCAACATTAATTTCAGCGTCAATACCGTCGTAAATCTGATGCAGCAAATGCCTAAGCCGCTGTGATAAGTGCTCGTAAGGAGAAATCAGTGCCATGAGCTAGCCCCCGCGATGATCCAAATAGTCGAGCTCTACAGCTTCATACAGCCGCTCTAACACATCTGGGATAGCACTGATCACGCGGTTCCAAGAGGGAATAAAAGGACGCTCTTTCGGACGAGCTAGGAAGACCTCGCCGGCATGAATGATGTTATCGGCAAAGAGTTCCACCGCACGCTCCTCGGCATGAATATCCACCCTTAAACCATTCATGATTGCATCGTTACGATAGCTCTCTACGAAATCCAGAGCAATGCGGTAGTAGCTGGCTTTGATTGCACGAAAAATTTCGGGGCTCAGGGTTACACCCTGCGTGGCCAGTTTACGGAATAGAGCTTTTGAAATATCAATCGACATCCGCGACAAACCGGCTTTGGAGTCATTCTCCGACAAGTCTTGATGCTTATGATCGTAGTGATCCGCAATCTCAACCTGACACAGCCGATTACTCGCGTAATTGCGGTACATTTCAGATAAAACGCCGATCTCCAAGCCCCAGTCACTGGGGATGCGCAAGTCGGTCAACACGTCTCGCCGGAAAGAGAACTCTCCCGCCAGAGGGTATCGAAAGCTATCCATAAAGGTTAAGTATTCTGTATGACCCAACACCTTTTGAGCTGCGCGCAGTAGCGGTGTCACCAAGAGGCGGCTCACACGCCCATTGATCTTACCGTCTGCAACCCGAGCATAGTAGCCTTTGCAAAATTCATAATTGAACATTGGATGAGCGACTGGATAAATCAAGTTGGCGAGCATATCGCGTTCGTAGGTAACGATATCGCAATCGTGTAGGGCCACGGCTTCAGCGCGATTTGACGCCAACACATACCCCATGCAGTACCAAACATTACGACCCTTGCCCATCTCTTTGGGCGCAAGGTCAAGCGAATCAAGCTCCGCATCTAAAGCCTTTAATCTTGGACCATCGTTCCACAAAATACGGTGATGCTGCGGCAGTCGCTCAAAAAACTGCAGAGCATGTTGGTACTCAGACTGACTCGCGCGATCCAACCCCACGACGATTTGATTCAAATACGACACTTTTTGAAGTTCCCTGACGATGCCGCCTAAGGCAGGTGCTTCAAGCTCCGAGTACAGCGACGGCAAAATCAACCCCAGGGGTCGTTTCTTTGCAAACTGTTCTAACTCCTTCTCTAACGCGTCGACGGGCCTTGCACGCAAATTGTGTAAGGTCGTTACAATGCCATTTTGGTAGAAATCAGCCATGGTGTTCCTTCGCGCTCTTTGAATTCAGTAGCGGACCGTATTGCCCCAGCCATGCGCCCGTGGCGACTGCCCAAGCCGCGGGACCACAGCCGCGCGTAATATGCCAATCCATGTGCCTAACACCCTCGGGAACAGGATTGATAGGCGAACGAATCCAGACCGCATCGTCGGCCTGCTGAAGCATTGCGATATCATTTAGTCCATCGCCCAAGGCCAATGTTCTCAGCGGCATCTGAAAGGCTTGTTGCCACAAACAGATCAACGCCTGCATGGCGCGGCCCTTGTCCACCGAATCTCCCACGGTCATAAACCGCCCACCCTGTTGCACCACGGCGCCTCGAGCGCTTAAGTACTGAACAAGAGATTCTTTTTTGCTTGGATCTCCGGGCGGCATCAAAGGTTCGGTGTACTCTCGTTGCGAGGCTCGCTCTGATTCGGCCCAACCAAGCCCAGTGGCATTCATAACCCCCTGCACACCCATATAGGAAAAACTCAGTATTGACGCCTGATCTGGGTATTCAGCCAACATTTGTAGCCAGTGTTCGCGAGGTTTCGCCAGCGAAATTCGCCAATAATCCCCATGGTCTTGCCAAGCGGATTGCGCCTTATAAAAACGCGCTTTTGGCAAGTAGATGGCCGACCCGTTCTCACCAATCATAGGGTCGAGAATTCCCAGTTGATCCTGTAGATAGCGCATTTCCGCATAGGTCTTGGAGCTGTTAAACACAAGAGGTATACCAAAGCGCTTCAATGAACCTACGACCGCCATGGCGGGCTTAAAATCGTAAGAATAATGATCCAACAAAGTACCATCGAGGTCGGTAACCACCATCAAACTAACACTCATAGAACCGCCGTTTTCCCTCTGTGATTTCAGTAATTCTTCTTTGGGTATCGAGATGTAGACACAGATCTGCGAATTCGGGCATCGCTTGCAGCGATGATCGAGTCAAACGCTCGTAGTACTGAACAAAGCGTTCTACTTGCTGCGCCGTCATGACCGGTTTGTCACTCCCAGCACCGAGCCGAACTTCTTGCTCTAAGCGCCACTGGCTTACCACATTGAACCCCGGTGCCAATAGCGCCCACAACTCGTCAAGCCGCGTCCAGACGCGTAAGTAGTCGCGCTCCAGGCAGGCATTCACGTAATTACGCCAGATGCCATCAGGATCGTCGATGCGCTCAAGGTCGTTCATGGGCCGAGTTAAATCGGCAGGGTTTTGAGTCTGTATGCCCACGCACCATCCCTCAAGAATGACTAAAGAGGGTGCCGCAATAACCGTATGGAATTGCGTCTCAGGAATGCGATCATCAACCAATTTATCAAAGCGGGGGATGGAGACGGGCCCTTCAAAATTGATCAAACGGTCGAGCGTGGTCTCTAGCAAGACGATGTCATGCGTGCCGGGGACACCTCGGGTCAGTAACAAAGGGTGAACGTCGCGCGCTAATTGCTGCCGCTGGGCTTTAGTGAAATAAAAGTCATCCATCGAGAGAACGACACATTGACCCCGGCCATACGACTCATGACGCTTTGCGAGATAGGCGGCTAGGGTACTTTTGCCCGAGCCTTGAGCACCATAGATGCCCAACAGTAGCGGGCTTTTTGCACCAATTCGGTGCAGAGCATCGTGACACAGACGATCAGAAAAGACCGTTTCGATCTTATCGACGTACTCAAGCGGCAGTTTTTGGGACGCTGTAAATTCAGCCTGCCACTGAGATATGCCATGTAAGGGGCCCTGCGTCATGAACCATTCTCGCTTGTTTTCTGCAAACTTACGCTTAAGCTTGCAGAATCCGTGCCAGAATGGCCAATGAATTTATAAAGTCAGTCGACGAATGTCGGACAACAATGCGACGACTTGATTCATGAAGCGACCACCATCCGCACCGTTAATTACGCGGTGATCGTACGATAGCGATAATGGCAACATGGTACGAGGGGTGAAGCTCGAGCCATCCCAGACGGGTTGCACTGACGATTTAGATACGCCCAAAATACCCACCTCGGGAGCGTTCACAATCGGCGTAAAGCCCTTACCACCCAAAGCGCCAAGACTAGAAATCGTAAAACAGGCACCTTGCATTTGTGCTGGCTTCAACTTTTTATCTCGTGCCAAGCCCGCTAGCTCTAGGACCTCTTCAGCAAGCTCCCATAGTCCCTTTTTATCGACGTCGCGAATAACGGGCACCAACAAACCAGCCGGCGTATCTACAGCAAATCCGATATGCACGTAATCTTTGTAAATAATCGACTCACCGTCTGCTGACAAAGACGAATTGAACTTGGGGTTATCTTTCAAGGCAACCGCACAGGCCTTCAACAAAAAGGGCAACGGCGTTAGCTTAGTACCTTTTTTCGCAGCCTCATCCTTTAGGCTTGCCCGGAATGCTTCCAAGTCCGTCACGTCGGCATCATCGTACTGAGTGACGTGCGGCACATTGAGCCAGCTACGCTGCATATTGGTCGCAGTCACCTTGCCAATCTTACTGAGCGCTTCTTCACGGATTGGCCCAAACTGCGAAAAATCTACCGCAGGAACGGCCGGTATGCCTGTGCCACTGCTGGCAGTC
The DNA here is from genome assembly GCA_023253715.1 of Halieaceae bacterium. Taxonomy (GTDB): domain Bacteria; phylum Pseudomonadota; class Gammaproteobacteria; order Pseudomonadales; family Halieaceae; genus Aequoribacter. Next base: position 11,600 of record JALRFH010000159.1, read on the forward strand.
GCTGTTGGCGTCGACAACCGTTGTTGAACGAAGGCATGTAAATCTTCTTTTAAGATGCGTCCTCGAGGACCCGAGCCACTGACTTGACCAAGGGGAATTGAGAACTCGCGCGCCAACTTTCGTACCGCGGGGCCTGCGTAAACCACCTCAGAATGAGACGACGCTGCTTGAGGCTCTGCTGCTCGAACGGGCGCCACCGAGGCGGCTTTGGGTTCTACGGGTGCAACCGTGGACGATGCCGGCGCCGCTACCACAGGAGCTTCCTGCTTCGCTTCTTGAACGACTACCTGTTCGGTGCTTGAAGCCGCTGAGACTTCTAACACAGCGATCAGATCACCTTGTTTCAAAGAGGCGCCAACTGCCACTGCTACTTCCAGCACTTTACCTGTGGCATCAGCAGGTATCTCCATAGAGGCTTTGTCAGACTCAAGAACCAGTAAAGTATCGCCCTCTGCAACATCATCGCCCACCGAAACCGACAATTCGATCACTTCAACCGCATCATCGGTACCAATGTCAGGCACAAGCACGGAATGCTTGCTACTGCCGCCCGTTTGGGCTTTGGGTAATTCAGCCGCAGAGCTTTGCAACTCAGACTTAACTGGCGCCTCGTCCTGTATTGTATCGGTCGGCGCTTCCTGTGGCTCAGCGGCGGTCACAGCCGTGGCATCGGCCGTTTCGATCACAACAATCGCGGCGCCTTCGCTTAAAGAATCGCCTAGTTTAACAAGCAGTTCTACCACCGTTCCGGCTAGGGTCGATGGCACCTCCATCGAGGCCTTATCCGACTCCAAAACGAGCAAACTGTCGTCGACTGCAACCGAATCGCCGACCTTCACCATCCACTCTATTACTTCCGCCGAATCCGCACCGATATCGGGCACAATGACCTGTTGTTTTGCCATAGCGTTCTGTCCTAACCTCGTTATACCGTCATGGGGTCAAGTTTAGATGAAGAAATACCCAGCTTCGGCATGGCATCTTCAACAACCTTGGCGTCGATTAGACCTTCATCAACCAGCGCGCTTAAGGCGGCCAACACCACCCATTCGCGACTCACTTCGAAAAAGTCTCTTAATTTCGCCCGAGTATCGCTGCGTCCGTAACCATCGGTGCCAAGAACCACAAAACGCTCAGGTACGAAGGCGCGCAATTGCTCTGAATAAGCACGAATATAGTCGGTCGCGATCACACAAGGCCCTGAACGCTGTGATAAGCACTCAGTGATGAAGGGGATTTTTTTCTCGGCCGTGGGGTTCAGTCGATTCGTGCGCTCGATGGCACGGCCTTCACGAGCCAATTCATTCACACTGGTTACACTCCACACGTCTGCAGCCACACCGTATTCTTGCTCTAAGATCTCGGCCGCCGCTTCTACCTCGCGCAAAATGGTCCCTGCCCCCATTAACTGCACCCGTTTTTTACCGCGTTTTTTCGACACAACGCGGGGGTACATACCCTTCAAGATGCCCTCTTCGACACCTTTGGGCATTTCGGGCTGATGGTAGTTTTCGTTCATGGTCGTGATGTAGTAGAAGCAGTTCTCACCCACTTCGTACATACGGCGCAGACCATCTTGAATAATAACCGCCAGCTCGTAGGCATACGTAGGATCGTAGCTAATGCAGTTAGGGATAGTCGACGCCATCAAGTGACTGTGGCCATCTTGGTGCTGCAAACCTTCCCCATTCAGCGTAGTTCGACCGGCCGTTGCGCCAATCAAAAAACCGCGCGCCTGACTGTCGCCAGCGGCCCACGCCAAATCACCAATACGCTGGAATCCGAACATCGAGTAAAAAATATAGAACGGCACCATTGTTAAGCGGCTGGTGGAAAACGAAGTAGCCGCCGCCAACCAGGCACTCATCGCACCTGCTTCGTTGATACCTTCCTCTAGGATCTGGCCGCGTTCATCTTCTTTGTAGAACATGATCTGGCCAGCATCATGTGGCGTGTAGCGCTGTCCCACAGAAGAGTAGATACCAAGCTGACGAAACATACCCTCCATACCGAAGGTACGCGCCTCATCGGGTACGATCGGCACAACGCGCTCGCCCATTTGTTTGTCTTTCACCAGTGTAGACAGAATTCGAACAAAGGCCATCGTTGTCGAAACTTCACGTTTACCGCTGCTGGCTAGCTGCGAGCTGAAGGCTTCGATGGCGGGAACCTGCAATCGCTCGACCGCACTGTGTCGACTCGGCATAACGCCATGAAGTTCTTGGCGACGCTGCATCATGTAGCGAATTTCGGGACTATCCGGCGACGGACGGTAATAAGGCACGTGCTGAAGCTCATCATCGCTGATTGGAATGCCAAAGCGGTCTCGGAACGCGCGCAAGCTATCCATATCCAGCTTTTTCAAAGAGTGCGTTTCGTTGTTTGCTTCACCCGCCTCACCGGTACCATAACCCTTGACGGTCATAGCCAAAATAACGGTCGGACGCTCACGCTGTGCCACCGCCTGTGCATAGGCCGCATAAATTTTGTACGGATCGTGTCCACCACGATTTAAGTACATAATGTCTTCGTCTGACAAATCTGAGACCAGTTCTAGCAGCTCTGGATACTTGCCAAAAAAGTGCTCACGAGTATAGGCCCCACCGTTGTACTTGTAGTTTTGAAGTTCGCCGTCGCACACCTCGTCCATACGCTTTTGTAACAGACCGGTCTCGTCTTTTTCGAGCAAAGGATCCCAGCGGCGACCCCAAACAACCTTGATCACATCCCAACCAGCACCGCGAAAGACGCCTTCAAGCTCTTGAATGATTTTGCCATTACCCCGAACGGGGCCATCCAGACGCTGCAGGTTGCAGTTAATCACGAAAGTAAGATTACCTAAGCCCTCGCGACCCGCTAGAGAAATAGCGCCCAGTGATTCTGGTTCGTCACACTCGCCATCACCCATGAAACACCAAATATTGCGGTCACCATGGTCTACCAAGCCCCGCTTTTGTTGATATTTCATGACGTGTGCTTGATAGATCGCCTGTATAGGCCCCAGCCCCATAGAGACGGTTGGGAATTGCCAATAATCGGGCATCAACCACGGATGCGGGTACGACGACAAACCGTTTCCATCCACTTCGCGCCGGAAGTTATCCAGCTGCTCCTCGCTTAGGCGTCCTTCCAAATAAGATCGAGCATAGACGCCGGGCGCGCTGTGTCCCTGAAAGAATACCAAATCCCCCAGCTGATCGTTTTCATTGCCTCGAAAAAAGTAATTGAAGCCCACGTCGTAAAGCGTTGCACTGGAGCTAAAACTCGAAATGTGGCCACCCAAGCCCTCGTCGTTGTCATTGGCTCGCATCACCATGGCCAGCGCGTTCCAACGGGTTAGCGATCGGATACGACGCTCCATGAACAAATCACCAGGCATCGTTTTTTCTTCAGAAACAGGAATCGTATTACGGAAAGGCGTGGTAATCGCGGGCGGCAAGGGCAACCGCTCTTGGGTTGCGTGTTTGGCCAATTCACGCAACAGAAACCCTGCTCGCTCTGGGCTTGAAGACCGAACGACGGCGTCTAGCGCCTCAATCCATTCGCGAGTTTCTTGGGGGTCTGTGTCCTGCATCATGCCTAATAATCTCCGAACCTATATTCAGCCGCAGACCTGCGGCAAAAATGTAATAATATTACAAAACAGGTCAAAATTTCAATCTGAACGAGCCATATTCAGCAATAAAGATGCCTATAATGACCCGTTCTGTGTAGTAAATTTTCAAACTCAAAGTTCAATCGCAAACGCCTTGTTGTTCGCTTTGACCGCCGCCGCTTGCGAATACTCAAGAGGCTCTGCAGGAGATTGGTCAAACTTGCCAGGCGCCACCACTAATAAAGATTTTTGAGTTTCCAAAACACTTTTATTGAAAAACTCCAGCCAATCAGGATACGAGATCTTCGATACGGCGCGCGCCAGCTCTTGTTTTGAAGCAAAGGAAACATCACCCTCACCCAACGACTGCCACAAAAATTCTGCGCGCTCCCACAGATTCTTGTAAGGCTCATTGATCTCAGCGATCAATGCCTCACGATGTCGAGTGAAGGCCGCTTCGTTGATATCGCTAGGAACGGCCCGCAGAAAAGTATCAATGGCATTCCGAACGTCCAGACTCGAATGGCTGGGCGACTGAATAATCATGACCAAACCGGGCACTCGGCTTTGCGGCCATGAAAACGCACTCGCGATGTAGCCCAGCTGTTGCTCTGTACGCAATTGTTGGAAAAATCCCGATTTTAGGGCCTGTCCCGTTAACGCAAACAGAGCCTGCTGCTCCACAGAACGATTGTCGCCTTGAATGTACCAACTAATCACAGCATCATCGTGCTCCAACACTTGGGTCAGCTGTTGCCGTTCATCCTGATCTAACTGCGTCACAGCCAGAGCCGGCAGTTCACCCGTGGCACCCGACAGAACGGGTGCCAGCACGGCGCTTACGGCAGCAACGTCCTCGACCACATAGTTACCGTAAAGCAAGACTTCAGCGCTGGCTGAGCGCCAAAACACTTCCGCTTGCGCCTTGACACTACCTAACGATAAGGCCTTTAACGCCGCAACCTGTTGGTCATCACTCCAAGCCGAATGGTTCAGCGCCTCACGCAAGGCGCCCATAATCTGACTAGCCGGACGCTGCGCAGACTTGTTTTCAATTTGACGAATACGCTCGGCGCGAAGATTATTGAATCGCTCCTCACTAAAATCCATTGCCTGCATCACGCCCAACAAGCGACCCAACAAGGCCTCTTGCTTATCGTTGTAGCCGTTGACACGCAAACTGATCCCACGCGAATGCCGGTACACCGAGCTCTGCAAACCTGCGATCTGTGCTGCATAGGCAAAGTCATTCGCCTGATCACTGACTAAAGCGGTATAAAGCTCGAGCGCTATATCAACTTCGGGGGTCTGCCCCACTAACGCGGATCGAAAATTGACGTTCAGTGCGCCTTTGGGTACGTCAAATTCGTTGTCGTGTTGAAACCACACATCCACACCCTGCTGTGAAATCAACACCGGCTGGTCGCTCGCGTCAGCCGCACTGACCGACAACACATCGACATTTTGCGCGATAAACTCGTTGGGCGCGGGCAGCGCAATGCTCGCCAGTGCGGAATCATCTTCCGCCAAGGGCCGCGCTACCGCTTCTCCTGACGCCAAAGCGTAAGGCGTTTGATAGTTTGGTGACAGTTGATTCGTTGCGATCCCAGGGTATGAAATGCTCACCAAGGCTTTATCAGGCGTCATAGAATCCAGCAGCCTTTGGGTTAAATCAGCATCAAATTGTTCAAGAAAAGTTCCACCGCGCAGCCAATCACGCACGGGAAAATCGTGCATAGCGCTCGCCAAACGGCTCACATAACGAATGGGATCGCTCTTTTCTTGGAAGCGAAAGTTCAAGTCAGACAGCTGCTTTAATTCGTCAAAGACCCAAGACTGTACCCCCTTGTTGCGCAAGTGCGACAGTGCTGAATGTGTCATTTTAACAATGCGCTCATTCTGTGTGATGCCCGCCTCAGTCAGCTTGATATCAATATAAAACAAGGCTCCCCCACGCCATCGAAAACTAGCGCCCGCCGAAAGCGATTCCGCCAAACCTTCGCGTTTAAGTTGCGCCAACAAACTGCTGGGGCCCTCATGGCCGAGCAAGTGCCCCAAATAACGTGCAGGGTCGCTCAAATAGTGTTCGGTGTAATCGGCGATGGGGAAGATAATCTCTAAACTCCGGTTCGATGCCGTGGGTTCAATGCTGACCACAGAGGGCAAAGAGGTCTCCGGGAAGATGGGAACGTTTACGGGATCGTGCACAACATCGCCCGCAGGCACCGCCGCAAACGATGCTTTCACCATTGACTCAAGCGCCTCAAGGGGCTCGGCGCCCAAAACCACCAAACGCATATTACCGGCTAGGTAATAACGCTCATAAAATGCTAGTAAGTCGGTCCGTATAGGTTGATCCGGACGATCTGCTAGTGACTCCAAAGAGCCCACAGAAAACTGGCTGTACGGGTGTTCGGGGTGCATTAAAGCTTGCAACACATCAAGACCTCGACGCCCATCCGACTTCAACCCCATCTGGTATTCTGCCTGCACGGCGTTCATTTCTCGATCGACGTACTCGGCATCCATTTTCGGCGACACGAAGAATTGAGCAAAACGATCGAGCGCCTCAGTAAAATGCTCGGCATTCACATCAAAAAAGTAATTGGTGTGATCAAAGGAGGTATACGCGTTGCGATTGCCGCCATGCTCGGTAATGTATTGCTCGTACTCAGCCGGGTCGGGGTATTTTTCGGTACCTAAAAACAACATGTGTTCTAGAAAGTGTGCCAAGCCTCCTCGCCCCTTGGGGTTATCGCCGCTCCCAACATACACATCAAGCGCCGCGGCGGCTTTCTGCGTCTTAGGATCACTCACCAACAACACTTGCAAACCGTTATCCAACACCAAGGCGCGGTAATCTCGATCATCAATGGGGCTTACTACAGGTTGACTGGCCTCCTGCGCCACCAGTGCTTCGGTTGTGCTATTGGGTTGACAGCCAATTACGGCACCCAGCGCAACAACTAAGCACAAGGACCACACTGTGTTTACATGCCTCATAAGGTCTCTCCTGTCGAGTCCGAGGTGATGGATTCATAAGCTTCAGGCACAGGCCAAGCGTTCATAATCGCCTTTATCAGGGTTGCAAGCGGTATCGCAAAAAACGCGCCCCACAAGCCCCAGATACCGCCAAAAAACAATACCGCTAAAATAATAGCGACGGGGTGAAGGTTAACGGCCTCCGAAAACAGCAAAGGTACCAGAACGTTGCCATCCAAGACCTGAATAATCAGATAGACCGCCAACACGGTGTAAAATTCATTACCGATGCCCCACTGAAAGAAAGCGACCAGCACTACCGGTATCGTCACCAATGTCGCACCAACATAAGGGATGATCACTGACAAACCGACCAGCAGGCCGAGTAGCGCCGCATAATTCAACCCCAGAGTCAGAAAGGCCACATAGGTCACAATGCCCACTATCAGCACTTCAATCGCCTTACCTCGGGCGTAGTTCGCAATTTGAAGGTCCATTTCAGCCCAAATCCGGCGCAACATAGGCCGCTCTTTGGGTAACTGCCCCGCAAGCCATTGCGTAATAACGTCTTTGTCTTTCAGGAAGAAAAACACCAGCAGAGGAATAAGAATGAGATAGATCATGAGCCCAAATAAACCAGGTATCGAGTTTAACGAGAGCTCTAGAAGCTTTTGACCCGCCGGTCCAAGTTCGCGCTGGACGGAGGCCACCAAGTCCACAATCTGCTGTTGAGAAATAAACTGAGGGTATTTTTCTGGTAGCACGCTCAAGGCTGCTAGAACTTCCTTCACCATCCTTGGAAACTCAGATGCCAAGGTAGCAAGCTGCCGCCATACTAGCGGGAAAAGGCCTAAAATCGACCCAAAAAAAACGGCCAAAAACAGGCCATAGGCTGCCAGAAAGCCCACCCACCGGGGCAAGCCAACATTTTGCAATCGCGTCGAGACCCCCTGAACCAAATAAGCCAAAATCATCGCTGCAACAATAGGCGCCATGACCGAGCCTAGGGCCATCATCAGAAATAAGGTCACAGCGATCAGAACCAGCAGCAACAATGATTCTTCTTCGAACAAATACCGCTGGTACCATTTTCTAAAAATCGTCAACATACAGAATCCTAGTTTGGCGCTTTTTTAATGAACTCATAGACAAAAGCCTGCTCATCCAATTGCTCAGCGTTTAACAGCTCTTCGGCCAGCTTGGCATAAGCGTGAAAATCTCGCCAAGAACTTGGGTCGGAGGCTAACACACGAATACAGTCTCCGACGTTAGCCTCCATCAATGCGCGCTTAGCCATCAGCAAAGGCATGGGGCAGCGCATACCTCGAGCATCGATAATCGTCTCTGACATCACTCACACTTACACACTTCTCAACAGGCATGAAGTATACAATGTACGCCATAGTTTGAATATCAGGTGAACTTTTGTGACACTCGCTTGGTCTCAATCAGCGGCAGTTCAATTGCAACTTGTTATACTTGTCCGATACAGCGCACGCACAGGGGTATGGTGTTGACACCTAAATCAGTAACGACAAAACGTCTGTTCAGCCAGTGGCTCATGCCTCTGGTCATGAGTTGTGCTGTGGCCCTGAGCGCAAGCGGTAACAATGGGCTCAAAATCCCCGATTTAGGGTCGAGTGCGGGCACCGTATTTTCTCCTGAGTATGAGCATCAACTCGGTCGCACTTGGCTGAAAATATTTCGAAGTCAAGTAGATGTGTACGAAGATCCCATCATGCAACGCTATGTTGAAAACCTAGTCTACGAACTGGTTGAGTACAGTGAACTTCAGGATCGACGTATCGAAGTCGTCATCGTTAACAACCCAACAATGAACGCCTTTGCGGTGCCAGGGGGCGTCATAGGCATCCACACAGGCCTATTCCAATTTGCCGAAACAGAAGATCAATTCGCTTCAGTGATTGCGCATGAGATCGCGCATTTAAGTCAGCGGCATTTTTCGCGCCGAGTGGAATTCGCCAAAACACAACAGCCCCTAGCCTTGGCGGGCTTACTAGCGGGATTAGTGCTTATTGCGACAACGGGGTCAGACATGGGTTTAGCCGCACTCACAGCCACCCAAGCGGCGACTCAAGATGCGGCGCTACGCTATAGCAGGGGTAATGAACAAGAGGCTGATCGCATCGGCATGCAAACACTCGCATTATCGGGACGGAACCCAGCCGCGACGCCAGCCATGTTCGAGCAAATGTTGCGCGCCGCGCGTTATGCAAGCAGCAACCGTATACCCGAGTTTCTGCGAACGCACCCCCTGTCTGAATCACGCATTTCAGATACAAAAAATCGCTTACTGCAATACCCAGCCAAACAAAGTCGACCCAGCCTTGACTTTCACTTAATGAAAGCCAAAGTACAGGTCGACCTAGCCGAGTCACCTGAAACCGCGGTGGCTCAATTTAAAGCCCAAGAAGCGCGTGACCCAATTTTTCCAGAGGCGCATGATTATGGGCTTGCACTCGCACTTAGCGCCGCCGGCCGCTTTGACGAAGCCAGAGCACGTATGACGTCTTTGCTTGAAAACCGCCCAACCTCGCAAACCTATTTAATTAGCTTAGTCGATATCGCAGTGCAGCAACGCGACACCAGCTGGGTCCTGCCAACACTGGAAAGAGCCACTCGAATTAACCCCGGAAACAAAGCCCTGACTCTGGCCTATGCAAGAGCCTTAATGACCGATCAACAAGCACACATTGCCGAAGCGGTACTGGAGCCCATAGCTCGGGACATTAAAAATGATCCTTTGTTATGGTACTGGCTTGCCGAAATTCAGGGCTTGTCTGGCAATATACAAGGCTTGCACAAAGCTCGCGGCGAGTATTTTTTGTTACACGGCATCGCCGACGAAGCTGAGAAACAATTCCGTTACGCGCTGAAACTCGCCAGTAATGATTTTGTCGAATCTTCTAAAATCGAAGAGCGCTTGAAAGCGGTCTACGCTTTCAGAGACCGTCTCGAAGAGCTGTGATCAAAGGCTTGCCTTAAAACTTAACATGCGCTCAAGAGGCACCATTGCTCTTTCGGCTAGCATCGGGTCGACGAATATCTCATTGGCACCGACGTCGAATACTCGATCCAAGGCCTCTAATTCATTCATCGCCATCCACGGGCAGTTCGCACAGCTTCGGCACGTTGCCCCATTACCCGCGGTCGGTGCGATCATAAACGTTTTGTCTGGGGCAGCTTGTTGCAACTTGTAAAAAATACCTTGATCCGTCGCCACAATGAATTTACTCGCTCGCGACGCCACTGCCGCCTGAATAATTTGTGTCGTCGACCCAATTTGATCGGCGATCTCTAACACCGAATCGGGTGACTCAGGATGAGCAAGAACCACTGCATCTGGGTGCGCTTTCTTCAAATCAAGAATACCGCGTGCTTTGAATTCCTCATGCACAATACATGCACCGTCCCAGGCGATAATGTCGGCTCCGCTCGCCTTCTTGACGTAAGCACCCAGGTGCTTATCTGGCGCCCAAAGAATTTTTTCGCCGCGCTGGTTTAAATATTCGGCAACCTGAAGAGCAATACTCGAGGTCACAACCCAATCTGCGCGCGCCTTGACGGCTGCGGAGGTATTGGCATAGACAACGACCGTACGATCCGGATGTTCGTTACAAAAAGCATCAAATTGGTCGATGGGGCAACCGATATCGAGCGAACAGGTCGCCTCCAGTGTAGGCATCAAGACACGCTTATTGGGCGTTAAAATTTTGGCTGTTTCACCCATAAATTTTACGCCAGCCACAATCAAGGTTTTGGCTTTGTGGTCGCGTCCGAATCTTGCCATCTCGAGCGAATCGGAGACAAAGCCACCGGTCTGTTCGGCCAAGGCCTGAACCTCGGGGGCTGTGTAGTAGTGGGCCACCAACACCGCATCTTCCTGCTCTAGCTTGCGAGCGATCGACTTCATCAATGCTTGCGTTTGCGGCTCGCTGCGCTGCACTTGTTCCGCTTTGTCTAGATGATCCGAGACTTGCTGGCGAATACGCTCTAAGTTGTCCGATGCTAAGCTCATAATCACAGATACCCATAAACCGATGGGCGCGAATGTTACCACATCTTGACAGAAAGATTACTGCTTAACCGCGACATAAACCGACACCATAGGTTAACAGCCCCTAGGTTTGACCAACGGTAAATGATAACCTTACCGCAATGTAATGAAGTGGCGCCAAGCTATGTCCGATACCGACAGCCGTGAACACCCAACCATTCTCGTAACTGACGACGACGCAATGACTCGTATGCTCACCCGGCAATGCTTGGAAGCAGAGGACATGGTTGTTCTAGAAGCCGAAAACGGCCCAGCGGCCATCGATTTGTTTGTACGAGAATCTCCCGATTTGGTGTTTCTGGATGTGCAAATGCCTGGCATGTCTGGGCTTGAAGTGTGCGAGCGCATCCGCCGCATGCCTCAGGGCCGCGATGTCCCGATACTCTTGGTGACGGGAGCCGATGACGAAGAAAGCATTGACCGAGGGTTCCGCGCCGGGGCGACACAGTACAAGACCAAACCCGTGAATTGGAGCCTATTGGGGCGAGACGTAAAATTCATGCTCCGCTCCTCGCAGCACGTGCAGGCGCTCAAACGTCAAGAAGATCGTCTGCGTTACTTAGCCTATTATGATCCACTGACCTCACTACCCAACCGTCGCAGCTTTACCGAAGAACTGGATCGCTTAGTCCTTACACACCACAACAAAGACGCCCACGTGGCGGTCATGTTTATTGATTTGGACCATTTCAAACGTATTAATGACTCAATTGGTCATGCCCGAGGCGATCGTTTACTCGTAGAAATTGCCAAACGCCTAACCGATGAACTCAGCGATTACGGCGATATCAACATCCTAAGTGAAGTCGGTGACTACCAATACCTGGGTGCCGAAGAAAGCATCATTATTGCCCGCCTGGGTGGCGACGAATTCACCGTTGTGATACCCAATGTAGAGGATGACGACAAGGTTACCAACATTGCTAAGCGTATTCTGCACAGCTTGTCGCAACCCGTGGCCTTACAATCGCACAACCCTGTGGTAACACCCAGTATCGGCATAGCGCTGTTCCCCAAAGATGGCACCGATCCCGACACACTGGTGCGCAACGCCGATACCGCAATGTATGCCGCGAAATCGATGGGCAGAAGCTGCTATCGTTTCTACAAAGATGACATGAACAGCTCTGCGGTTGAGCTACTCAAAATGGAAGAGGAACTTCGCGAGGCACTGGTCGAAAATCAGCTCGAACTGCATTACCAACCTCTCGTAAACTCAAGCAACGGCACGCTATCTGGATTAGAGGCCCTGGTGCGATGGAATCATCCCGAGCGAGGAATGATCTCCCCGGCGGCATTTATCCCCGTAGCGGAGCAAACCGGGCAAATCATAGATCTAACGGCATGGGTAATGAGAGAAGCCATTAAAGATTGCAAAATTTGGGAGCAAGCTGGATTTGCAGACTTTAAGATCAGCATCAACATATCAGCCCTGGAGTTTAATCATGATGACCTCGCAAGCCACATAACAAACTTATTTGACGAAGTTCACTTTAACAAACATCGGGTGCAACTTGAGTTAACTGAAAGTGCCATCATGACAGACGCTCAATCCAACATTAAAAAGCTATCGGAGTTATGTGATCTGGGCGTTACCTTAGCGGTGGACGATTTTGGAACTGGGTATTCCTCTCTAAGTTATCTGCGACAATTTCCGATTAATGTCCTGAAGATTGACCGAAGCTTTGTCATGGGTATAGGTAGTGAAAACGGGAATGCGATTGTGGACGCCATTACGTCGCTGGCCAAAGCGCTGAACCTGGGTCTTGTCGCCGAAGGCGTAGAAACGAAAGAACAAATGGACTACCTCGTCGCCAACGGCTGCGATACTTTGCAAGGTTTCTACCTGTCTAGGCCTGTACCCGCTAAAAACATCATTAGCTTGCTCACCAAGCCCTTCGAAATTTGAAAGCATCACGTTTTATTGCCTTCTTTGCGCTGTGCGTTGCCTTCTCAGGCACCGCCACCGCGGAGGCTGTTTACCTTGTGCAAGGGACCGACTATCAAAATCTGAAAGACAGCCTGAGCGCCGAGGGTATTGGAGCCAGCGAAGAGTTTCCGCTCATCAACGCGCTCAGCGTCACCTTGGATGACCAACAAAAGCGACTCCTTGAAAGCAAGCCTGCAATCACGCGAATAATCGATCATGTCGACTCGCTGGAAGCACCCTCAGATGACGACGCTAGTGCAAGCGACAACTGCGCCTACCTTGGCTCCATATTTATGAGAAGCACCCCCTCCTCCCTTGTGTGGCCCATTCGACGCAAAGACCATAGAACAAGCTATCTACTTAACGTGGAATTAACCTGGCCAGCAGAATATGGCGCTGGACTGAGCGTCTTCTTTGACAGCAAACCCATACCTCATGAACACGCAGTCATACAGGGCGAGCGAGCCTTTCTGACGCTCTCAAATAAGCTTGCCCTGCAGCAAGACGAACATCTTCTGTCGCTGATCTTTGATCAACAAGCTCCCACCCAAAGTGAATTGACGGGAACGCTTACGTTCAGCGACAACTGCTCTAGCCCTCTCGTAAAGTCATACGCTGAGAATAATGATGACACTCATTTCAATCGACTGATCGGCGCTAGTAGCCTTCATGAGCTAGGCGTTCTGGGCCAAGGCGTCGCTATCGCTGTGTTAGATTCGGGACTTTGGAGCCACCCCGATCTAGAGCTCGATACAAAGGGAAACCAACGTATCTTGGCACGATTTGATGCAATGGCAGGGCGTGAACCGATCGAACTTTTCGATGAGAGCGGCCACGGTACACATATTGCAAGTGTCGCCGTGAATTCTGGTTTTGTATCAACAAATGGATCTATTCATTATCAAGGTAGCGCACCTGATGCTTATTTGGTGCCGATTAAGGCCTTCAACACCAATGGGCAAGCAACACTCATTCACCTTTTGCGAGCGTTGCAATGGGTTGCTGATAATCGTGAGCGATTAAATATTCGAATCCTGAATCTGTCCTTTGCCTCTCACCCGCGCTGGCCATATTGGCTAGACCCGATCAATCAGGGAATCATTAACCTATGGCATCAAGGGGTAGTGTCCATAGCCTCAGTAGGCAATTCGGGCCCCGACCCCGTTACTGTGGGGGCACCTGCAAATATTCCCTACATTATCAGCGTGGGTGCCGTCACCGATAACTGGACACCCGACAACCAGAGTGACGACTTCGTCCCGCTTTTTTCCTCGCAAGGGCCGTCGCCGCTCGGGCATGTCAAACCCGATCTCGTCGCACCGGGAGGCCACATAGAAGGGCTTACTCGACCCAGTTCCACCTTGACCTTAGAACACCCAGATTTTATGAAGCGCGCCGAGCGCATTGCGATGACGGGAACATCACAAGCGGCTGCGATCGTCTCGGGTGCAACTGCCCTGCTTCTGCAGCTCGAACCTCAACTAACACCCGATCAGGTGAAATGTCGCTTGATGAGCGCGGCGAATCCCGCAATTTTACCTGACGGCAAGTTAGCCTATTCCCCGCTAAAACAAGGGGCTGGACTCATTAATATCGAAAGAGCCCTGACTTTAGGCGACAACCATTGCGACAATGGCCAGGACCAACTTATTCAAGAGATACAAGGCGAGATTTTTTTTACAGGCCCTGTAGAGCTGGATGATGATGGCACCCCCATCATCCCCGACACGCTGAGTACATTATTAGCAAACGATCCGGCAATAGATGCTCCGATCACCGGGGTAGCTTGGGGGGTAAAAGCCCACGTAGAACGCCTCTCACCGCAGGAAATCAACGAACCAAGCGAGCGACAAAAGCTCTGGTTACAGCGCTACGCCGATGAGCTGCGAAGCCTGGACGCACGCAGAAAACTCGATTAGCAGAGTTTTTTTCAAAAAATTTAGAACGCTAACCCATCCGGGGTATTTGCTCTACTTCATGGATTTGCCCATTGAGCTACTCTGAGTTCGTCTCCTAAAACAACGTCACAAGACGCGAGGGCTTAGAAAATGAAAAAATTAGCGACAGTAGCAGCAGCGGTAGTAATGACAGCAGTTTCTGGTTTGAGTTTTGCGGGCGATTTGAGTGACTCAATGAGAGCAGAAATGCTTGCGAAGACGATCAATGGCTACAAATGGTCACAAGAAGTTACGACGTCAAAAAAATTGAACTACGATGAAGTCAGTTTTGAATCATCTAACGGATTCAAATGGGCTGCCCAAACTCGGCATCAAGACACTGGCGTCCAAAATACAGCAAGCAGCACGCCTAAGACTGCAGCGACAGCGACATCGCAAGGATTTAAGTGGGGCATCCGTTCAACTGCGGAGCAACAAGGCTTCAAGTGGGGCATTCGTTCAACCGTGGAGCAACAAGGCTTCAAGTGGGGAATTCGGTAGCCTGCTTGGCTGTACCGCCTCAAAGTGAACATTGAGTAAGTTTGGCGCCAAGCAGCACATTGCTCGCGCCCCAACACATAAAGTTCAACCTTTAAATAAGGGCGGGTCTAGGCTAATCTAGACCCGCCCTCATTTAAAATGCCTACTAAATGCCAAGTAATCTTTTTAAAATAATTCAATATTTAATCATCAGGATCGTAGCCAGCCTCGCCCTAGTTCAGGTCAGCATTGCAGGACCTGACAAGTTTGATGAAAATTCGATCCGATTCACTCCAGCCAGTTTTTCAAATGATCTAACCCAGCTCACGGTAAATAAATTCTATCAGGACCACAACGGGTACCTTTGGCTTGCGACGCAATCGGGGCTAAATCTGTACGATGGTCTTGGTGTACAACAAATACGAAATTCGCGCAATGAACCGGGTGGATTGCCATCTAACTGGGTCACTGACCTTTGCAGCCTGGATGACACTTACCTATGGGTGACAACATTTGGAGGCGGCTTATCAGTTTTTGATTACGAAACACAAAAGTTTTCGCCATGGCATAGTCTAGAAAGCGGCCCTACAACCATTGATGATTACACTAACTCCATACAGTGCATCGACGACTTCAACATAATTGCGGTAGGTTCGAATAAGGGAGTAAGTCTAATAGATGCTACGACCCAAAAAATCGTATTTTCAGAAAATCGCGAAAAACCTTTTGAAGCCACTTCACTATGGTATGACGAAGAAAACACTAGACTTTATATCGGCACGACTAATCAGGGATTAAAAAGCATTGATCTATCGAAGCCGTCTATAACAATCTATGAGCATCAGGGTGTAGCAACTGAATCCAGCATTTCGTCTATCGTGAGCAAAAACGGCGTAGTAGTCATTGCCACGATTTATGACGGACTCTTCATTTCAAGGGGGTCCAGCTCGTTTTTACCACTTCCCGCATCCTATTGGTCACTTCCCAGCGAAACCCCACTAACTATTAACGATGTATTATTTGACGGATCCCTAGTTTGGTTAACCACAAACCAAGGATTGATCATATCCAATATCGAAACAGGGGTCGTTGCAAACTTCGACCAATTTAACTCAATTTTAACTAGCGACCTTATACAAAGCATATACCAAGACCAGTCAGGCATTATTTGGCTCGGAAGCTTGAACGGCGTATTAAAAATTACGCCCGTTTTCTTCAAAAATCTTCAGTTCTCCGGCCCCCAATCCTCAAACTCCGTAAATACGTTTGAAAAATGGGGCGACAAAACTTGGATCGGTTCTGACGGTGGGGTTAAGCTAATTGATCTGGACGGACTCGCGTCTTACGAATTTAATACTCAATCAGCAGTAAAACTTCCATCGAATAATGTAATGTCTATGGCATATCAGGAGCCTTACTTGTGGATTGGAACACGCGATGCGGGCTTAGTGAGGATAGATGTACATAAAAATAGATCCGTCCTCTTCAATGTAAATGCTAATGAGCATCAAAAGCTCCCTGCGAACGGCATAACGGCCATCAGCGCTCGCGAAAACGATAAACTTTGGGTTGCCACATACGGCGGGGGATTAGTCGTCATTGATGACCCATGGGGAATACCGAAAGTAGTAACAAAAAAATACCAAAGCGCGATACCAGACGAGCGGATGATCCTAGATTTAGAATTCGATGCGCATGGTTCACTGTGGTTAGCCACTCTCAGCAATGGCTTAATAAGAATCGCACCTGACAAGCAAAGTTTCGATGTATTCAACAAAGCTAATACCCAATTAAGGACCAACACTCCCTGGATATTGGCAAGCAATCAACAAGGTGATTTGTGGATAGGTTCTCCGGACGCGGGGATTAGCGTGATCAGTTCCACTGAAACGAATAGAGAAGTTCCCGAAATAACATCGCCTATCGAGCTTCGGGAGCTCGATAACCGGAATATTTTTTCTTTAGAGTTCACCGAAGATGGCAACTTATGGATATCTCATAACAAAGGCCTTACAAAATTCAACGAAGATCTTAATGCCAGACAAGAGTATGACAACCTGCATGGCTTAAAGAACGCTGACTTTAACCACAACTCCAGCATCGTTGCCCGAGGTGCAGGAATTCTGTTCGGCGGAAATTCGGGCGTAACCATCGTCGACGATAAGCAGTTTTTTGAAAACCCCTACACACCTCACATATCATTTAAACGCATCGATATTCACAGTCATGAATCCACGACAAGAAAAAGATTTTTCCCAAAAGCGAAAGTGAATCTTTCACCTACAGAGCGTTCTTTTACAGTGGAAATCGCCCTGTTAGATTACCTAGATCCATCAAAAAATAAATTTAAATACAGACTAGCGGGGTTTGATAAACAGTGGACTGAGAGTCCGCCGGGCAGGACAGCACTTGCGTCGTACTCTAATTTGCCCGCAGGTAGATATCTGCTAGAGGTGGAATCGATAAACGATGGCTACTTCAACAGAGATGTATCAAAAAACAATCTAGAATTTTTTATAGCAGCTCCCTTCTGGCAAACCAAAACCGCTGTTCTTCTTTATATCCTCGGGTTAATCGCTGCAATGACGCTTGCTCTATACCGTTTGAGACACGCCCGCTACTTGAATCAATTACGTCAAGCAGAATTGGAGGATCGAGTATCAGAGCGAACCGCAGAATTACGACAAGCACGAGAGGAGGCGGAAAGCGCAAATAGGAGCAAGTCTGAATTTTTGGCAACAATATCACACGAATTGAGAACGCCTCTTCATGGCATACTAGGCCTCACTGAAGCACTATCTCGAAAACTCCAAACTGAGAGCGAACTGATTCTTATACACCGCGTAATCAGTAGCGGAAATGCTCTGATGGCGCTAATAAATCAAATCCTAGATTTTGCAAAAATTGAAGCCAATCAGCAGAAAATTGAGACCGAAAGTTTTTCAATAATAGGGCTAATCGAGGAAATAACAAACCTATTCTCACAAGTCTTCGAAGACAAGAATGTCCAGTTTTATATCTCCCTCAAGACAGCACTGCCTACGCAAATAGAATCCGATAGGTTAAAGATTAAGCAATGTATCGTAAACTTAATCGGTAACGCACTAAAATTTACACCTCAAGGACACGTCATTTTAGAGATCTCGTTTTGCCAGAATGAACTCGAATTAATTGTATCGGACACCGGAATCGGAATCCCAGAAACTGACATCGATAAAATATTTACTCCTTTCCAACAATTAGAGTCTAACGCTTCTAGGACATATGCAGGCACTGGCCTAGGACTTGCAATTGTTTCATCTTATGTAGAATTACTGTCAGGAAAAATTGAAGTGAAATCGAAGCTGGCAGCGGGTACAAAAATAAGATTGACATTTCCAGTAACAGCACAAGAAGAGTTCTCTGCACCTCTTGCTGGACGCACTATAGTCATTGAAATTTCAAACCCAAATGTAAGTGAAATTATATCGAACACCCTAAGCTCGCTAGGCGCGAGCATATCCCCAAACTTAACAAATGCGGAAATGCTGAACGATACTTATACAATCTTATTGGAATCTGATAAATCTGATCAGAACCCGAGTATAGATGTAATTTCGGTGCAAAATGGCCAAGAAAGCTCCGGAGGCTTGCCCTGATATCCGTCGCTTGATGCGCTCCGGCCACCAGAAAGAGAGAGCCGAGTTGCTGGAGCATCGCCGCTCCGAACAAAGTAAACCCCAGAACGTAACCCCCGTAGGCAACTG
>JALRFH010000039.1 GCA_023253715.1 Halieaceae bacterium
GTCGAGGCGCTCAAGGGCGAGGGCAAGGGCTGGGGCCTGTTCGGGGTCGAATTCTTCGTCAAGGATGACGCGGTGATCTTCTCCGAACTGTCGCCGCGCCCGCACGATACCGGCATGGTGACGCTGATCTCTCAAGACTTATCGGAGTTTGACTTGCACGCCCGCGCCCTGCTGGGACTACCCATTCCGATTATTCGTCAACGGGGCCCATCGGCGTCAGCCGTAATCTTGGTCGAGGGCGAATCCAATAAAACGGCGTTCGGCAATTTGGCCCAAGCCCTCACGCAGCCCGATACCGACCTGCGCTTGTTCGGCAAGCCCGAGGTGTCCGGCAAACGCCGCATGGGGGTTGCGCTTGCACGCGGCGACTCAATCGAGCAAGCTAAAAGCAAGGCCCTGACAGCGGCGAGTGCCGTCAGCGTCGAACTGTAAAAATAGCGCGCGCTGGGGTCAAATTCCCAGTGCGCTTTCGAGTTCAGAGGGAGACATCGGCGTTAAAATCACCCTTTCAAACACCTCCCACCGAGCGTCTAAGTTCTCTCCAGCTTCTTGCTCAACATAGCGTTTAACCAAGGTTTTACCGTAGTTATACGTCACAACATACGCACGCTGGGCGTCTATAAACCGCATTCTTTGTGTTGCTGTGCCGCGTGTTTCTAAGCCAAAGTCGATAAGCCATTGCACTGCATCATCAAAAGACATCCCGCCGTACAAGTACTTTCGCGCAGCCTCCGTTCGGGCATAGTTTAACTCGTCGATAATGTCGATGTAGTGATAGTAGCGTTCCAAGTCTGTCTTCTCTAAACCCGCGATTGGCAACAAATATTTGCGTTCAAAGGCCAAGCGCTCGCTTCGAGTAAAGGCCAGGTCAACCGCATAACTCGCCGCACCTTCGTTCATTACGGCCATGGGACCAATTAACTGAATAAGCTCGTATTCTTTCCAGCCGCGCTTTTTAATCACCTCTTCCTGTAACATCGAGGCATGTGCGTGGTGGCCGGGGTAACCCTCGTGGCAGCCCAGTTCAAGCGCCCGCTCAATATGAACTGGCACCTCTTGATTGAGCAAAATCTTACTGAAGCTGTTGCCTTCATACACCGTAAATCCAACCCAATGCATGCCAGTAACGAGCACCAGTTCCGCATGTTCATCCTGAGGCAGGTTCAGATAAGACTTGGTGCGGCGCCGACACTCCTCGATCGCTACACTCAAGACATCCTTGAGCTTGCTGGGGGGAATAACAAATTCATCTCGGAAACGTTCAACGCGTTGCGGCAGTGGATCATCGCCGGGAATTAAAGCGTCCAGCCGTTGAGCGAGCTCGACAAAATGCTCTTCGCTGTAGTGGGGAACGGTTACATCAAAGGTTAGCTTGGCCTCGGTTTCAAAGTCGCGGGGTATCTCGCCTGACAGGATTTTCCCGCGAACTTGCATGGCGAGGACGCGACCGCGTAGGTCTTTGAAGCGTTTGCTCAGAACGGCATCGTCGGTTTGATGAGCGCTCATATCCTCGTACAAACGCTCTAAGCGCAAGAGTAAGTCCGATAAACTCACAGCATCGGCTTTTGCCTCAGCAACCAGGGCTTTATCACCCAAGAACAAATAGGCCGAGGAATCGTAATTTTGGAGCCGTAAACCCAAATCGATAAAGCGATCGGCAAAATCATCGATAGCATCAGCGCTCAATTGAGTGCAAAAAAAAGCGGACACAAGGCCCGCTACCAGGCCAACAGACCTGCATTGTTTAAAAAGTTGACTGAGTCTCATTTGGCCGCCTTCGCCTCGAGATCCTTGCGTGCTTGCACCAACTCTCGTACTTGCGTCAGTAAAACCTTAGCATCGAACACAATTCCATCTTTGATGGTGTAATCGATTGCTTGCACGTGTTCCGTCCGCCCCAAAGCTTTGTTGTATCGATAATGGCCCGTCCCGTACAAGACTTTAAAGTTGCGCAGTGGGTTCTCCGACACAATCACCAAATCAGCCTTCTTGCCCTTTTCGATCGTGCCCGTGTCATTCAAACCCAGCAGTTGGGCACCAACACTCGTAGCCGCCTTAACGACTTCAAGAGGGTGAAAGCCAGCTTCTTGCAGCATTTCCAGTTCACGAATGTAGCCAAAGCCATAAGTGCCGTAGATAAAGCCATTATCAGAACCCGCTGCGACTCGACCGCCTGCATTTTTGTAGTCGTTAACAAAGCTCATCCAGTAACGATAATTTTCTTGCCAATCGATCTCGTTCTGCGTGGTCCAGTCAAAATGATACGAGCCATGCGTTTTAGGGTTCGGGTCAAACGCACGCATCATGTAGGGCATTGTGTACTCATCGTGCCACTCCAAGGTGCGCGCCCGACTAAAGTCTCGATTCGCCTCATAAATGCTGAAGGTGGGCACCAAAGTCAGATCGTATGCCATCAACTGGTCAATGGTTTGTAACCACTTATCCGAACCGCGTTTCGCCGATTGGCGCCACAATTTGCCCGCTTCCACAAAACGATGCTGCTCGTTGTTGTAGTTATAATCTAAAGGGTAGTGCTGAACCGTCTGTTCTTCGAACATCACCTCGGGTAAGCTATACCAATGCTCCATCGAATCGAGCCCCGCTTTGGCACTGTCCAGTACCGTCCAGCGCGTTACTGCGATTTGCGAATGGTGAAACATTGCGCCAATACCCAGCTTTTTGGCCTCTGTAATAGCGGCTTCTAAAGCTTGCGGTGCGGCCCCTAAAAACTTGATACCGTCGGCACCACGTTTTTTTACAGTACGAACCCAATCACGCGCCTTGTCAGGGTCGTTTAGTGTTTCTGGGAACACCACATAAGACTCGATGTCGGGCGAAGAAATAACGCCCTCTTCCGCCAGACGCTTGTGCTCTAAAGTCCAACCCAGCCCCATCAATCCGCCGGCGTCGCGCAAGGTCGTAATACCATGGGCAAGCATAAGTTTGCCCACATATTCAGAGTCAGTAAGCGCGCCACCAAAGATGTGACTGGGTGTGCCGTAATGAACATGAGAGTCGATAAAACCGGGCAACACATATTTACCGGTAGCGTCGATCACTTTGACGTCAGGCCCATACTGGTCGCCGTCGAGATGCATCGAGCTGACGCCCACCCCCGTAATGTTGACAATGCGATCACCCTCGATGTGAATCGACAAAGGCCCTTGCGGCGGCGCGCCCGTACCATCAATGACCATGGCATTCGCGATGACCAAATGCTCGAATTTGCCAAGCTTTTCTTCACCACTGGGTGGAGCAATGGTTGGCGCAGGTACCCCCATCGCCAAGATGCTTGAAATGATTTCTTCGCCTTCTTGTGCTGCTCCGGCAGCATAAGACAAGTGCGCCAGCATAGAGCTGGCGGCAACAAGCGAAGTCAGTAGCTGTTTACCTAACTTCATTATTATTCTCCTCGCGTAGACGCAAGCTCAAGGGACACAGCGTTCTGAGCTTGGTCTCCATCTATAACTTCAAAGAATCAAGGTGCCACCTTGATATGCAACTCGATTATACTGCTGTATCAAGAGTCAGAGGTATCATTAGGCGACACCATAGATACCATTACGCGACATAGCATTGAGACGCTTTGAAACGTTTACGACGATAGCCGTGATCCCAAACTGTTAAATCAACGTCAACAGGCAACCGCAAATCACTGAAACGTGTTAACTTAACGCCGGCAATCTAGACGCTTTCCAATGGTCAGGAGACAAGCCCGATTCACGTTTAAACGCCCGGGAAAAAGCGCTGGGGTTGCGGTAGCCTAAAAAACTCGACAGTTCCGCGACCGAGATCGACGAGTTAATCAAATACTCTTCGGCCAAACCCTGCCGAACGCGATTGAGCAACTGTTTAAAAGTCACTCCTTCTTCGGCTAATTGCCGCTGCAAAGCGCGTGGGTGTTTTCCCATAGCTTGACTAATGAATTCAAGCGAGCAATAGCGCGAACCCATTGCCTGCTGAATGTGATGTATGACCCGAGTGATTAGATCATCCTGGTGACTCAGACCTTTTGATAAGTTCTCGAGCTGCGCTTTAATTAGGTGATACACCTTCGGATCTGAGGTCGGTATCGGCAGTTCAAGGGCTTTACAGGTAAATACCAGGGCATTGAATGGCTGGTTAAAATGGACTGGACAGCCGAAGAAGGCCTCCATTCGCTGCTTGTGAGCGTGAGGCGTATACGAAAAACTCACCTGCTGTAAGCCAATATCCTGCCCCCCCACTAAACCCGTCATCGCTTTGTAAACGACAGTAAGCGCTAAGGTCTGCAGCTGAATCATGGGTTCATCATAAGCGACCCGAGTCCGTCGGATTAAGGTCGCATAAATCTCATCACTCTCCAACTCCCACCGACTGAACTGACTGTTCAAGAGCGAAAATCTGAGCGCATCGTCAATAGCCTCTCGTAAAGTTGCCGCGAACTTTACCAACTGCCCAATGCGAGCAAACCGCGTTGAAGGTTGTTTTAACCCAACCAAAAATCCGAAATGCGCGCAGTTCGATCGTTGCGCCATATCATTCAAAAAATTCACGACACAATGCAGTGGCAAAAATTGATCCGGATCTTTCAGTTGCTTGGCATCAATCTGTGCCAAGACTAGCGAAGGTTCTACAGACAACCCCAACTCTTCTGCGACTTCTAGGCTTCCCAACAGAATCTCTGACGACATCAGCAGAGGTTTATTTTTGTCATAGTGTGTGAGGTTTGCGTCCACCATTGTCACCTAATGATATGAAAGATGTCGTGTTATGGTATCTTAATTTTGCTGTCAAGGTTTATAGTTGAATGCCATCACCGACAAATGACGAGACCAACGATGAAAGCACTTATTGCATCGCTGTTAGCAACCTTTACTTTGAGCGGATGTTTATCTGATACGGGCACCAACCCGACTGAGAGTAGTCCATCCTCGGCAAAATCTCAGACTTCCGAAGCTGTCAATGTGATTTTGGAAACGGACTTGGGCGGCATGATCATACGTGTTGATACAGACCAAGCACCTATCACATCCGCTTATTTCCTGAGAATCATCGATAACGGCTTGTACAATGGTGCAACATTCTACCGATCTGCATCTTTAGATGGCGAAGCTGGACCTCAAATTATTCAAGGTGGGATTCTGCAAGAAGCCCTGACTCAAACGGGGCCCATTTCAGCGACCAACTTTCAAATTCCCACATTACCCGACGTCGAGCGCACCTCCCTTACCGGCTTGACTCACCAAACCGGATCCGTCAGTTTCGCGCGCGATTTACTAGACACTGGCGTTGTAATTCCAGAAATATTCATTTGCTTAAGGGCTTGCGCTTGGGCTGATGAAGGTGCGCGCAGTGTGCCTGACACACATGGGTTCCCAGCTTTTGGAACGGTACTTGAGGGCATGGACATCGTACAAGCAATCGCCAATCAAGAGACCAATGGCGAAACATCCATTAAATTTTTACAGGGGCAAATACACACTACCCCTATCGTCATTCGCAAGGCCTATCGCGCCCCCAACTAAGGGCGCTACTCCCCGCCAACGTGGTTCACATCGGGCTTGTCAAAACACTAGTCAATTAGCTAACGCGCTTTAACAAACGACCAAACGCTTCTTTACCCAAGGCTTCAGTCGGTTCGTTGTTTTGCCATGCCACTTTACCGCCAATCACGACCGTGGTCACAACCCCGTCAGGACGGTTCACTAACTGCTCGTGATTGAACTCCTCGCGATAGCGTCGCTGCACGCAAGCTTCACCGTCATGTGCCATGAGTTTGTCCGGATCAATTAAGATCAAATCAGCGGCATCACCAACATAGATGGTGCCCGCTTTCACCCCAAAGATATCGGCGGGGTCTTTGGTCAGTCGTTTCACCATATAACTGACGTCGGCATCGCCTCCCTGAGCAGCCAGTTTTAAACTGCGCAAATTCACATCATAGAACGCCATGTTAGTTAAGTGCGCGCCGCTGTCATTGAATCCAGGCAGCAAAATCGGATCCATTATGAGCTCGCGCACTCGTTTAGGATCGCGATTCGCCGTTGTTGTGTTCCAAGTAAGATCGGTGTCAAACGAGCGCAGCATTTGTAAGATCAAATCGGCTTCGTCTTGCACCCACGCAAAATCACCGTCAAAGGCGTGAATTTCGTCGTCACCAAGGCCTGCCCGATTACCACTTTGGTAAGCGACCAGTTTATCCAGCACAACTTGAAAGCTAGCGCCTTCCCAAGACTTAACGGGGCACCGTTCGATAAACATACTGCGCAAATCACGATCCAGGGCAAAATCTTCAGCCTTTAAAATTCGACGCAATCGCGCCAAGTTAAAACCGGTTTTACCCGTCATCCACATTTTTTTGAAGTCCTTGGCAAATTCAGGGCTGTTGACAATTTTCAGGCGCGCTTCGCGATCTTCCAAATCTGTCTCATTCAGCAAACGCAGCTCTGGAATTTCCTCCGCAAGTGGCGTAATCGCACCGTCAGACCAAACCTTGAAGGGCGCACCAAGGGCTTGCATGTAAAATTTGCCTTTAATCAGCGATGAGTTCATGAGCTTCGCTAGGGTCACGGCACTCTTCGAGAGTCGTTGGTTATGCGCAAAATCCATAGCTGCCACCACAGTGGTCTTCAAGGCCTTACCGTGCAAACGTCCGCTGGTCAATAAGAACGTCTTTAGGGTGCCCCAGATGCTATCTTTAGGAGGCGTTGCCTGCCACAAGGCATCCTTATCGCGCAGGACTTGGGTCAAGGCTTTGAGTTCAGAATACTTAGCAAATTGAGTAGGGATGGTCTTTTCCACATGCGGTTGCTCTGCTAAATAATGAAACGGTAGAGCGTCGGTAGAGAAACCGGCATAGCCATCATCAATAGCTTGAGCTAGTGTGCTTTGCATAGCTTTTAGCTCGGTAGCCGTGGGGTCGCGCGAGATACTTTCTTTGAACCCCATAGCGTCGATACGCAACATCGAATGAGGTAGCAGCGGAATGACATTAGGCCCCAAATCTAAGCGCTCTAAATGCTCGAGATACTCCTTGGGTGTGTTCCAATTCACCTTATCGGCGCAACTCGAGAGCACATGTTTCGGAATATTTTCAACCCGCGCATAACAACTGACGATAGGGTCGTTCTCACCATCGCGCTGGTTGCCAAACGCCAGACCCAAACTGCAGTTAGCGATCACCACCGTCGTTGTACCGTGCCGCGTCGACTCGGGCAAATCGGGCGCGACTTCAAGCTCTAAATCATAGTGGGTATGAATGTCGAATAGCCCGGGCATCAACCATGAATCCGACCCATCGATAACCGTGGCAGCGCTAATAGTATTTGCGAGATCCCCCCTGGCAACGACCACTCCATGGGCGATAGCTAGATCTTCGATGACTGGCGGCTCGCCATTATTGAAGATTTTGGCGCCCGTAATGAGTATATCGGCCTTCAGATTGTCTGACATTGATGCCCACCTGTTCTATTGATGATTCGGCTAACTTTAGTGCAACTACCGATCTCGAGCAACGTTCAACCGGCTACTGGAACCTCTGCCAATACAGGCTTGATGTCTAACTATGCTCGCCGAAGACTACTGGGGGTACTGCCAAAATACGCTTTAAACGCGCGATTGAAATTGCTAATGTCGTTAAAGCCGTTCGCGAAGGCAATTTGACTAATACCTAGGTGCGAATATTCAGTGGATTCAATTTGCTCGCGGCATCGTTCCAAACGGCGGATCCGCACCCATTTAGCGGTCGATATCCCCTCGCGAGCAAATAATTTATTGAGGTAGCGCACGGTAATGCCATGGCGTCGCGCCAAGGCGTCCAACGACAAATCCGGGTTACCCAAGTTTTGCTCGATTGTGGTCTGAATTTGCTGCAATAATCCCGTCGAACGAGATCCGTGCCAATCACCAGGCAAATGTGTCAGCGCTAAGGCGAGAATATCGAGCAAGCTGTTGTTCAAACGAAACTCGGCGCCGTGATCGATTCGTTCGGCCTGCTCTAACACCGACCGAATAAACCGAGAGGCGATCAACCCCAAGCCGCTATTCCCTTTTACGCGCCGAATCTCGGCACCCGCCTTAGCGTGCATACGGCCGTCGAGTCGATAGCGTGGAACACGAATCCAGACGGCGTCCAAAAAACCGGGAACCACAACCTGGTAGGCCATGGAGCTATCCAACACGGCAATATCGCCCTGTTGTAAACCGATACGTTCGCCCTGCTCTAACTCGGCGTATCCTTCCAACACGCAACAGATAAAAAAACTATTGAACTCAGATTCCGCAATGAGCGAATCTGTTCTCGCGACCACCAAGTTACCCAGATTTGCCCGCGTGCGAAGATATTCAAATTCGCCGAGTTGAATTTGCTGAACTTCGGTCTCGAGCAACGCATTGGGCTCCCTGAACTGCACATCCAGTTCCACAAACAACCCAGACAAAGCGGCCTTGAAATGCTCTGGACCGCCGTCGATATGAAAGGTATTCGAAACATTTGTCATGAGTTTTCTGCAAAGAGTTCTGTTTTAGCAAATATATTAACAGTAACTGCCAAGCTTTTAGACCTAACATCGCCAATAATCTGATAAAAGCGAACAACAAAGGTAATTCGTATGGCGATCAAAACCCTGGATGCACTTGTCGTTGGTGCCGGCGTAGCCGGTTTGTATCAGCTGTATCAACTGCGTGAGCGAGGGTATTCGGTGCAATGCGTGGATGCAGCACCGGGGATTGGCGGCACCTGGTACTGGAACTGCTACCCGGGAGCGCGGTTAGATTCCCCTTCGTACACCTATCAATATTGGTTCTCGGATGAGTTACTCAACGAATGGGAGTGGTCAGAACGCTTCCCCGCGCAACCCGAAATTAAACGCTATTTAGAATTCGTGGCAAATAAGTTCGATTTACACAAAGACATTCAACTATCGACGCGTATTCAGTCAGCTCAATGGCAAAATGATCAGCAACACTGGCTGATTACCAGCGAGACCGGCGAGCAGTGGCAAGTAAAATACTTTATCAGTTGCGTGGGCATGCTATCGGCACCGAACACCCCCAACTTCGCCAACCAAGAACTCTACCAAGGGCGAATTTTGCATACAGCACGGTGGCCACAAGAAGGTATCGACTTACAAGGCAAACGTGTGGGCGTTGTCGGCGTTGGGGCAACGGGTATTCAGGTCATACAAACACTCGCCGACCAAGTGGGCCAGTTGTTTGTATTGCAACGCACCCCCCAGTACGCCGTGAAAATGCGCAATACCAAGCTAGGGCCAGAAGATCACGCCTATTGGCAGTCTCAATACCCAACAATGCGCCACGACTTACACCACACGTTTGGCGGATTTGAGTGGGACGTGCCCGAAGCAGGGGTCGCACTGGCGATGACGAAAGAACAACGCATGGCGATATTAGAAGACTGCTGGCAGGATGGCTCACTCAAAATGTGGGTGGGCACCTATCCAGAGATCTTAGCAGACCCCGAGCTCAATGAAGAAGCGTCCGAATTTGTGCGCGAAAAAATCGCAGCACGGATTAATGACCCCATTCTTCGCGAAAAAATCGTTCCCAGATCGTATGGTTTTGGCACTTATCGCGTACCTCTGGAAACCCACTATTACGATGCATTCAATCGCGACAACGTTCATCTCGTCGACGTTAAAAGCACACCCATAGAAGCCTTTTACGAACAGGGGTTGATTATCGGTGGGGCGCCTTTGGCCCTCGATGTCATTGTCTTCGCCACCGGCTTCGATGCCGGTACGGGTGCACTCTCTAAAATGGATGTACACGGCATCGACAATCAATCATTAACCGAGCTTTGGCACAAAGACATTCGCTCGACCTACGGCTTGCAAGTGCACGGGTTTCCCAATCTTTTTACGGTCGCAGGCCCATTGGCCCCCGCCACTGCCTTTTGCAATATGACGACCTGCCTACAACAGCAAGTTGATTGGATCACTCAAGCCATCGACTTTTTACGCGATCAGGGAAAATCGTCGATGGAACCCAGCGCCGAGCTTGAAGAAAGCTGGGTGCAGCATCATGATGAAGTCGCGAACATGACCCTCATGATGCAGACTAATAGTTGGTATACCGGAGCCAATATCGAAGGCAAGCCAAAGCGCTTGCTATCTTACATTGGTGGTGTGGGCACTTACCGACAGCTCTGCGATGAACTCGTAGCCAACAAGTACAGCGGATTCAATATTCATTGACTACAACTTTCCAAGTGGCCTAGGGCTCCTCGCATAGAACCATCCACTTGTCTTGAGATGTTGGCTATACTCGAAAAAATAAGGAGTCAACTATGAGCCAAACATCAGAAACCAAACCACTATCCCCACTCGCAGCACTCGGTGTATTAGTTGCCGTCATTGCACTTATCGCAGGATTTATTGGATTGGTGGTTCTATTCAATATCACTGAAGTCTGGGCGGGTTTTTTGTTTCTGCTGTATTGGGGGGGCGTTCATCACTTAGACCTTAAAGAATACCCCGCAGCCGCACTAGGCTCATGCTTTGGCCTCCTACTCGTCTACCTGGCACACAATCTAGGTACCTTACTCGGCTTTCCCGAGCTTAGCTTGCCCTTGTTCTTGGCTTTGATTTGCAGCGTTGTCTATTTTCA
>JALRFH010000115.1 GCA_023253715.1 Halieaceae bacterium
TAAATACGGTAGTGATCACCCTCGGGGACTGCACGCGTTTTTAACGGGCCAAGATCCGATCCGGCCCCAGATTCAGTCAGGTTCATGGTACCCGACCACTCGCCTGAATTAATTTTGGTAGCGTATAGCGTCTTCTGCTCCTGTGTGCCGTGAGCGGTAATCGCCAGTGCCGCGCCGGAACTTAAAAAGGGGGCCAACGCAAACGCCATGTTCGCACCGTTCCACATTTCAGATGTCGCGGTGCCATACACCTCAGGCAAGCCCTGGCCACCAAAGTCTTCGTTGGCGGCAATGCCGGTCCAGCCCGATTCACCGAGTTGACGCAGCGCTTCTTCGTGCCCAGGCGAGCATATCACGCGCTTGTCCTGGCAGCGTGCCGGCTCCAAATCGCCAACCCGCCGAGTAGGTGCGATGACGTCATTGGCAAGCTTTGCCGCCTCGTCTAACACGGCGAGGGTTAAATCGGCACCAACGCCTTTGTCTTCGTAGGCGGGCAAGGCACCCAAGCGATTCTCAAGGTTTAACACCTCGTCAATTACAAACTGCATGTCTTCTACAGGGGCGCGGTAGTTGTCCATATGCTCTCCTCGAGTTGCACCTAGGTGCCCTCAACCGAATTACTGTGTTTACATAAAGTGTAGCGCGATTGGTCAGAGTTTGCAGTGTTAACATACGAATGCGAGTCGACCAAAGTCGGTGGAAAGCATCGCCAAATAAGAGTAATTTGCATAGACTATCGTTTTAATGGCAGGCATTCACAGCATGAATGTATGACCAGCGACGCAATAACCAATTGATTTTACTGTTTATATAGGCTGACAAATCCGCTATGAATCTGAATCGCATTGACTTAAATCTTTTGGTGTACCTCGACGTACTGCTGCGCGAGCGCAATGTGACCCAAGCCGCCAACCAGCTTAGTCTGAGTCAGCCCGCCATGAGCAACGGCCTAAAACGCCTGCGCGATTTGTTTGGCGACCCCCTACTCGTGCGCACCAGCGAGGGTATGGCACCGACCGAGCGCGCCTTGGAACTTGAACCGATTATTCGCGAAGTGCTGGCCAATATCGACCGTGCCGTTCAAACTCGGACCGAGTTTGACCCCGCTACACACAACCGAGTGTTTCGCATTATGGCGAGCGATTACGCAGAATCTACCCTGCTGCCACATGTGCTCTCACAGTTACGGGAGCTAGCCCCAGGCATTACTCTGGACATCATGACACCCAGTGACGTGAGTTTTTTAGACGTCGAGCGCGGCAAGGTCGATATGGTCATCAACCGCTTTGATGCCATGCCACAGTCGTTTCATCAAACGCATCTATGGGATGACACTTTCTCCTGCCTGCTTAGCCCAAACAACCCAGTGTTGGCTGATTTCAGCTTGGATAACTATCTCAAGGCCAACCACATCTGGGTCAGCAAAACGGGCATGGGCGTCGGCGTGGGGGTTAACCCAGACGACGTACAGCGCCTCGGCTGGGTCGATCTCGCGCTGAACCGCCTAGGCAAGAAACGGCAAATTCGGGTGTTTACCCGCCACTACCAAGCGGCCATGACACTGGCTGAGCAAAACGACTTGATCGTAACGCTACCCACGCGCGCGGCGCTGTTAAAGTCCAACAACCCCCGCGTCGTCTTGCGCCAACCGCCCCTCAAGATCCCGCCTTTAGAACTCAAAATGGCGTGGAGCCCACTGCTGCAGCACAACCCAGGCAACCAATGGTTGCGACGACTGATTGCCGAGACGGCTCGCAATTTGCCAGCGCCTGAGGTGGCGTCAAAATAAAGACACAAAACTGTGACCGAAATGCCATAAAACAGTCACGGCTTCGCCATATTGCAATTTTATAGTCCAGCCAAATAAGGGCTTGGACGAACACAAATGAGATCAATCACAGTGGTAGGCGCGGGCTACGTAGGGTTTTCGCTTGCGGTACTCTTGGCAAGGCGTAACGAAGTACGTGTCGTTGATATCGCTGAAGACCGCATACAGTCTATTCAAGACAAACGCTCTCCGATCCAAGATGTGGACATTCAACGAGCACTGGACACCGAGCCGTTGAACCTGCAAGCCAGTGAACACTTGCAAGGCTCGGTCGAAACCGCTGACATTATCATTATCGCCACCCCTACCAACTACGACGCAGAATCCAATTACTTCGATACCACCAGCGTCACAACCGTTTGCGAGCAAGCACTGCGACTCAACGACAATGCGCTTATCGTGATTAAATCAACCGTTCCTGTGGGATTTACCGAGCGACTCAAGCAAAAATTCGAGACGGAACGTATCGTCTTCTCCCCGGAATTTTTGCGCGAAGGGCAAGCCTTAAAAGACAACGAATACCCATCGCGAATTATCGTGGGCGCCCAAACGGATCAGGCCCGAGAGTTCGCCGAGCTATTGCAACAAGCAGCGAAAAAGACCGAGGCCCCAGTATTACTGACCGACAGCACTGAGGCCGAAGCCATTAAACTGTTCGCTAACACGTATTTGGCCATGCGCGTAGCCTACTTTAACGAGTTAGATACCTACGCAGCGGTGCATGGACTCAACACCAAGCACATCATCGAGGGCGTTTGCCTCGACGCGCGCATTGGGCATTACTACAACAACCCTTCTTTTGGTTATGGCGGCTACTGCTTGCCCAAAGATTCCAAACAGTTACTCGCCAACTACGACCAGGTGCCACAAAACATGATTCGCGCGATCATTGATTCAAACGTAACGCGCAAAGATTTTATTGCCAGCGATATCTTAAAACGTAACCCTAAAACCGTGGGCATCTATCGCCTGGTCATGAAGCAAGGCTCAGATAACTTCCGAGAGTCCGCCGTTCAAGGCATTATGAAGCGCCTCAAGGGCAAGGGCATTGAAGTGATCATCTTCGAACCAAGTTTGCGCCAAAGCGCGTTTTTTAACTCGCGGGTGTATTCCAATTTGGCCGAATTCAAAGCCCATTCCGATGTGATCATTAGCAACCGACGCTGCGAGATGTTGGCGGATGTCGAGAGTAAGGTGTATACCCGCGATTTGTTTGGGATGGATTAGGCAAGCAACCCTTACCAAACTTACCAACAAAGCATTTGCCTTCAAACGTTAAACACCTCCGCCTGTCGCGCTTGAATTCGCCTTAGATCGACCTCCCACTAATATCCTACCAAACCAAAAGCATCATTCACTCAATGAATGACTGCGATAACAACTATAGATTTGCTAAATCAATGCCCGTTTCATACACTGCGGCTATTACTAAAAAGATAGACAGGACTCAGTATGACAACGCGTGTAAATCGTGCGGGCCTAAAAGTTGCTACCGTACTTGACGACTTGCTCAGCAATGAAATCATCGAAGGTACGGGCATTGTCGCGGACCAATTTTGGCAAACAGCAGCCGATGTCTTGGCGAAGTTCATGCCCGAGAACCAGGCGCTGTTGGCCAAACGCGAGTCTATCCAAAAGCAAATTGACGAATGGCACAAGGCCAATCCTGCGCCTTATAACCAAACCGAGTATCTGCAGTTTTTGAAGGACATCGGCTATTGGTTACCCGAACCCGATGATTTCTGCATCACCACTGAAAACGTCGACGAAGAAATTGCCACCATGGCAGGCCCACAGCTCGTGGTACCCGTTATGAACGCCCGCTATGCCTTAAACGCGACCAATGCCCGCTGGGGTAGCTTGTATGATGCACTCTATGGCACTGACGTTATCTCAGAGGACAACGGTGCCGAGCGTGCGGGTGCGTATAACCCAGTTCGCGGTGATAAGGTCATCGCGTTTGCAAAAGCTTTTCTGGACGAGCACTGCCCTCTAGCCAGCGGTTCACATTCGGATGTTAAGCAGTACGCCATAGCCGGCGAAAAACTGACCGCCGTATTGCAGGAAGGACAGGTTCTCCTCGCGCACCCGCCGGGTGACGTCCCGGCGAATGTTCTTGGCGTGGAAATGGGCCACGCGGGCGGCGTGCCTGCGCAGCACCGCCTCGGGGTCGCCGCCGCCGAAGGTGCAATGGCCCGCATCGAACAGAAGATGCGTGGCGGGGCCGGTCGCGGCCTCGACCTCGGCGGCC
>JALRFH010000147.1 GCA_023253715.1 Halieaceae bacterium
GGGATGGTGTTTTTTGATGAGGATAAATATCTTGATTTTGCCCTTTCTCTCCGTGCGTGGGGGCGCTCGTCAGAGAAGTACATGTTTGGCACCAAAGTCAGCGAAAGCGATGGTCGTTTCCTAGAAAAGCTCGATGGCCTAGACTATGACTCCTTGTTTATCTTTGAAGACCTGGCCTACGGGTTTATACCGAATGAAGCCGGCGCTGCCTTTGGTTTGGGGCAGATGGACCGAATTCAAGAAATGTGGGATTTACGCAATCGTCGCTTTGAGCAGTATTACGCGTTTTTCGCGCAGTACCCTGACAAATTTATCGTGCCCACTATTCTTCCAGATACCGATACAACGTGGATTTGTTACCCAGTACAAATACGCCCCGAAACGGGTTGGAGCCGCAAGGCCCTGCAGATTCACATGGAAGACAATGGCGTTTTTTCACGCGTGATTTTTTCGGGAAACATTACGCGTCACCCCATGCTTAAGGGTCGTGAATTCCGCGTGCACCCTGCTGGACTTGCGAATTCTGATCAGATTATGGAGTTCGGTATTATGCTGCCGTGTCACCCAACAATGACCGATGAAGATTGTTTGTATGTTCAGCAATTGGTGCGCGAGTTCATAGAGGCAGATGGCAGACCCTAATCTTGGTCGCGCCGCTGGCGGTGGTTAAGGCATCAAGGCCCCGCCGTTGACATGCAACACCTGTCCGTTAATCCACGCGCCGTCGTCAGAAAACAAAAAAAAGCCGCGCGCGCCGCAATATCGTCGGAAGCGCCTAAGCGAGTTGAACGCGTTTCCTGCTTTTGACCTCGCAACATCAATCAAAATCCGCTTGCCGCTAAGACCTCGCTCAAAGCTTGTGTGCATCAACCCACCAAGATATCTTTAACACCGCTAAAACCCCCGTCCACGGGGATATTCGCTGCCGTAATAAAAGACGCGGCATCGCTGAGTAAAAACGCAATCGCTGTCGCCACTTCCGCCGGTTGGCCGGGACGTTTCATAGGGTGCATGCTCACGAAGGCTTGCTCTGCCGGCTCAAAGGCACTGATGACTTCGGTCATAGGTGTCGCGATATAACCCGGGCTGATCGAATTTACTCGGATATTATGCGCGGCGTAGTCTGCGGCAAGTGAACGCGTCAACTGCAGTATGCCTCCCTTTGATACGTTATACGGTGTATTAGCGGAGCACCCTAGCATGCCGTAGACACTGGCGATGGTGACAATGGCCCCCTGTTTTTGTTGGATAAGCTCAGGTAGTACGCTCTTGACGCTAAGCCAAGTGCCCGTCAAATTGACCGCTAGCGCGTCATTCCAGGTGTCTTCGTCCGTCGTGAGCGTGTCCCCGGGTACCGATATGCCGGCACAGGTTACCAAGCCATCCAGCGCACCAAAGTGCGCTTTACCCTGTGAGACGGCCTCTTCCAAAGCTGATAAAGAGGTTACGTCGGCGTTGAGGTTCAGTTGTTGGCTGTCTTTTCTTGACGCTAGCGTGCGGTCAAGGCCTATTACGCGGCCTCCCAATCGTATGATCTGTTCAGCGGTTGCTGCGCCGATACCAGAGCCCGCTCCGGTCACTACGAATGTCTTGTCGTGCAGTGATATCATGATGCCCCCTGATTAAATCCGAGTTATTAAGTCGGAGATGGCTGGACGAGCGCGTTCCTTTAATCTCTCGCTGTTGGTTCCAATGTAGATGAAACCGGCGATGCGTTCATGGTCCAAAAGACCTAAACTGTCAGCTAATTCAGGGCTGTAGGTCAACCATTCCGTAATCCATTGAGCGCCAAAGCCTGAGGCGTTGGCGGCCAATAGAAGATTGTAGCAGCAAGCACCACAGGATAGCGTTTGCTCCCATTCAGGTGTCTTGCCATCATTCTTTGGGCTGTAAGCGACGGCAACAACCGTGGGAGCCCGCATGAAACGCTGTTGCTCGAGTCTTTGTATAGCTTCCGGCAGCTCGGGATTTTGACTTAAGGCTATTTGTAGGCATTTGTCACCCAGAGTGCTGCGCCCTTCACCCTCTATGACAATGAATCGAAACGGAGTCAAACGGCGGTGATCGGGCACCCGCGCGGCGATGGTCAATAGGTCTTGCAGCTGTTCTTGGTTTGGTCCGGGAGACACCAAGTTTACGGCAAGACTTGAGCGTCGAGTCCACAAATATTGGATTACTGCGTCTTGCTGACCGTGAATAGGTAATTCGTCGCCCAGCTCATAGGTCTTACGTTGGCTCATAGGGTGTTCCTTCGTGTTTGGATATTGTGGGCAAGCCTAACGACTTTACACGCTGCAGGCGACAAAAGATGTTCAATTTTTTCGCGCCAGTGCCGATAATTAGGATAACTGGACGAACACCTATTTGGGGACGATAACACTTGAAACTCGGACTTCCTGCGCTTGCGTGGATCAGTGGCTACAACGAGGGCACTTTGGCCCGCGACCTGATCGCCTCAGGTGTGCTCATCGCGTCTATGGTGCCGCAAGCCCTCGCCTTTGCCTTGGTTGCAGGCGTCCCCGTGCAAATAGGCCTGTATTCAGCCATTTTGCCCGCCGTGATATACGCCCTACTTGGCACGGGGCGCACGCTGTCGGTCGGTCCAGTGGCGATTGTGTCAATCCTGACCGCGACAACGATTAACGAAGCGTCACAAGCACTTGCTATGGATCCGCTTCAAGTGATGGTGACCTTGACTGTAATCGTCGGCATTTCATTAACCGTGCTGGGCTTGTTTCGATTTGGCTTTATCGCCAACTTTCTCAGTCGACCAGTCGTTTCGGGTTTTATTTCAGCCTCTGGGGTGGTGATTGCAGTGAGTCAGCTACCCGCAATTTTGGGCTTGTCGCGCACGGGTGAAACGGTGCCCGACATACTTTATGGTCTCGCGATGACCAATGAAGTCATCAGTCGCGAAAGCATGTCACTGGGCTTGGCGACCATTGCGTTTTTGGTCTTGGCGCGTCTCCTGATGATTGGTGTCATGGATGCACTGCAAGTTAGCCGCGCGATTACCTACTCGGCCGTCAAATTACTGCCTTTAGTGGCTTTAATTGGCGCGTCTTACGTGGGGTTTTTATTGGGCATTGAAGAGCAAGGTGTTGCGGTGCTAGGCGCTGTGCCAGCTGGTGCCCCGCCCTTATC
This sequence comes from Halieaceae bacterium, assembly GCA_023253715.1. Classification (GTDB taxonomy): domain Bacteria; phylum Pseudomonadota; class Gammaproteobacteria; order Pseudomonadales; family Halieaceae; genus Aequoribacter. The sequence continues at coordinate 3,145 of JALRFH010000147.1, forward strand.
TTCCCCCGCTCTCAACCCCCAACTTTGGGTCCATTTACTTCCCTCGGCATTTTTAATTGCGGTAATCGCTTATGTTGAGTCCATATCGACAGCTAGAAAGCTGGCGGCGAATCGACGTGAACGCGTGTCGCCAGACCAGGAGCTACTGGGATTGGGGGCTGCGAATTTGGTCTCTGCATTTTCCTCTGGCTTGCCCGTGGCGGGTAGTCTGGCTCGCTCCCTCGCAAACTACGACGCTGGCGCTCGCACCCCCTTGGCGCTTATCTTTGCCGCTTGGGGTGTGGGGTTGTTCACCGTTTTGTTCACTGGGGTGTTGTTCCACGTACCCGTCGCCGCTCTTGCCGGTATCGTTGTGGTGGCGGTTCTGGGCCCTGTCGACCTTGGCATGATCGCCCGCTCTTGGCGAGCCTCTGCAGCCGATTTTGGTTCGCTGTTGGGCACGATCTTGGTCACAATCAGCTTCGGCGTGGCCAGTGGTTTGTTGATTGGCGTTGCTTTATCAGTGCTGGTGCATAACTATCGAACCTCTCATCCACATGTGGCGATTGTCGGAAAGCTTCCCGGGACTGACCGTTTTGGCGATGCGGACCGACACGACGTCGTTACTGATCCTCTCGTGTGCACCCTTCGCATCGACGAGAGCCTTTATTTTCCCAATGCATCATTTTTGGAGGATGTGGTTTATGCGGCGATTTCAGCTCGTCCTAGACTGCGACATCTGGTGCTCCTGTGCTCGTCTGTCAACGCCATCGATATGAGTGCATTGGAAACTCTGGAAATGCTGAATTATCGCTTAGCCGAACTCAATATCACCTTGAATCTGAGCGAAGTAAAACCTCATGTCATGGATGAGCTGCGCGACAGCACCTTTCGTGCGCGCATGACGGGCAAGATATTTCCGACTCAACTGGAGGCATTTGAAACCTTGCGCAGGGCTTAGGGCGTCTCTGAGTCCTCGAGTTTGCGGTACAAGGTTCTGAGACTAATCCCAGCGGTTTTAGCTGCGGCTTTCTTGTCGCCTCGATATTGTTCCAGAAGCTCTTTGAAATAACGGGACTCAAGAGCGGCCAGCGAATAGTGGCTCAACGCACGGTCCGCATCCCGTAATTTCGTAGCGCCAGACATTGCAGCGTCCCGCTCAGCGAGCAAACGCCCAACGAGTTCGTGTGACAACACGTTACCATCGTTTAGCACGGTTGCACGCAATAA
>JALRFH010000195.1 GCA_023253715.1 Halieaceae bacterium
CAAGCTTGCTGAAATCAATCTCGCCAAGGACCTGACCACAGACCAACCCATAAAAGATTTGCAAAACCAGCTTAAAACGCGACTGCGCTTGGCGAAGCGTAAGATGCAATGATGGGCAAGGAGAGCTCGAAGTATAGAAGATTTCCGTTCGCTGGCGGAGTTTTTCTTGAGCAGTTTTCAGAACAACAAAATGACCTCAGCCGAGCGGCGTGCTGTCATTGGCTTGGCCGGTATTTATGGGTCACGCATGTTGGGTCTGTTCCTGATTCTGCCGGTCTTTGCGATTTTCGCCGAAACCCTTGAAGGAGCGACTCCATGGCTGGCGGGCCTTGCGGTGGGTATTTATGGATTGACGCAAGCCTTACTTCAACTGCCTTTTGGATTCTTATCCGATCGAATTGGTCGCAAGCCGGTGATCATTGGTGGACTTATTCTGTTTGCTCTCGGTAGTGTGATCGCGGCGATGTCGACGGATATCTTTTGGATCATTGTGGGTCGTGCTGTGCAGGGTAGTGGTGCGATTGCCGCAGCTGTAATGGCGTTGGCGTCGGACCTAACGCGTGAAGAACAACGAACTAAATCAATGGCGCTGATTGGCATGAGTATCGGCTCGGCATTTTTGCTGGCCATGATTTTTGGCCCGATGATCAGTAGCACGATTGGTGTCAGTGGTATCTTTTGGCTAACAGCTTTATTGGCACTGATCGGTATGTTCATCATTCTGTTTGTCGTGCCATCTCCTCAAACAAGTCGCACCCGCCGCGATGCGGTGCCCTTGCCGCAAATGGTCGGTCAGGTTCTACGCAATTCTGATCTTTTGCGTTTAGATGTGGGCATCTTTTCGCTGCACCTCGTTCTGACTGCCGTATTTTTGGTGATTCCCTTAGCGCTACGTGATGCAGGCTTGCCGCTGACCGAACACACCTGGGTGTATCTGCCGGTGATGATCATTTCTATTTTGTCGATGGTGCCGTTCATCATCCTTTCCGAGAAGAAACGTCAGTTAAAACCAATTTTCTTAGGGGCGATTACCGTTCTGATTGGTACACATTTAGTGATGGCGCAACTGCCAGCCTCTGAGAATGCATGGTTCATCACGCTGATCGTTTTCTTCACCGCCTTTAATCTGCTCGAAGCGACACTTCCGTCACTCGTGTCGAAAACCTCTCCAGCCGATGCCAAGGGGACCGCAATGGGTGTGTATTCGACCTCGCAATTCGCGGGCGCGTTTTTCGGTGGTCTGATTGGCGGCTGGGCGCATCAGCAGTGGGGTAATGCTGGAGTATTTGAATTCGCAGCGGTGATCTGCCTGATCTGGCTCGTGGTCGCCTCGGGCATGCGTAAACCGCGCCATACCACCAGTCAGGTGCGAACTGTTCAACTGGCCTCTGAGGCAGCAGCTAGCGAGCTCGCAGCGCAGCTTGAGGGGGTTGCTGGAGTAGAAGAGGCGGTAGTCATCTATAGTGACGGAGTGGCTTATCTGAAGGTCGATAAACAGCGTCTCGATAGCGCCAGATTGGATGCAATTGTGGGCGCGACGGCGTAGACTTCGTAGAACAATTTATCGACGTTTTTGCGTCAATCAGGGGAGAAAACATGGCGAGTCGCGGTATTAACAAAGTCATTTTGGTAGGTAACTTGGGACAAGACCCAGAGGTTAAATACATGCCGAATGGTAATGCCGTGTGCAACATCACGGTTGCTACTTCTGAGTCATGGAAAGATAAAAACTCCGGTGAGATGCAAGAGCGAACCGAGTGGCACCGCGTGGTGTTTTTTCGCCGCTTAGCTGAGATTGCGGGTGAGTACCTTAAGAAAGGTTCACAGGTGTATCTTGAGGGCCGTTTGCAAACCCGTAAGTGGCAAGATCAACAAGGCCAAGATCGCTATACCACTGAGATCATTGCGGACAATATGCAGATGTTAGGCGGCGGTGGTCGTGGCGGTAGTGCAGAATTTGGCGGTGGCCAATCAAAAGGTGGCTCGCAATCAGCGCCCGCACCAGCTTCTATGGATAACGGTTATACCGACGAAGATATTCCGTTTTAATTAAACGATATCGAAAAAAAGCCCGGCTAAGCCGGGCTTTTTTATGCATGTTATTTATCTGCTGTTGGTCTAAGTAAAAGAGGGGTTAGCGTCAAGACAATAAACAAGCTAAAGGCATACCAGATTATTAGTATTTATTGATATGCAACTGTTTGTTGAACTAACGGATTTAGGTGGCTACATTCGATATCAACTTAATGTCATAACTGAGTCCCTAATCAATTATGAAGTCATCTCGCTGGCATCACCTAACACTGATACTGCTATTGGCATGTTTGCTGACGGCGAGTGTTTTTGCCGCGACTCAGAAGAAGCTACCGCATTGGCAAAACCCTAAATACATCGAACATGCTTTTCTCGATATCGCTATGCGAGGTGAGTACGAGCAAGTTCGTCCATTGATTCGTAAATGGCACCAGCCACTGCGCGTTTGGGTTAACAGCACATCTGGCGATGCAGAAGAGCAACGTTGGTTGATCGCAATGCATTTCTATCATCTCAGTGAGATCACTAATCTGCCGGTGCATTTTGTTCCTAATAAAGAACAAGCCAACGTGAAGATTTTCTTCTCGGGTGATGAAGATCTTTATCCAACGGTTGCGCGTGAGCTTTCGCCCGAGCGTCTGAACTATATGGATGACGCTGTCTGCATGGGCAGTATCCGATTCAATCGATGGTCAGAGATTACCGGTGGCACCGTTGTTATCCCTGTTGCGCGCGCT
>JALRFH010000006.1 GCA_023253715.1 Halieaceae bacterium
CAAGGACAAGAACGCACCCTCAACCAACAGCAACTCGAGCGCTCGAATGCTTTAATCAAGGTCACCCAATTGGCCGAATCTCTGCAACTACGAAAACAACAGCTCGAGCAAGATCAAGCGAGACTACAATCCTTAATCGACGAACTAGACACGCTGGCACAAACCAGTGAAGCGATTCAGATCGAGCCATTTGCGAGCCAAAAAGGTACCTTAGCTTGGCCCACCAGCTCGAAAATGACCACCCACTTTAACAGTGCAAGGAACACCGGCATCCGATGGCAAGGGGTGCGCTTTAAAAACCGATTTGACGACCCCGTTCGCACCATTTATCACGGCCGCGTCGTTTTTGCTGATTGGCTCAGAGGCTATGGGCTGTTAGTGATTATTGACCACGGTGAAAACTACATGAGCCTTTATGCGCACAATAACAGTCTCTCTGTCGAAGAAGGCCAGTGGGTTGAGCCCAACGCGATGATTGCGCGAGCGGGTAACACTGGCGGCCAAGAAGAGCCCGGCCTATACTTCGAAATACGCCACCAAGGTGAACCTCAGAACCCAGCGAACTGGTGTCGCTGAGATAAGGAAACATTATGCCAAGCAGAAGCCTACGTCTAATCGCCAGCAGCGTTTTACTGAGCAGTTTAAGCGCAGTTTGCAGCGCGCAAGAACCCAAGGCCGAGGCGCCAGAGGTTGAGATCAAACAAGAACTTCCACTTGAAGCTCTAAAACGATTCGCCGACGTCTTCAATCAGATCCGCCAAGGCTACGTCAAAGAAATCCCTCAAAGCGAACTGATGGATTACGCCATACGCGGCATGATGTCGAATCTGGATCCACACTCTGTGTACCTCAACAAGGAAGCCTTCAACGAGCTCCAGGATTCTACTTCAGGCGAATTTGGTGGCATCGGCATCGAAGTCGGTAAAGAAAATGGCTTTATTACCGTGATATCGCCCATCGATGATACGCCAGCGGCCAAAGCTGGCCTGCAAAGTGGAGACGTCATTTTAAGCATCGATGGCGAATCCATGGAAAATAAAACCCTGAGCGAAGCGATCGACCGAATGCGAGGCGAAGCCGGCACAAGTATCATCCTGGAAATCGGACGCAGTGGCGAGAGCCAACCCTTTGATGTCGAATTGGAGCGCGCCAACATACCCGTCAAAAGTACGCGTGAACGCCTGCTAGCGCCAGGTATCGGCTATTTACGCATTTCGCAATTCCAACGGAAAACACACGAGGACGTGGGTAAAAGCCTGGATAAATTATTAGAGTCAGGCGAACTGAGCGGCTTGGTACTCGATCTTCGCAATAACCCAGGCGGTGTACTACAAGCCAGCGTCGGTGTTGCGGACCATTTTTTAGATGGCGGCCTAGTCGTGTATACCGAAGGTCGCATTGAGGATGCAGCGGCAGAGTACGAAGCGACAGCGGGTGATCGCCTCAACGGGGCTCCCATTGTGGTATTGATTAACCGCGGTTCGGCCAGTGCCTCCGAAATTGTCGCCGGGGCACTGCAAGACCAAAAACGCGCCGTGATTATGGGCACGCAAAGTTTTGGCAAAGGTTCAGTACAAACCGTTTTGCCTCTGTCGGAAGAAATCGCGGTTAAATTAACTACGGCTTTATATTTTACGCCCTCAGGGCGCTCTATTCAGGCCGAGGGCATCACCCCCGACATAAACGTCGAACGAGCTAAAGTGACCGCGGTTGCAAGCGGGCGCCGGATTAGCGAAGCGGATCTGCGCGGTCACTTAGAAAATGTCCAGGCCGAAGATAAAGCGGAGCAAGACGAAAAGGCATTTAATGCTGAAGAAAGCTTGCAACTGCTTGACGACGACAATCAGTTATTTGAGGCCTTTACCCTGTTGAAGGGATTGAGCATCTTACAGCAACGGGTCAGTGTTCGTGCCGCCACGGGAACGTCAGACGCTGCCCCAAGCGAGCCCGAGCAAGAAGCGCCGTAAGCGGGATTACAGGCGCATCTCTATGCCGCAAGCGGCCATATGCGCCTTTGCTTCGGCCACTGTGTACTCGCCAAAATGAAAGATACTGGCGGCTAACACGGCGTCAGCATGCCCTTGCAGCACACCTTGCGCCAGGTGATCGAGATTACCCACACCACCCGAGGCTATCACAGGGATGGGCACGGCATCGGCGATCGCTCTAGTCACCGCCAAATCGAAACCATTCTTAGTGCCATCGCGATCCATGCTGGTCAGCAAGATTTCGCCCGCACCCAAATCCGCCATTTTTTCCGCCCAGCGCACAGCATCAATCCCTGTTGACTTGCGACCGCCGTGGGTAAAAATTTCCCAGCGCGGCGCTTCGCCATCCTCGTGTACCGCTTTGGCATCTATGGCCACCACAATACACTGGCTACCGAAACGAGCTGCCGACTCTTGTACCAAGGAAGGATTGTGAATTGCCGCCGTATTAATACTAACTTTATCTGCGCCAGCATTGAGCAGTACGCGAATATCGTCAACCGAGCGTACGCCCCCACCCACGGTTAGAGGAATAAATACCTCGCGCGCTATTTGTTCGACCGTGTGCACCGTCGTGTCACGGTTCTCGTGGCTCGCAGTAATATCTAAAAAGGTAATTTCATCGGCACCCGCCTGGTTATAGCGGCGCGCAATTTCCACAGGGTCTCCAGCGTCGCGAATCCCGACAAAGTTTACGCCTTTCACGACGCGACCGTTGTCGACATCCAAGCAAGGGATGATACGCTTTGCTAAACCCATTAAGCGCCCACCTCGTCGCAGTAGGCTTGCGCTTCTCGCACATCTAAGGTGCCTTCGTAGATGGCACGGCCCGTTATTGCGCCACAGATGCCTTTAGTCGACACCGCCGCCAGCGCTTTAATGTCTTCCATGTTGGTAATGCCGCCCGAAGCAATCACGGGAATCGATGAGGCCTGTGCCATTTGTACTGTGGCTTCTACGTTGACACCCTGCATCATGCCGTCGCGCGCAATGTCGGTATACACAATGGCCGAGACGCCCAGTGCGTCAAACTGCTTGGCCAAGTCTGTGGCTTGCACATCCGACACTTCGGCCCAACCATCGGTCGCGACCCAGCCATTCTTTGCGTCCAAACCAACAATCACACGACCCGGAAAGGCCTTACACGCCTCGGCCACAAAGGCGGGCTCACGCACCGCTTTTGTGCCGATAATCACGTACGACACCCCCGCTTGTACGTAAGCTTCAATCGTTTCTAACGAGCGGATGCCGCCGCCGATCTGAATGGGTAGTTGCGGGTAGGCTTTGGCAATGGCCTGCACCACCTCGCCATTGACAGGTTCGCCGGCGAAGGCGCCGTTCAAATCCACCAGATGCAAACGTCGAGTACCCGCCTCAACCCACTGCGTAGCCATAGCGACAGGGTCATCCGAGAACACCGTACTGTCCTCCATTAAACCTTGCCGCAGACGTACGCATTGTCCGTCTTTTAAGTCGATGGCGGGGATAATCAGCATGATCCGTTCCAATTTAAAAAGTTTGTCAGTAATTGCAAACCAGCCGTGTGACTTTTCTCTGGGTGAAATTGCGTCGCAAAAATATTGTCACGAGCAACCGCGGCCGCGAAGGGCAGACCGTATTCACATTCACCCACCTGTACTTCAGATCGCGTTGGCGTCACACAGTAGGAGTGCACAAAATAAAAACGTGTGTTGTCTTCAATACCCTGCCACAAAGGATGAGCCACTGACTGACGTACCGTATTCCACCCCATATGCGGGATTTTTAGGGGCCGGCCTTGGCTATCCATGCCGCCGGGAAAGCGCTGCACAACACCTTCGAATAAGCCAAGACACTGGGTGCCGCCAGACTCTTCAGAACCTTCCATCATAGCCTGCATGCCCACGCAGATTCCCAACAAGGGCTTACCCGAAGCGACCACCTCAGTAATCAAACGGTCAAAGCCTAGACGCTTGATTTCAGCCATACAATCGCCAATGGCGCCCACGCCTGGGAACACCACGCGATCGGCCGCAGCAACAATTTCAGGGTCGGCTGTCACCACAACGTCGGAGGTACCCGCGTGCTGCAAGGCGCTTTCAACCGAGTGCAAGTTACCCATGCCGTAGTCAATCACGGCGACTCGTTGTAGTGCCATTAAGCTTACAAAACCCCTTTGGTCGAGGGAGTCACACCCGCCATACGTTCATCAGCGGCTAAAGCCATGCGCAGAGCACGGCCAAAGGCTTTAAACACCGTTTCGATTTGGTGGTGAGTATTGTCGCCGCGCAGGTTATCTATGTGCAGGGTGACTTGGGCGTGATTCACAAAACCGTGGAAAAACTCGGAGAACAAATCTACATCAAACCCGCCAACCGACGCGCGCGTAAAAGGCACTTCAAATACCAAACCCGGACGACCGCTAAAATCGATAACCACTCGCGACAAAGCTTCGTCCAAGGGGACGTAAGCGTGACCATAACGCGTCATACCTTTTTTGTCGCCCACCGCCTGGGCAAAAGCTTGCCCCAATGTGATGCCGATATCCTCAACCGTGTGGTGGTCGTCGATGTGCAGATCTCCATTCGCCTTAATGTCTAAGTCAATTAAACCATGACGTGCGATTTGATCCAGCATGTGCTCCAAAAACGGAATGCCAGTATCAAATTTTGCCACACCAGTACCATCCAAATTCACGCTCGCGGTGATTTGTGTTTCCAGCGTGTTGCGCGTTACGCTAGCGCTACGTTGGCTCATGTCATGCCCTCTTGTGCTCAAACAGCTCTAAAGGTACGCATTATATGAGAAACCAAGCGCTTAATACACTCCAATGCAACAGGACAAAACGGGATTGAGCCAATCATTGAATAATGCAAACTTTGCCGACCGAGTGCTGACTTGGTTTGAAGACCACGGTCGAAAGCATTTGCCCTGGCAACAAAACGTAACGCCCTACAAAGTTTGGGTCTCTGAGATCATGCTGCAGCAAACGCAGGTCGCGACGGTTATTCCTTACTTCGAACGATTTATGGCCAGCTTTCCCACCGTAGAGTCTTTATCAGAGGCATCTTTAGATGAGGTGCTCGCGCATTGGACAGGGCTGGGTTATTACGCGAGAGCACGTAACTTACATAAAGCGGCGCAACAAGTGTGTCAGCAGTACAATGGCGTTTTTCCGACGACGGTTGAACAGCTCGAAGCTTTACCCGGCATTGGCCGCTCAACGGCGGGGGCCATCATAAGCCTCTCGCTTAACCAACGCGCGACCATCCTGGATGGCAACGTCAAGCGTGTACTGGCACGGCATCAGGCGCTCGAAGGCTGGCCGGGCGTAAGCAAGGTACATAAAGCACTATGGGATATCGCCGATCAATTCACGCCAACAGACAATTGCAAAGCCTACAACCAAGCCATGATGGATTTGGGCGCTACGATTTGCACGCGAAGTTCGCCCTCATGCCTGCTATGTCCCGTGTCGACTGACTGCATTGCCCGCGCGGCAAACACCTGGCAAAACTACCCCAGCAAGAAACCCAAAACGATCAAGCCTATTCGGACAAGCACCTTCGCAATTCTGCGAAACACGCAGGACGAAGTGTACTTAATCCGTCGCCCAGAACAGGGTATTTGGGGCGGACTCTGGTGCTTTCCTGAGATAGACAAACCAGAAGACATTCACTTTATAAGCCCACCCGCCCACAAAACCGAAACACTGCCCGTTTTTCGCCACACCTTTAGCCACTTTCATTTAGACATTGAACCGATTGTCTTTACAATGTCGAGATCAACCGCGGAAGTCCGTGAGGACTCCGGGGCATGGGTCTCAATAGAGGACGCTATGTTGAAAGGACTCGCCGCGCCGGTGGTCAACTTATTAAAGCAACTCCAAACACGAGCTCGATCATGACCAACACAGTATTTTGTCAGAAACACAAAAAGACGCTAGAGGCCCTGGATCGGGCGCCATTCCCAGGCCCCAAAGGTCAGCAGATTTTAGAGACCATATCCAAGCAAGCTTGGGCGGAATG